>JALFCH010000035.1 GCA_022771245.1 Rikenellaceae bacterium | reverse complement strand
TTGTGTAATATGAAAATAATAAGTTGCGTCAGATTTGAATTAGATTTTCGAGGTCAGATTTTCACCCGAAGAAGGAGCATAGCCGTAGCTATGTGACTGATGAGGGAGGAAATATGGACCGAAAAGATTTTCAAAGATGATGCAGTTTATTATTTGAGGATTACATAAGTAGATTTAGGCGCACAAAGGTAATATAATTCTGGAAAATTCATTATCTTTGCAGTCCTTTTTGATATTGTCAGTCAGAAAGGGCTATGCCTCCGTAGTTTAATGGATAGAATTTCAGATTCCGGTTCTGACGGTTGCGGTTCGATTCCGCACGGGGGTACAAGTTTTTTCATCCCGCATTTTGTCTGGGTTATGTCAGGCCTGGATTTTCGAGGTCAGATTTTCAAAGATGATGCAGGTTATTGTTTGAGAATTACATAAGCAATCCAGAGGGGTCTTCGCCGCGTGCGAGGGCCTCTCTGATTTGTGTGGAGGAGACGTCTATCAAAGGCATTTCCATCAAGCGGATACGGTAGTCGGGATTTTCTTTCCGCAGGTCTGCAGCGAGAGCCGTGAGATCGTGCCCCCGGCGGGGAAATACGCAGATGCCGTGCTCCAGTAGGATGCGGCGGTAGTCTTTCCAGCGGCGGAAATCGGCAAGCTGGTCTCCTCCTATGGTCAGCCATAATCGTGCATCTGGCTGTTCGGATTTCAGACCTTCCAGAGTCCGTATTGTGTAGTTGGGCTCTCCCAGGCGGAATTCTATGTCTGAGACTTCCACTTTTGAGGCTGTTTCGGGATGTCTTGCGACTGCCTCCCGGGCGGCTTTCAAACGGGCCTGTGCATCGGAGACTGTCGCAGTGGACTTGAGGGGGTTGCGCGGGGAGACCACCAGCAGCACCCGGTCAAAATCCCTGACCAGATGCCTCAGGATTTCCAGATGGCCTATGTGCAGCGGGTTGAAGGAGCCGGAGTAGATTGCTGTCTGTTTCATTCACTTATGCCCAGTCCGGGCTTGATGTTTCGGGGCAGTCTAAAAAATCGCCAACCATTTGTTCTGCATCGGCATAGGCCTTGGACAAGTCGTCGTTGATGAGTATGCGGTCGAACTTGTCTGCATAAGTCATCTCTTCGGCTGCCTTTGCCACCCTTCTTTCAATGGCTTCTGCAGAATCCGTCCCCCTGCCCACAAGTCTCTCCCGGAGCACCTGAACCGATGGAGCCTGTATGAATATGGAAAGCGCTCTGTCCCCGAAATATTTCTTCAGGCTCACTCCTCCCTTCACGTCCACATCGAAAATGATGGCGTTGCCCTTGTTCCAGATTCTCTCCACCTCACTTTTGAGAGTGCCGTAATAAGACCCGGCATAGACCTCCTCATATTCCACAAATTCATCGGCCGCAATCCTTCTCCGGAATTCGTCGGCAGTCATAAAATAGTATTCCACCCCGTTCTGTTCAGTTCCCCGAGGAGCCCTGGAGGCTGCGGAAATGGAGAATTCCAGCTCCGGATGAAGTTTGAGAATGTGGTTTACCACTGTGCTTTTGCCCGAACCTGAAGGGGCCGAGAAAATTACCACTTTTCTATTGTCTTTTGCCATTGTTTTGTATGGTTTTTGTTGTCTGTCTTTTTAGTTTTCGCAAAATTAGTTATTTTTGCGTGATTTTTTGTGCGGCAAGTCTTACAACTTGTTATTTTTCCGTGAGGCGTCCTTTTGCGCCTGCGGCAGTACTTGAATGACAGAATTGTTTTAGTATAATTTTATATCGTTATGGTATCTTACAAAAAAATCGGTCTTGTGAACACCAGAGAGATGTTCGCCAAGGCTATCAAGGGTGGCTATGCTATTCCTGCGTTCAACTTCAATAATATGGAGCAGCTCCAGGCCATCATCCAGGCTGCGGCAGAGACCAAGTCCCCAGTTATTCTCCAGGTATCCAAGGGTGCCCGCAATTATGCAAACCAGACCCTTCTCCGCTATATGGCAGAGGGTGCAGTGGAGTATGCAAAGGAACTCGGATGGGAGAAACCGCAGATTGTTCTTCACCTCGACCACGGCGACAGCTTCGAGACTTGCAAGAGCTGCGTGGATATGGGCTTCTCATCAGTGATGATCGACGGTTCTGCTCTTCCTTATGAGGAGAACATTGCCCTCACCAAGAAGGTTGTCGAGTATGCTCACCAGTTTGACGTGACTGTAGAGGCTGAGCTCGGAGTGCTTGCAGGTGTTGAGGATGAGGTTGCGGCTGAGGAGTCTCACTACACCAAGCCTGAGGAAGTTATTGACTTCGCAACCCGCACAGGCTGCGACTCTCTCGCAATTTCCATCGGAACTTCCCACGGAGCTTACAAGTTCAAGCCTGAGCAGTGCACAAGAGACCCTAAGACCGGTCTCCTCGTTCCGCCGCCTCTCGCATTCAACGTGCTCCACGAGATTGAGGCAAAGCTTCCTGGCTTCCCAATCGTTCTCCACGGTTCTTCTTCAGTTCCGCAGGAGTATGTGAAGATTATCGACCAGTACGGCGGAAAGCTTCCTGATGCAGTGGGTATTCCTGAGGAGCAGCTCCGCGAGGCTTCAAAGAGCGCTGTCTGTAAGATCAACATCGACTCTGACTCACGTCTTGCAATGACAGCTGCAATCCGCAAGGTATTCGCAGAGAAACCGGGTGAGTTCGACCCACGCAAGTACCTCGGACCTGCAAGGGATGAGATGAAGAAGCTCTATATACACAAGATTGTAGAGGTTCTCGGCTCAAACGGAAAGGCTGAATAATCGGATTTTCTAAACAAGTGAGGCCGGATTCGGGTCCGTCAGGATTCCGGTCCGGTCTTGTTCTGTAGTAATTGATAGTGGTTGGAACTCTAAGTGAATGGATACCAATTTCTTTGAGATTTTTACCCTTGTCACCGGACTGATTTTTCTGGTCCTCGAAATCCGCCAGAGCAACTGGATGTGGCTGATGCAGTTCCTCTCTTCTGCGGCTGCCATAGTCTCTTTCGTGGCTGGCGGGCTGTATGCTTCTGCCGGATTGAATGCCTATTATGTGGTTATGGCAGTGGTGGGGCTGTATCAATGGAGGAAGGATGCCCGGATAGCGGACGGACAGATGGACTCGGGGACTGAATCTCTGCATCTGCGCCGTCCGGGATGGAAAGTCTGGCTTGTCTCGACTGCGGTGATGCTGGCCGGTACAACTGCCCTTTTCTTCCTGTTGCGCCTGATGGGTGACTCTATGTCGGTGGCGGATGCGGCGGTAACTGTGCTCAGCGGAATTGCAACCTGGTGGCTGGCCAAATCTTATCCGCAACAATGGCTGCTGTGGGTGGTTGCAGATGTGGTTTCGGCCTGGCTCTGCTTCTCCCAGGGAATGATACCTATGACAATATTATATGCAATTTATGCAATTTCAGCCATTTACGGATATATTCACTGGGTTCGCAAAGGCAAATATATTGATTAAAAAATATGAATACAAGGGAACAGAAATTGGAAGCATTCGGAAGGCTTCTGGACATACTCGACGAACTCCGCGTTAAATGCCCGTGGGACCGCAAGCAGACCAACGAGAGCCTGCGTCCTCAGACCATAGAGGAGACTTATGAACTCAGCGATGCCATACTCAAGAACGACCATCACGAAATCTGTAAGGAACTGGGAGATTTGCTCCTGCACGTGGTTTTCTATGCCAAGATGGGGGATGAGAAGGGGGAGTTTGATATTGCCGATGTCATTAACCACCTGTGTGATAAGTTGATATATCGCCATCCGCACGTATTTTCAAGCACTGAGGTGTCTTCGGCTGAGGATGTGGTGAAGAATTGGGAGATGCTCAAGACCAGGGAGAAGGACGGGAACAAGAGGGTGCTCAGCGGAGTGCCGGAGTCGCTTCCGTCTATGATTAAGGCCTACCGCATCCAGGACAAGGCCCGAGGTGTGGGCTTTGACTGGGAGCAGAAGGAGGATGTCTGGGAGAAGGTCAAGGAGGAGGAAGGCGAACTCGAGAGGGAACTCCGGGCCATTGATGCTGCGGAATCTGACGAGGCGAGGAATGCTGCGAAGGATAGGGCAGAGGATGAACTTGGGGATATGATTTTCGCTCTGGTCAATGCCGGGAGGCTTTACAAACTGAATCCTGATACCGCTCTGGAGAAAACTTGCGCAAAGTTCCGCCGCAGGTTCACCTATCTTGAGGAAAATACCATCAGGCAGGGCCGCGACCTCAAGGATATGACTCTTGCCCAGATGGATGAGATTTGGGACGAGGCGAAGAGGCAGGGGCTATAGAGCCGGCCCTCTGACTGAAAAATAAGTGGGTGGCTAAAAAGTCCCGAAGGGACCGCACCAGAGGTGCGAAATGCCCCTAATAGGGGCCGCAGACGCGAGTCTGCGGGGGTTAAGGAGTCCCTAAGGGGATGAACAAAAGGCTTTTTGGTCATCCCCTGTAGATGGTTCGTATTTGCGAAACTTTAATTATACAGTTCATCGAGGGTAAGCGTGGAAACTTCAATCCGAGGGTCATCCACAAGTGCATCCACCACGCGCCGCTGCCCCTGCAGGATATTCACCCGAATGAACTCGTCAATGATATTGATATTCTCCATCCCGGAGTCTGCAATTTCGTGTCTCGCATCCTTGAAACGGTAAATGCTGTAGTTGTAGGCATTTTTGTCGCAGACTTTCGCAATTGTGTTTGAACCGTACCATCCCAGTTTGAAAAAACGTATTTGCTTGTAATCCACCACGTCATCCGCAGTGCCGTGGAAAAGCAGCATTGGACAGGGTTCCGACTCATATTTGAGCGCCCCGTTGCGGCTGAGCACTGCACCAGCCAATGACACAATTCCCTTGTAATTGAAGCCGGAGGGCAGCGCGGATGTATATGAACTCTTATTGGCTATCTCATATTCAGCCTGCAAAACTGAAATGGCCCCTGCAGAAGAACCTATGAGCACCAGATTGTCAGTGTCGATGCCCAATTCCTCCCTATTGTCAATCAGGAATGCCGTTGCATCGAAAAGGTCCTCCACAACCATATGTATGGCCCTGTCCAGATTGTCCACTGTGCCCAGGCCTACCTTTCCCTTGCCTTTCAGTCCAAGCCTGTAATCGATGGAAACCACATCGTAGCCCCTGTCGTTCAGGGCGCTGAAAAACGGCATCAGATGGGATGCATCCCTTGTGCCACGTATGAAACCGCCTCCGAAAAGATAAATGAGAGTCGGCTGGCCCTGGGTGGATGTGGAGCTTTCGTAAATGTCAAGATAGAGCCCCTCCCCGTCCTTTTCAGCATAGAGGTAGGTCGCATCGGCTGCATAGCCCTCAGGTGCCTGGGGCCTTTCTTTGGTCTGGTTTTCAATGACTGTCCTTGCACTTCCCTGGCTGCAGGACAGCATAACTGTGCATAGCACCAATAGAACGCTGATTCTTTTCATAACATTTGTCATATTTTGGCCGCCTGCTTTTTCCCGGCAGATGCTTTCGGCGCAACTTCCGTGACCACAGGTCCTTCATCTGTCATATCCACCTTCAATTTCAATGCCTTGTCTTTTTTGTGGTGACGGATGATGTAGGATGAAACAGGGTCCTCCACAAGCCTCTGGATTGCCCTGCGAAGAGGTCTTGCCCCATATTCCGGGTCGAAGCCTTCGTCAGCTGCAGCAGCCATGAGGGCCGGAGTAAAACTCAAATTCCATCCGTTTACCCTGGTTTTCAACTTGTTCAACTCGATGCCCACAATTTTGCCCACATCTTCCTTGGAGAGACTGTTGAAGAACACGATTTCATCGATTCTGTTTATGAATTCCGGCGGGAAAGTCTTGCGTAGGGCCTTGTCCAGCACCGTTCTGCGTTTTGCATCCACATTGCGTCCAGGGGCGTTGAATCCCAGTCCGCTGCCATACTCGTTCACTTCGCGGGTGCCGGCGTTGGATGTCATTATCAGTATGGTGTTGCGGAAATCCACGGTCCTGCCGTCGCTGTCGGTGAGCCTTCCGTCATCCATAACCTGGAGAAGCAGGCTGAACACATCCGGATGAGCCTTTTCAATCTCGTCGAGAAGCACCACGGAATAAGGCTTGCGCCTGACCTTTTCGCTCAATTGCCCGCCTTCTCCATATCCGACATATCCGGGAGGCGCACCTATCAACCGGGATACATTGAACTTCTCCGTGTACTCGCTCATATCTATCCTCACCATATTGTCTTGGGAATCAAACAGATATTCTGCTATGCTCTTGGCCAGCTCGGTCTTGCCCACCCCGGTCGGACCCACGAAAAGAAAGGTGCCTATGGGCCTGAGTGGGTCCTTTATGCCGGCGCGATTCCTCTGAATTGCCCGTACCACACATTCCACGGCCTCCTTCTGTCCGATTATACGGTTCTGGAGCCTTTGGGACATCTTCAGTATCTTGTCCCTTTCGGATTGGGCTATATTGCTCACAGGTATTCCTGTCATACCCGAAATCACTGCGGCAACATCCTCGCTTGTGACAATCCCGGAGGCCTTGTGCAGACGGACCATCGATCCTGCTTCGTCCATCACGTCCAGAGCCTTGTCGGGCAGGCATCTGTCGGTGAGATAGCGCTCCGACATAGTGACGCAGGCTGTCAGGGCTTCCTTCCTGTAATGCACCCCGTGATGATCTTCGTAGTAGGGGAGCATCCTGTCCAGGATTTCGGCAGTCTCAGCGGGGGAGGTCGGATTCACCAGTACTTTCTGGAAACGCCTCTCCAATGCCCCGTCTTTTTCTATCACCTTGCGGAATTCATCAAGGGTGGTGGCTCCGATGCATTGAAATTCCCCTCTTGCAAGGGCCGGCTTGAGTATGTTTGCGGCATCAAGGCTCCCGGATGCACCTCCGGCTCCGACCACCGTGTGAATCTCGTCTATGAAGAGTATGATGTCAGGATTGTTCCGTGCATCTTCGATAATCTCCTTCATTCTCTTCTCGAAATCGCCCCTGTAGCGGGTTCCGGCCACGATTGAAGCTATGTCTATGGAGACTATGCGCTTGTTCAGCAGGGGATCCGGCACGTTCCCGGTGGCAATGTTGATGGCAATGCCCTCCACTATTGCGGACTTGCCCACTCCCGGTTCCCCTATGAGTATGGCGTTGTTTTTCTTGCGCTTCCCAAGGATTTCGATGACCCTCATTATTTCCCTGTCACGTCCCACCACGGGGTCCAGCTTCATCTGTCCCGCAGCTTTGGTGAGGTCGTGCCCATATTTGAAAAGGGCGCTCTCATCCTTTTCTTCTGTCGTCTCCGTCTGAGGCTGCTCATACCCCTCCTCTGCAGGATGGTATTCTTCACCTTTCCCTTCTTCCGTTCCAAGCCCCTCGTCATTGTCCCTCATCACTCCGAGGTTTACGAAATCCACGAGGAGTTTCCTGTGGTCCAGACCGTGTTCCCTGAGGTATTCCGTGCCACGGGACGGAGTGCGCGAAAGTGCCAGCAGAAGGTGCTGAGGCAGCATTTTTCCGCTTCCTGCAAGACTTGCATCCAAATAGGCCAGGCTCATTACGTTGGTACTGTTCCTGTCCAGACCTATGCTGTCGATTTCAGAATAAGGTATGGCTTTGTCGAGGAAAACTCCCGAGTCGATGAACTCCTTCATATCCCTGAGGTCTATCCCGCAGAACTTCAGATGCAACACCGCATAATTCTCCCCGTGGCGTATCATCGCAAGGTAGAGATGGTCAGGCATAATGTTCCTGTGCCCGGTCCTGATGGCTTCTTCTCGTGAATAATTTACAATCGACTGGAAATCGTCGGATATATTGGGTCTGATCATACTTTCTTGATGTGATTTGAGCCTTTGTTGGCTCTGCTTTTGCAAAATTAAGTATTTGTACGTATATTTGCAAGATATGTCGCGATGCCGATTGATGCGCAGATTCAGGCCTTCGGGAATAGTTCCGCGACCGTTTTGATGATTAAAATTTAAGGAATATTGATGGAAAACAACGAAGAACAGTTTACCGGAAAAATCGAGCAGGTGGATATCGAACAGGAGATGAGGAGTGCCTATATCGACTACTCAATGTCTGTAATCGTGTCCCGTGCTCTTCCGGATGTGAGGGACGGATTCAAGCCGGTGCACAGGCGAGTGCTTTTCGGAATGGACGGTTTGGGACTTTCCTATTCAGGACAGACAAAGAAATCGGCCAGAATCGTAGGTGAGGTTCTGGGTAAATATCATCCGCACGGAGATTCAAGTGTTTACGATGCAATGGCCCGCCTTGCACAGTGGTGGAGCGTGCGTTATCCGCTTGTGTTCGGTCAGGGAAACTTCGGTTCAATGGACGGTGACCCGGTTGCGGCAATGCGTTACACCGAGGCAAAGCTCGAGAAAATTTCAGAGGATATTCTCGGAGACCTGGAGAAGGATACCGTGGATATGCAGAACAACTTCGACGACTCCCTCCAGGAGCCGACCGTAATGCCTACCAAACTGCCGCTTGTGCTGCTCAACGGTTCCTCCGGAATTGCTGTGGGAATGGCCACGAATATGGCTCCGCACAACCTGAGCGAGTGCTGCGACGGCATTTGCGCCTACATCGACAATCCTGACATAACCACTGACGAACTGATGCATTACATCAAGGGCCCGGACTTCCCGACTGGAGGTATCATTATGGGCCGTCAGGGCATCAGGGATGCGTTCGAGACCGGTCAGGGCAGAATTGTCATCCGTTCAAAGACTGAAATCGAGGTGAGCGAAAGCGGCAGGGAAACCATAGTCGTGACTGAAATCCCTTATATGGTCAACAAGCGCGAACTCATTGAGAAGATTGCTGAACTTGTTGAGACAAAGAAAGTTGATGGGATTTCCTATGTCAATGACGAAACCACCCGCAAAGGTGTCAGAATCGTCATCCGCCTCAAGATGGGAGCCAATTCCAGCGTGGTGCTGAATAACCTCTTCAAGTATTCTCCGCTGCAGTCCAGCTTCTCAGTGAACAATGTGGCTCTCGTGGGAGGTCGTCCTTACACATTGAGCCTCAAGGATATACTCAGGCATTTCGTGGATTTCCGCCACGAGGTGATTGTGCGCAGGACCAAGTTCGACCTCAAGAAGGCCCAGGCCCGTGCCCACATTCTGGAAGGTTTGCTCAAGGCTCTGGATATCATAGATGAAATCATAGCCATCATCAAGGCCTCCAAGAATGCGGAGGAAGCCAGGACAGCCCTCCAGGAGAGGTTCGGTTTCTCCGAGGTGCAGGCTTCTGCAATCGTGGAAATGAGGCTCAGACAGCTCACCGGACTTGAGAGGGAGAAACTGCAGGCTGAATACGATGAACTGATGAAATTCATCAAATACTGCATCGACGTGCTCGGCAGCAACGAAATGCAGATGGCTATCATCAAGGATGAGACCCTCAGCATGAAGGAGAAGTACGGCGATGCAAGACGTACCGAAATCACGATGTCTGCGGATGAATTCAATCCTGAGGACTTCTATCCGGACGAGGACGTGGTGGTGACCATTTCCCACCTTGGCTATATCAAGAGGACGGCGCTCACCGAATACAGGACCCAGGCCCGAGGAGGAGTGGGAATGAAGGGCGCTTCCAAGAGGGACGAAGACTTCATAGAGCACATCTACGTGGCCAATATGCACAGTACCCTTCTGCTCTTCACAGAGAGTGCCAAGTGCTTCTGGCTCAAGGTTTACGAAATCCCTGAAGGCTCACGTGCATCCAAGGGCAGGGCAATTCAGAACATTCTGAACCTCACCGCAGAGGACAGAATCAAGGCCTATCTGAATGTCCGCAACCTCAAGGACGAGGACTATGTGAACAACAATTATGTGGTGCTCTGCACGAAGAACGGCATCATCAAGAAGACTACTCTTGAGGCTTACTCCAGACCTCGTGCAAACGGTGTCATTGCCCTCACCATCAAGGAAGGGGATGAGTTGCTCGATGTGGCACTTACAAGCGGCAGCAGCGAGATTTTCATTGCCGGGAAACAGGGACGTTGCGTGAGGTTCGATGAAAGCGATGTGCGTCCTATGGGCCGTACGGCTGCCGGAGTCAAGGCTATCAACCTGGATGACGATGCCAACGAGGTGGTCGGAATGCTCAGCTATGAGCCGGAGGCAGAAGATGCGGCTTCCCACAGCATACTTGTTGTCAGTTCCAACGGCTATGGCAAACGCTCCGACTTCGAGGAATACCGCAAGACCAACCGCGGCAGCAAGGGTGTCAAGACCATCAACATCACCGACAAGACAGGCGACCTGATTGCCATCAAGAATGTCACCGATGCGGATGACCTTATGATAATAACAAAATCCGGACTCACCATAAGGATGGCTGTTTCAGACATAAGGGTTGCCGGCAGGGCTACCCAGGGTGTGCGTCTGATCAACATCAAGGAGGGGGACTCCATAGCTGCCGTTTCCGTTGTGGCTAAAAACGATGAAGAGGAGACGGAAGCACCGGTGGAGCAGCCTGTGCAGGAATCCGAACTTCCAAATGCTCAAGATGATGCCTTGGAAACCGATAATTAAAAGACAATAAACCAATTTATTATGAAAAAGTTCATTACCGCAGCGCTTTTGTGCTGCACCGTGATTGCTTCTGCACAGCAGAAATCACCGGAGGCTTTGAAAGCTGCAGTAGCCAAGGCTGAAGCAGTAGCAGAAAATCCGAAGAAGGCCGTGGCACCTGCCACCTGGTTGAAAATCGGTAAAGCCTATATGGATGCCTACAATGCTCCTGCAGGTCAGTTGTTGCTCGGCGCCAGCCAGACTGAGATACAGCTTATGCTTTCCGGACAGTCTCCGAAGTCACAGGAAAATGTCGTTCTGGGAGGCGCTAAATATCTCAAGCAGGTCTTTGATGACAAGAACCTCTATTTCGGTGAAAACGGACAACTCCAGATGATTGAGGTTACTGCGCCCGTTTTCGAGGATGCACTTGCTTCAGCACTTAAGGCTTATGCGAAGGCAGGTGAAGTGGACGTGAAACAGGCAAAGAAGAAGGATGTTGAAACTGCCCTCAAGGACATCGCAGCCAAATACCTCAGTGAAGGTCTGAACGAATACACCTTCGGCCGCTACGACCTCTCCAGCCAAAAGTTCGAGATGTCCGCAATTGCATCAGCCACTGCTCCTTTGTGCCAGGTCGATACCACAGCACTCTACAACGCAGGTTTCACCGCCTGGATGGATGCCACCCAAACAGCTGCTTCCGACTCGCTCGCAGCAGTTGCAAAATTCGACAGAGCCCGAGGTTTCTTTGAGAAATGTCTCGAGAACAATTATTACTATGAGGACGGCGAGGTCTTTGCCAAACTCCACGACATTTACAAGAATCTCGGGGACATCGAAAAGGCTAAATCAGTGATTGAGCAGGGTTTCAGCCAGTTCCCTCAGAGCCAGAGCATACTTATTTCCCTCATCAATTTCTACATCGAAAACAAGGAGGATCCTAACAAGCTGTTCGCTCTGCTCGATGTGGCAATCAAGAACGAGCCAAACAACGCTTCCCTCTACTATGTGAAAGGCAACATCTACAACGAGTTGGCTGACAAGACTGAGGACGAGACTGAAAAGGCAAACCTGAAGGCTCAGGCAAAGGCTTCATACTACAAGTGTGCTGAAATCAATCCGGCTTATGAATTCGGATTCATCGGTGCAGGAGTGATGTATTATAACGATGCTGTCGTGCTTTCGGAGAAGGCTTCCAATGAGTACGATGACAAGAAATACGAGGCTCTCGTAGCGCAGTTCGAGCAGTACCTCAAGGATGCAATCGAGCCTTTCGAGAAAGCTTATGCAGTGACCAAGTCCGACGACATCAAGACCAGTGTGGCTCTCTATCTGAAGAATATCTACTATCGTTTCAGCAGCCAGAGCGACGAGTATCTTGCACTGTACAAGAAGTACGACGAGATTGTTAAACAGTCACAGCAATAGTTTTTGCTGAATATCCTTTGAAGCGGGAAGATGATTCTTTCCGCTTTTTTTGTATTATAAGTGGCCGGCCCAATTGCTATTCATCTGATTCTTAATGCAGTTGGTCCAAATATTATTTGTATTATGGTCGCCTGCTCTTGAATGGTAATACTAATGTGTATAAATTTGTGAGTGGTATCCATCAGCTTACTAATTAATAACATTATATGAAGAAGTTTCTCACTTTACTCATTGTTCTTAGCGTTTCAGCCGGTCTTATGTCGGCCCAAGACGCAAATCTCAGAAAAGTTTCCAGCCCGGACGGGAACCTGGAACTAAGTTTCAATCTCAAAGACGGTCATATTCCGGTCTATTCTCTTGACTACAAGGGCAAGCCGGTGGTGGGGGAGAGCCATTTGGGCTTCAAACTCCAGGGCAGCGGAATGTATGACTGGTTCGAAATCTCCGAGACAGCGACCAGAGAAATCGACGAGACCTGGAATCCGGTTTGGGGAGAGGAGTCCCAGATCCGCAACCACTGCAACGAAATGACTGTGACCTTGAGGCAGACTTCCAGCAACAGGTTTATGAAGATCTGCTTCCGCGTTTTCGACGACGGGATGGGCTTGCGCTATGAGTTCCCGGACCAGAAGTCTATGGCCTATTTCGTAATCACCGATGAACTCACGGAGTTTGCAATGACGGGAGACCACACGGCCTGGTGGATCCCGGGAGACTACGACACCCAGGAATATGACTACACCCGTTCACGCCTGAGCGAAATCCGCGGTCTGCTCTCAAGTGCCATCTGCGACAACCTGTCCCAGACAATTTTCTCCGAGACCGGTGTGCAGACCTCCCTCCAGATGAAGACCGACGACGGGATTTATATCAATCTCCACGAGGCTGCCCTTGTGAACTATCCTGCAATGCATCTGCTTCTGGATGACAAGAATATGGTGTTCAAGGCTCACCTTACACCTGACCCGAACGGAGACCTGGCATATATGCAGAGCCCTTGCACCACTCCGTGGAGAACTGTGATTGTGAGCGACGACGCGCGCGACATACTTGCTTCCCGCATCACCCTCAACCTCAATGAGCCTTGCAAGATTGAGGACACCTCCTGGATCAAGCCTTGCAAATATATGGGAGTATGGTGGGAGATGATAGCCGGCCGCAGTGACTGGTCCTACACCTGGGATTTGAACAGCACCCATATCGACACTGACGACCTCACAAAGGTAAAACCTCACGGCCGCCACGGAGCAACTACTGCTAATGTGAAGAAATACATAGACTACGCTTCTGCAAACGGGTTCGACGGAGTGCTCGTGGAAGGTTGGAACGTGGGCTGGGAAGACTGGTTCGGCCATATGAAGGACTATGTCTTCGACTTCGTGACCCCTTATCCAGACTTCGATTTGGAGGAAATCGAGAAATATGCTGCGGAGAAGGGCATCAAAATGATTATGCATCACGAGACCTCAGCTTCCGTGCGCAATTACGAAAGGCATATGGAGAAGGCCTATCAGTTTATGAACGACCACGGCTATCCTGCAGTCAAGAGCGGCTATGTGGGCAATATGATTCCAAAGGGCAACAACCATTACAACCAGTGGATGATTAACCACTATCTCTACGCTGTGACTGAGGCCGCAAAGCACAAGATTATGGTCAATGCGCACGAGGCTGTGCGTCCGACCGGTCTTTGCCGCACCTGGCCTAACCTCATCGGCAATGAATCCGCAAGGGGTACCGAATATCAGGCTTTCGGAGGCAGCAAACCTTTCCACGTGAGTGTGCTTCCTTTTACCCGTCTGATTGGCGGTCCTATGGACTACACCCCGGGCATTTTCGAAACCGATATTTCAAAGGTAAATCCGAACAACAACTCCCACGCCAACTGCACACTTGCCAACCAGCTCGGCATCTATGTGGTGATGTCCTCACCTCTGCAGATGGCAGCAGACCTTCCTGAAAACTATGACCGCTTCCCTGAGGCCTTCCAGTTCATAAAGGATGTGGCTATCGACTGGGAAGAGAGCCGTTATCTCGAGGCTGAACCGGGAGAATACATCACCGTGGCCCGCAAGGCAAAGGGCACAGGTGACTGGTTCGTGGGCAATGTGACCGGAGAGAAGAACCACCGCAGCAGCATAGTATTCGACTTCCTTGAGCCGGGTGTGGAATATGTGGCTACGGTTTACAGCGACACTCCTGAATCCAACTGTTTCACCAATACCTATGCACACAGCATCAGGCAGTACAGGTGCACCAGCAAGAGCAAGTTTGTTCAGGATGCAGTCGAGGGCGGAGGATATGCAATCTCATTCCGCAAAGCCACTCCGGCTGACAAGAAAATCAAAAAATTGAAATAAGGGAAATTCAGGCTTCGATGACCAGTCCGTCATAGGCGGGCACTACGGAGGAGCCTGAAAGTTCTTTCACGAAGTCTGCATAACGTGGCAGACGGTCGCTGAGGTGGGTGAGCCAGGAATGTCTGGCGCCCACCTTTTCGCATACCTGCAGCGCCTGCTCAAGTCCCCAGTGCGAGTTGTGTGTGCCCCTCTTTACCGTATTGATAATGAAATGCTCCAGGCCTTCGAGCTTGCTGAATTCCTCTTCCGGGATATAGTTCATATCGGTGCAGTAGGCTATGTCCCCGAAACGGAAACCCAGGACCGGAAGTGCCGCGTGGAAACCCCTTATCGGGATAATGCGGGTGCTGCGGAGATGCGGACCTCCAGGAAGGGGAATCTCCTTGTAACCTTCGTTGCTGACCCATTGCAGGCGTGGGGCGTTGTCGTCCACAATCACCTCGAAAGGCTGGTTCTCTATATTGTGTATGTGCCACTCCGGCACTCCGGGATATTTGTGTTCGGAGAATGCGTAGGCATATTCCTGCCTCAGGGAGTCCTCCACATACTTTTCGCAGTAGATGTCGCAGGCGCGTCCCTCGGTGTAATTCAGGGCCCTCACATCGTCCAGTCCTCCGGTGTGGTCCTTGTGATTGTGGGTGAGGAGTATGGCATCCAGATGGGTGACACCTTCTCGTAGCATCTGGGAGCGGAAATCCGGGCCGGCATCCACCAGTATGGTCATCCCTTCGTGTTCCACAAGCACGCTTGACCTGAATCTCTTGTCTTTGGGGTCTGTGCTTTTGCATACCGGGCAGTTGCAGCCTATCACCGGCACTCCCTGTGAAGTGCCGCTGCCCATAAATGTGAGTCTTGTCTTTGTCATTCTTCCGGTTCTGTCAGGTCCTTGTCCAAACCTGTGTTGTTGCGGTCCAGTGTAATTTCCGTGCAATTGCCGATTTGTCCTTCCCGGCAGCTCACTTTAATGTAGTTTTCGGTGTATCCGCTCAGGCTTCCGTCTTTCAACTTGCTTTCAATCAGCACTTTCGCTTTGTCTCCCAAGCAACTTTCTATGAATTCCCTATGGAGTCTTGCGCTGAGTTCCTCCAGCCTTGAAACCCTTTCCGTCTTGATGCTGTCCTGCACCTGGTCCTTGCGCAATGCCGCTGGAGTGCCTGCCCTGCGGGAGTAGGGGAATACGTGTATGAATGCAGGTCTTGCGACATTTTCGAGAAAGTCAAGGGTCTGCCTGAAATGCTCCTCTGTCTCTCCCGGAAAGCCCACGATTACGTCTATCCCGAAAAATACCTTGCGGGGAGCAAAGGCACGGCGTATGAGTTCGAGTTTGGATGCGAAGGCTGCCGTGTCATATCTGCGTCCCATCTGGAGCAGTATTTCGTCACATCCGCTCTGGAGGGGAATATGGAAATGTGGCAGGAATTTGGTACCGTCCGCAAGCCACAGCACCATTTCTTCGGTGAGCAGGTTGGGTTCAATTGATGAAATGCGGTATCTTTCAATACCTTCGACATCGTTGAGCTTGCGTATGAGCTCGAAGAACGACTCCCCGGTGCTTTTCCCGAAGTCTCCCGTGTTCACTCCGGTGAGCACAATCTCCCTGCATCCGGTCGCGGCAATCTCCTCCGCCTTGTGTACAATGGCTTCAATGGGCTCGTTGCGGCTTTCACCCCGGGCATAAGGCACTGTGCAGTAGGCACATTTGAAGTCGCAACCGTCCTGGACCTTGAGGAAGGACCGTGTGCGTTCTCCTGTGGAATAGGCCCCGAAGAAATCTGTCCTTGAGCAAACTTGAGGATTCCCGTCCGCAGTCGCGCTTGTACTGAGGCTGAGTATATGATCCAGCATCTGGGGCACGACCTGCGATTTCTCCTTTGCTCCGAAGACTTTCTGCACACCTTCAAGAGCCTCAATCTCAGGCCTTTTGAGTTCGGCATAACAGCCTGTCACGAAGATTGCGGCCTCGGGAGACTGTCTGTGCAGCTTTCTGATTATATTGCGGCATTTCTTGTCCGAGTGTTCAGTCACCGAGCAGGTGTTTACAAGGTACAGGTCAGCACCTTGGGACCAGGGTACGACTTCGAGTCCCTTCGCATTCCTGAGCAGTTTGCGCTCGTAGGTGGAAGTTTCCGCATAATTCAACTTGCATCCTAAAGTCAGGAATGCAATTCTCAATCTTGTTTTCATATTGTTCAGCAGGCACAGCCACCGTCCACGGTGATTCTGGACCAGGCTGCCTTTCCGCCTTCGATTGGGGGATTCTGTTTCGATACTCTGATGGAAAAATGCTCCAGACGCGGGTATCTCTTCTCTATGGCCCTGACTATTCTTGCGGCCACGGTCTCTATGAGCCTCGACGGCTGCTGCATTTCCCGGGCCACAATTTTGTGGATTTCAGCCACATCCACGGTGTCTTTCAAATCATCCGAGGCCGCTGCCCTTGCTATGTCCAGTTCAGACATAAAATCCACGACGAAACGGTTGCCTTGCTTTCTTTCCTCTTCGCTGCAACCGTGGTTGGAATGGAATTCCATTCCTTCAAGTTCAAGCAAACTTGTCATATCTCTTGTGTGTTTATATTGTCGGCGGACCGACAATGCAGTTATTCATAATTACCTGATTATTCAGAACCACCTGCCCATTATAAAGACGCAGGGGCGTTTCCCGACACGGAAGCCTTCCTTGAGCCTTGCCCTCCATTGTCCGGCGGTAAGCGTCAGTATGAACTCGTCAGCAGTGGTGATGTCCGCAGCCACGCATAGCAGAGTCTCACTCCGGCATACGCCCACAAAATCCTCCAGCAGGGAATCATTGCGGTAGGGGGTCTCTATGAAAATGTGGCTCTTGCCCGTGGCATCAACAGTTTTCTCAATATCCTTGAGCCTGGAACGCCTCTCCCCGGTCTTGGCAGGAAGATAGCCGCAAAATTCAAAGTTCTGGCCGTTCAGACCGGACCCCATCAGCGCCAGCATCATAGAAGAGGGGCCCACCAGAGGTACCACCCTGATTCCGTGTCTATGGCACAGAGCCACCAGTTTTGCTCCCGGATCCGCAACGGCGGGCAGTCCTGCCTCCGATATCATAGCCACATCACCCCTTTCGAAAAGTTCTGCAAGGGCCTCCACTGAAGCCTGGTCACTATGTTCATTCAACTCGTGGAATTCCAATTCGCCTATATGGCCTTTCAGGCCGGCCTGAGACAGATACCGTCTCGCAGTCCGCAATTCCTCCACCACAAAAATCCGGATTTCCCTGAGTTTCTCCAGCACAGGTGCGGGAATCACCGTCTGAGGCTCGTAATCTCCCAGCGGTGCCGGCACCAGATATAATTTGTTGTCCATATTTGTCATTTCCGTGCTTCTTCAATGCTGATTGTCTGTAAATCCTGGCGGTCTTCGTCGCTGATGCCGTTGAACTCCACCTGATAGGCCATACCCAGACCGTTTCTTTGGGAATTGTCCAGATAATTGGTGTACTGGTCGGCGGAATGGGAGAACAGATTCAGACGCCAGGAACCCTTCCTGTCCAACTTGATTTCGATTTCTATGTCTCCCACTATGTTTGTATTCGACCCTGAGGTGTTGTATTGCCGGTTGCCTATGTTGCCGTTCACGATTACCCTGTTGTTGAACAGCTGAGTGGAGACCGCCACGTCGAATACATCGTTGCCCCTGTCGTTGGGCTGATAGTTCAGGCCGAGGTCCAGAGGTATGTTAAGCCTTTGGAGTATGTTGTTCAACTGCCCGGACATCACCTCTGACAGGTTGGAGGCAAGAATGGTGGAAGTGTTGAATATTCCAGACTGTTCGTCCGGCAGGAAGGCGTTGGAGATGATGAGTGAAAGGAACTGTTTCTGAATCTTGTCCTGAGTGCTGAGGGCACTTTCAACCTTGGATTTTATGGTAGGGTCTATGTCGGGCACATCGATGGAGAATCCTATTCTCGGATTTCTGAGCTTGTCGGTAATCTGGATTCCGCATTCCACATTCCTCCGGGTGTTGACGGATGTCGTGTCCGCAATAAGGGTGGACAGGGAGGCCTTGGTCTTGTAAACAGCGTCTATGTTGAGATTGCTGTCCATAATGTCGCCGTTGAACTTGATGGTGCTCCCTTCCTTGATTTCAAAGTCGCGGGATGCAATGCCCAGGGCCACGAATTTATAGTTGCCGCCGCTGATGTTATAGTCTCCGTTGATGTCGAATCTTGTGGCGCTGCTGTTCAGTTCCACCATTCCGCTGCCCCTCGCCGAGAGCACGTTGCCGCTGGCCTTGTCGATTTCTATGTAGGCTGTCACTCCCGGAGTGGCATTTACTCTGAGGTTGATTGCAAAATCGGCTGCCCGGGACTCTATGTCCTTGAATTTTTTAATCATTTCCTCGTAAGGGTCCACTTCAACAGGCACTTCTATGCCCTTGAATCTGAGCAGGTCCGTGTTGCCGGCAGTACTGGTGTTTGGAATCGGGATGTGCAGGTCGCCGGTCTTCTCGGTGGTTGCATCAATGTCCAGTACCAGGGATGAGAATGGCCCGTGGATGTGTGCGGAGCCGCTGCCGTAGATATGGCCGTAGAAATAGGGGCTTTGCTTCTGGTCAACATTCAGACATTCCAGACTTGTCACTGACGCCCTCAAATCCAGTTCGGGATGAGTGAATCCGCCGAAGAGTATGCTTCCGGCAAGTGTTCCTTTTCCGTTCTCCCTGTCTTTGATGGATATCCCCCTGAAATGAGCCCCCTCAGTGTCTATTTCCAGCGGCCCCGAGACATTGTAAGGTACATTGGTGAACAGAAGGCTCAGCAGACCGTTGTCCAGATAGAGATTTTCAGATGAAATCCTGAACCTGCCCGGAGTGCTGTCATATCTCAGGTTGCCGGACAGTTCCCCGCCTATGGCGTTGAATATTTCACCCACGAAAGGTTTGGCTATTGCAAGGTTGAATTTGTCAAGGTGGGCATCTGCCTCAAGCATTTGGGATGAAGGGGTGTAAAACAATCGTCCGTCCAGGTTCATCCTGTCCATATAGACATTGCTGATGCTGGCTTCGAAGCGTTTGAAAGTCTGGTTGAGATGGCATTTTGCGCTCAACAGCCCCAGTTGCACTCCTCCTATTGCAGTTGAGTCGCAGACCAGATCCATATCTATATTGGGCAGCGAAATCGGTGAAATGATGGTTGCCTGTCCGGTTGCGTTGCCCCCGAGTTGCATATTGTCGGGCAGCAGAGGATTCAAAAGGCCTATCCCGAACCGTTCCAAGGCCACTTTCAGGGTGTCGGTGCCGGCCCTGTCCAGACAGCCGTCGAGTCTCAATCCCTGGTCGCCGGAGGTGAAAGCGAATCCTTTGATCCTGACGTGTCCGTCCGCTACGGAAAATTCAGACTCGCTTATGTCCCAGTCCGCAGAGTTGATTCTCAGTCCAGAAGGCAGTATGTTTACGTTGACGCTCAGGTCTCCGGAATGGTCCCTGCCGAGTTCGCCGAGCGCAAGGACTTCCCCTTTGTTCCCGTCTTCCGCGTTTTCGCCGTAGTTGAACCCGAGCCCGATCCTGTTGTTGTCAGCATAGAGGCTGAGCCGGGCCCCATCTATGGAAATCTGGTTGCCGATGGTCACCATATTCCCGTAGAGATTGCCGTTTAAGCTGCTGTCGTCATTGCTGAAGCTCGCATCCATATCCTTTATGAACTTGTCCCTGTAAGCAATCCGCTGCGATTTTATGCGGGCTGTGGCAGAGCCTTTGGAATCGAGACGCAGACGGAAAGACGAACCTTCAGCTATGTACAGACCCGGCATCAGGAACGAGAACAGGTCCCGGGAATCCGAAAATTCGAAATTCATCTCATAGCGGTTGCCGCTGAAAGTATTATCAGCTTCTCCAAATACCGGCAAATCCCTATTGAGGGTCACTGCCTTGAGGTCTTCGAGGAATACTATCGGGGAGGCGCTGCCGGTGAAAGACCCGTCGAGGAATGAGGACTTGAACTTCATCCTGCTGATATTGTCTTTCAGGTCGGCGGAGATTTCGACATTGCCGATATTGTGTGTGCCGGATGCATTTTCGAGCATTATTCCGTCGATGCTGATTTTCCCGTTTATGTCCTTTTGCTCGTTGGTGTTGAAGTTGGCGGCTGTCCTGAGCCTCAGTCGTGAGATGGGGCGGGAGTCAAGCTTGAGGGCGTGGAGGTCTGCGTGGCCTATGTTGGCATAGAATTTCCAGCTGCTGTTTCTGTCCTTGTGCTGGTCGTGTACAAGAGTGAACAAACCCTGAAAAAGGAAGTTGAGGTTCGGGTCGTTGCAGATGAGCTTGCCGTCGAAATAGTCGGAGGTAAGGTCTCCTGCTGCTGCAATGCCTTGATAATCATAGCCCAACAGATTCAGCTTCCGGATTTTGAGGGAATCGATGTGCGCACTCATTGAAGATTTGCCGTCCACCGGTATCAGCAGCGAGGCTGAGGCCTCCATAGATACAGGTCCCAGCGCCTCCATTCCTGCAATCTTGCCTGCATTGAGGTCCCTGGTGCGGATCAGTCCCTTCAACCTTATCGGCCGCATCGGGTCTATGAGGTGATTGAATTGCAGGTCTGCTTCCATATTGCCGTCCAGGGAGTTGATGTGGGGTATAACCCTAAGGTGGTTGAGCCTTCCTTCAACATTGCAGTCCATCATAAAACGCTGTCCCTTCGCGAATTTGGCAAAATCGATGCGTTCAGCTGTCCAGGCATTTACGAGACGGTCCACCCCACGGCTGCTGAACATACAGGCGCTCAGGCGGGCGTCGATGCGCATTTCGTATATGTCGGGAATATTGGAAATCCTGCCGTTGAGCGTGCCTGCAAAACTTCTGTCATCCATATTCACCTTCACATTCTTGAGCTGCAAATTGCTCACAGGGCCGCTGACCTGCCCGCTGACATTTGCCCTCAGACCGGTGTTTTCAAGGGTGGGGGCGAAGAAAGTCAGGGTCTTGAAATCCAGAAAACTGTTGTCTATTTTGCCTTCGAGGTGTACCTGGTTGAGGAAGTCGGCAAAAGCCGGGGCGCCTGCGTATCGCATCGCGAAGAAGGGGAGTGACAGGTCGGAATAATCGTCCCGGATCTTGAGATTGCGGATGATGACATTGCCATTGCCTGCCCGGACATCTCCGCTGATATGCCGGCAGTTGAATCCGCTCCTTTCCTTGAAACTCATTTCCAGAAGGTTTCCTCCTATGACCTTGCCCCTCATTTTCAGGTTCTTGCCCTTGAGGTTGATGTCTTTCACCTCGAGGTCTGTCCAGTCAATCCCGACTTGCTCTCCGTTCTCGCGGTATGTTCCTTCCGGGACTATTCTTTCAGGGCCGTAGTTGTACATACTGTAGCCCATATTTTCGATGCGTACGTCTCCGATGGAGAAAAATTCCCTGTCTTCGACTGCCGTGGTGTCTTCCTTGGCTTCCAGACCGAACATACGCCCCAGGTTCACTTGTTCCCCTTCGAGTACGAGGTTTATCTGGGCGTTGCGGATGCGGGCTTGGGAGAAATGTAAGCCTTCGCCGCCCAAAAGACTTGAAAGACTGAACGTTATGCTGATGTTGCCGGCGCGGAAGAGAGTGTCTATAGGTACATCTCCGGGCTGCGGTGCTATGGGGGCTTTGTCTAGGACTGCAATGTCGTCTATAACCAGCCGGGTGAATGGCTTGAAGTGGATTTGGCTGAAGGTGATGTCGGCACTGGTGGCTTCCTTTATTTTTGCCACTGCCTTCTCAACAATGAACGTCTGCACGGCAGGGGCTTGTATGGCTATGAATACAGCGGCTATGATTGCTGCTGTGATCACCACCAGAATTTTCAATATGTGCAGAAACTTTTTCATCAATGCCCCGATGCCGGCCGTTCTTTTACATAAATCTTACAAATTTATAAAATTGCCCCGAGATAAAGCCAAGTATTGCATTTTTTCTGCTATTTTTGTGCGAATTTTGCGGTCTTTAGGCATAAGCCGTGGATGCAATACATATAAACCCGATACCAAATGAGCGATATAATACTCGGCATAGAATCTTCCTGCGACGACACCTCCGCTGCCATAATCCGCGATGGGGTGCTGCTCTCCAATGTAATTGCCAGCCAAGATGTCCATAAGGCCTACGGCGGCGTAATACCGGAATTGGCCTCCAGGGCGCATCAGCAGAACATTGTGCCTGTGGTGAGTGAGGCAATCCATCGTGCAGGCATATCCAAGGAAGACATCACTGCCATAGCCTTCACCAGAGGCCCCGGCCTTTTGGGCTCTCTGCTTGTGGGCACTTCTTTTGCCAAGACTCTTGCCATATCCCTGAATGTCCCTCTGATTGAGGTGAACCATCTTCAGGGCCATATCCTCGCCAATTTCGTAAAGCAGCCGGACAAGGATGTGCCTATGCCTTCCTTCCCATATCTCTGCCTGCTGGTTTCCGGTGGTAACTCCCAGATAGTCAGGGTGGATGACCCATTGCATTACGAGATTTTAGGGCGCACCATAGATGATGCAGTGGGAGAGGCCTTCGACAAATGTTCCAAAATGATGGGGCTGGGCTATCCGGGAGGGCCTATCATAGACCGTCTTGCAAAGGAGGGTGACCCGGAGCGTTTCAAATTCTCGAAACCCCACATCCCGGGCCTGGACTACAGTTTCAGCGGCATCAAAACATCCTTGCTTTATTTCGTGCGGGACCAGTTGGCTCTGAATCCGAACTTCCTTGAGGAAAACAAGGCCGACATTTGTGCTTCTTTTCAGAAAGCTCTGATTGACATTCTGATGGACAAACTGATCAAGGCGGTCAAACAGACTGGGATTACCCAAGTCACAGCCGGTGGAGGAGTGTCTGCCAACAGCGGCTTGAGGTCACGCCTCACGGAGGAGGGGCTGAAGCGGGGATGGAAAGTCTATCTGCCCGAATTCAAATTTACCACCGACAATGCCGCGATGATAGCAATTGCCGGTTATTACCACTATCTCAACGGTGAAAGAACATCCCTGGACGTAGCTCCGCTTTCCCGTATGGAAGCATTTGCCAAATAGACAGTTATGAAGGAAATCGAACTTACCTGCAAAATCGGGCGCGAAATATCTGAAGTCGAACTTAAGGCTGCCGCGGCAAAGGCCCTGGGGGTTTCTCCCAAGTCAGTGGGGGAGTGCCGTCTTGTGCGCCGTTCCGTGGATGCCAGAACCGATGTGCTTTGGAGATTGCGTTACCAGGTCTGCAAGATGGGGGAAACTCTTGAGACATACCGGCTTGCACCTTATGAAGATGTCCACTCGGCCCCATCCGTAATCATAGTCGGAGCCGGTCCGGCAGGTATGTTCGCCGCTCTGAAACTTCTCACTTTGGGCTTGAAACCCGTGGTGTTGGAAAGAGGCCGGGATGTGCACGCGAGGAAGGTTGATGTGGCCCGTCTGTCGGACAAGGGAATCGTGAACCCCGACTCGAATTACTGTTTCGGCGAAGGTGGAGCAGGCACTTTTTCAGACGGAAAGCTCTACACCCGTTCCACAAAGAGGGGAGACATACGGGAGGTCCTGTATCAGTTGGTGCAGTTCGGTGCCTCCGAATCCATCCTGACTGATGCACATCCGCATATAGGCAGCGACCGCCTTCCGCAGATAGTGGAGAACATACGCAAATGCGTCATCGAACACGGAGGGGAGTATCATTTCGACTCAAGAGTTTGTGACATAGTGCCTTGCGCCGGAGATGGTTATATTGTAAGAGTTGAGGATACAGCTGCCGCCGAGCCCTCTGCTGTCGAGTACCGGGCGCAAAAGGTAATACTTGCCACAGGGCATTCGGCTCGTGATATCTATGAACTTTTCGCCAGCAAAGGTTGGGCTCTGGAAGCAAAGGGATTTGCCCTTGGAGTGAGAGTGGAGCATCCTCAGTCTCTAATCAATAAAATCCAGTATCACGGTAAATATCAACCATTTATGCCCGCTGCGGAGTATTCTTTCGTGCAACAGATTGAGGGCCGTGGAGTCTTTTCATTCTGTATGTGTCCGGGCGGAATCCTGGTGCCTTCAGCGACTGCGGAAGGGGAGTGCGTGCTGAACGGTATGTCCAATTCTATACGCAATTCCAAGTGGGCGAATTCCGGAGTGGTGGTGAGCGTGGAGCCGGAAGATGTTCAGGGCTATCAGGAATACGGACCGCTTTCAGTGATGCATTTCCAGATGGACATCGAGCGGAGTCTCTACAACTGGGTACAGAAACATTCCCCGCTCAATCCTATGGCAGCTCCAGGACAGAGGATGATGGATTTCTGCAGGGGAATAAAGTCGGCTAATCTTCCGGCAAGTTCTTATCATCCGGGAGTGATTTCAGCACCTTTGCACGAATTGCTGCCTGAAAATGTCCGCTTGCGTTTGAAGTATGCTTTCCCTGCCATAGGCAACAAAATGAGAGGATATTACACCAACGATGCCCTGCTGCTGGGAGTGGAATCCCGCACCTCCAGCCCCGTCCGCATTCCCCGCGACCCAGAAACAATGTCCCACCCGGACCTTCCCGGCCTCTACCCCTGCGGAGAGGGAGCCGGTTACGCCGGCGGCATAGTTTCAAGTGCCTTGGACGGAATCAATTGCGCGGCGGCTTGCTCGGGTGATAGTCCATTACCGGCTTGAGGACTCGACAGGCCTTATTGTTTAGAAAAAGCCTTCGGGGAAACCGAAGGCTAAATCTTTTTTAGAGTGCATGTGGCCGCAACCGGGCGATCCATTCGGTTGTGAAGCATTTCTTGTCAATCATACGGCACTGTTATAACTTAATCCTCTTCTCTTAGCATATCTTTTCAATCTGGATTGATTGATATTGTAAAGTGACTCTCCAATCTCCCACATACGTTGAGCTTC
>JALFCH010000033.1 GCA_022771245.1 Rikenellaceae bacterium | reverse complement strand
AATAGGCAGGAACCGTATGCAGATGCAGAAAAAGATGGAAGTGATTGAAATCAACCGCAGGAAATCGGAAGAGCTCAACCACAGCAAGTTGCAGTTTTTCACCAACATCACCCACGAGTTGATGACTCCTCTGACCATCATCATAGCCGCTGTAGAAGAATTGAAAACTGAGAATCCGGGAGTGCGGCAATACGACTTCATATCTGAGAATGCGATGAGACTGATGAGGCTGATTCAGCAGATTCTGGAATTCAGGAAAGCCGAGTCGGGCAATCTGAAACTCAAGGTCGTCTATGGGGACATCACCTCATTTGTGAAGAACTGTGTGATAGCATTCGAGCCGCTCTCACAGCAGAAGCAGATTGAATACAAGTTCGAAAGTCTGGGAAAGACCCCTATAGAGGGCTGGTTCGATACCGATAAATTGGACAAAATCCTGTACAACCTGCTCTCCAACGCCACGAAATACAATCATCCCGGCGGGAGCGTGACCGTCAGTATGGACCTTGACATACACGGCAGGAACCTTGTCCTGAAGGTGGCAGACACCGGGGACGGAATGGTCGAGGAGCAGCTGAATCACCTGTTTCAGCGTTTCTACGACGGAGACTACCGCAAGCACAACACTACCGGCACCGGCATAGGTCTGTCACTGGTGAAGAATCTGGTGGACCTGCACCACGGGCAAATCAGCGTTGAGAGCCATAAAGGAGAAGGTACGACCTTTACGGTCCTCATACCTGTGCATCAGGACTGCTACACTGCTGCGGAAAGGGAAAGTTTCCTGGATGTCACACCGGAAAGCACAGAAAAGAAGATTCCGCATCAGCATAATGAAGAAAATACCACCGTGATGGTGGTTGAGGACAACCGTGACCTGCTCGGTCTGCTGGAAGAACATTTGGCAAAAGAGTACAATGTGATTGCTGCGGGGTCGGCAGAAGAAGCAATTGCTCAGCTGAAAGAGAACAATGGCGTCAAAATCATTTTGTCGGACATTATGATGCCGGGAATGAACGGATATGATTTCTGTGCCTGGATAAAGGAAAACATCGAATACTGCCACATTCCTGTCGTGCTGATTACCGCAAAACAGACATCAGCGGACAAAATCACCGGATACGAGGTGGGTGCGGACGCATATCTGACAAAGCCGTTCGATGTGAATGTGCTGGATGCCATTATATGCGGGCTGCTGCGTAAAGTGGAGAAAGCTGGAGCCGACTACCGCAAACAGCTGGTTTTCAATCCGGGCGAGTTGAATTACACCACAATGGACGAGAAATTCCTTCAGCAGGCCGTGGACTATGTGAACCAGCATCTCGGAGACTTCGATTTCAGCCTTTCCGACTTCACCAAGGCTATGAATATGTCCAAGTCCACTCTTGCAGAAAAAATGAAAACCCTCACAGGTATGACTCCATCAGGGTTCGTAAACAATATCCGTCTGAATGCGGCGAGCAAAATCATACAGCAGACGGATGGCAAAATCAGGGTCTCGGAAGTTGCCTATGCCGTAGGTTTCAATGACCCCAAATACTTCTCATCCCTGTTCAAGAAGAAATTCGGAGTCAATCCGGGCGACTATTGCCGCAACGCCAATCAGATGCAATAAGGGATGGCCTTTTGATGACCATCCCCACCTATATACACACACTCCAGGCTTATTCCTGAGGAGACAGCTTCCTGTGGAAATTGATTACTTTGTTCTCCTTCTTGCCTCCGACATTCACGATTGTAATCGTCTTGTCCTGAGGGTTATAGTAGCCAGTACCAGATTCGCTGTCATAACCGACGCTGTGGAACCAGTCGAGATTGTGACCATCATAAGCAGGAGCATCTGCACCTGAAATAACGGAATCCAGAACATTCACGACCTTGCATCCGGCAAATTCGCCTTCTGTAACGGTCTCGGAAGTCAGTTGGAACCCTATTGCGAGATAAGCGTAATTGGTCGTTCCGTCACCGCCGATATAACCGGCTGCCGCTATTATGACATCGTCATCCGTACGGTAATTGAAATAGATGCTGTTCACCCAAGGGTCCTTTGCTGAATAGAACGGTGAAGAGTTCTCTGTCTGCGCAAAATAGTCAGCCCTTGAGCAGAGCCAGATTCCCTTGATTTCCCTGTCGGCGAAAGTAGGCTTGTATGAAGATGAATAGGCAGTATCCCCTTCGAGGAGGGTAATGTCATACTTGATGTCCGTAGGGATTCCGTCACTGCCTGTCGATGCGGCGGTTACTGTCACACCAAGCTGGGCTGTCTTGCCTTTTTCATCTTTTACCGTGACAGTTGCATTACCTGCAGCAACTCCGGTAACTGAAAGCACCTTGTCTGAAACCTCTACAGTTGCGACTGCCTCATTGTCGGTTTCTGCAGTGCAACTGCCGTTGGACCAGGTAATTTCCACTTCCTTCACAGCACCCTCCTTGAGTGTGACAGAGCTTGCGGCAAGAGTCAGGTCATCGGCAGGAGCATAGGTTCGGTTCCAGCTGAAGTCATATCCCCAGCCGAGATGCCCAGCACAATTCTCGATTACGATTTCCCCGCTTTGCGGGTTGTACCAAGCTGAACCCGGATTGCTGGTGTAACCGTTCCATTCCAGCGAAGCAGCGATGTTGGTACTGAGAATTTCTGCCTCCTTGCAGCCGGGATGCTCAGCAGATTCCCTGTCATAGACGAGGACAGCAATGGAAGTATAACCGTAGTCAGGTTTGCCTTTCTCCACATATCCTCCAAGGAGGACCACATTTTCGTCCTCTACCAGAGAGAAATATGAACCTATGGTTTCATCTGTGAAGTTGGCGGCAAAATTGGTCTTGTTCACATAATCCGCCTTGGAAATAATCCAGGTGTTGGAAGCGACCGTGGTTCCCTCAGCAGTTTCCAGGATATTGTATGGAACGGAGGTATCAACTGAATATGTTACCAGAGGGTCGGAAAGAGTTATCTCCACACTCTCAGTCCCGGCTCTCTGAGCAGTAACGTTAACCGAAGTATATTCATAACTGCCTTTGTCAGTGTTCACTGTGACTGTTCCTGAATAGGTTCCGGGAGCTATCAACATCCTTACGGCAACAGCAGTTGCGCCAAGAATCTGGTCAGAATCCATTTCCACAGTTACGGACTTGCTCTCCAGAGCGTTCAATGCAAGAGTTACGTCCAGAGAAGGATCCACAACCGGCAAACTGATTTCAAAACTACCTGCCATAGCCGTTTCGGATGAGAATGTCACGGATTGAAGTTTTGCAGACTCGGCCATTGTGGAAGCAATATTGAAATCAATATATGCTCCGAGGGACAGCAGAGTGGCAGCACCGTCTTTCACTGACACCGGAGCAGAAACAGCCGGCATATCCTTGTCGGAAGACTTCTGTCTGGATGGTATCTCCATAGAAACGGCTCCTTCCTCACTAACATTTGCAGAAGCGGGCACAAATACACTTACCTGCTCCGTGAGTTCTTTTTCTGTGGAGAAAGTCAAAGTCCTGATATTCTCCTTCACATCAACAGTGGCCTTCAATTGCCCGACAGAAGGTATATATATGCCTACCTCGTCGGCAGCAGCTATACGGTCAGAAAAAGAATCAGCATTCAAGGCAAGAGTATAGGAGAAGCCCTCGGACGGCTTGGGGTCATCAGTTATCTGACCTGGTTCCTCTGCCTTCTGGCAAGCAAGCAGGAGTGTAGAAGCAGCAAGCGATGCCAATATTATATAAGTGTAATTTTTCATAAGCATGGTTATTTAACAGGTGTGTACTTTCTGTTGTAGTTGAATTTCCATGTCAACTGCTTTGCGCCTCCCCAATAGAGTTCTCCATAGCAGTCCTTGAGAGTGATGCTGCCGTCAGAAGGGTCATACCAGGCAGTACCGGGACGGGATACATATTTGCCGTCTTCCCAACCGAGATAGCCGCTAAGGCAGGAAGCAATCACAGTCACCACTTTGCAGCCCGGATGTGAAGCATCGTCATTGTTGGTAATCATCACTGCAGGGCAGGAATATCCGTAGTCAGGAGAAGTGCCGTCAGCGATATATCCTCCGAGCAAAATTACTCCTTCATCTATGGTAGGATTAGCCATAAACTCTGTCACCGCAGCATCACTCTTATAAGATGAGGCATTCGTAGCGCCGTTCTTGATGTCGAGAATGGATGCGATATAAGTACCTTTGACATTCTTAGTGAGAGTCGGCTGCCAATCCACCCATTCAGGTGCATAGGATGCGCCAGTCTCGCTGGAGAACACCTCAATGTCATAGAGGACGTCAGTAGGTATGGCATTGGTACCTGACTTTGTGACTTTTACCTGAAGAGGCTTTGCCTGCTTTGCAGCATCCATCACGGTAATCATTGTAGAGCCGGCCTTGATTCCATTGACTGTGATAGTGGTCCCCTCAACAGAAGCGGTTGCTGTCTCAGGATCAGCTGTTTTTACGGTATATCCACCGTTGCCCGAGGTGATTTCCACTGTTGCGCTTTCGCCTGCCTTCACATCAATGGAGGATTGGGAAAGAGTCAGAGTCTGGGTCTCACCGGTCCCGGGATCGCCACTACCAGGAGTGGTGTTGTCCTTATTGCAGGAAACGAAGAGTGTTGTGATTGCCGCCGCAGAAAAAACTGCGGTCAGAAATTTTGCTGTTTTCATAATCTTTGTGTTATTAAGAGGTTATACATTTATCCTGGGAGGTTATCATTCAGGAAGTCTTTCCTTCTGATAAACCCTTACATAGTCAATAAGATATTCGGCAGGGAAGAGGGAGTTGTCGATTGTGCCACCGTTATTGCCTCCTATTGCAAGGTTGAGCCACAGATAGTGTCCGAATCCGTCACGATGGTATCTGTACGGGTTTTCGTAATTGCCGCCCACGCCTTTGTTGAAGGTCTCGTTTACGGAAACCTGATTCAGAAGCTCGCCATCCAGGTATATGCGGATCCAGTCATAATCCCATTCCAGGAGCCAGATATGGAACTCATTCCTCCAGTTAGGATTCTTCGCCTCGAATCCGGACATAGGATGACTTGAGGAACGCCACGTCGGAGAATAGTTGGCCGTACCGCCGTAAGCAACATTGGCCAGGATTTTTTCCCTGTAATATTCCATAATGTCCAATTCTCCGTTCTGCGGCCAGGTGTAGGTGTTGCCCACCTGCCAGATTGCAGGCCACATTCCTCCACCGGTTGGAATTTTTGCACGGACTTCAACCTTGCCGTAACAATAGACAAAAGAATGTTGCGTGGTCAGGGATGCTGATGTGTAACTGTGGTTTTTTCCGTCGCTTCCAAGATGGTCGCGGCGTGCTACAATATGCAGGCAGCCGTCTTTTGTGAAAGCATTTTCCTTGCTCTTTGAATAGAACTGGTCTTCATTGTTCCTGATTTTGGAGCCCTCCTCGAAAGACCAGACTTTGGTAAGATCCTCGTTGTCTTGGTCGAATTCGGCCGAAAATACGAGTTTGTAATCCCCTATGTCCTCCCTTGGCGGTGCGGAAACCACCAGTTCATCACTCCACTGATACCCGTCGCCGAAATCAGCAAAGCCCTTGACGAGATAAGTGGAATACTGCTCTATACCCTTGAGTGTGTATTCTGTCCTGTCACCTTCCACTATAACATAGACTGGATCCTCCGGAGCTGACTGCTGCTTGTAAGTAAAGCCTTTTATTACCGGAGTCTTGGGAATGTTGACACTCAGTTTCACATCCATTTCCGTACCTTCACGCCTTGTCACAGACACGGATACGGCTTTTCCTGTAGTGACCGTGAGTTTGTCGCTGCTGATCGGGGAATCATTGTCCTGGATGTCTGCGAAAGCACACAACTCATAAGTCTCGCCCTTGGCCAGAGCCGAAACCATCACCTTCCCTTCCTTCGGGTCGGGAAGAATTTCCGTCTTGGATTCTCCAGTGGACAATTGTGTACACTGTACATAAGTAAAATTGATTTTGTCAGTCCCGCTGACCGCCACATCCACTGTGATTGATCGATCTTCTACGGACACCAGACCGAGTTGGATTGCAGGTGTGCCGTTGTCTTCCTTCTGTACGGGAGAAAACCCGCAAGATGATATGGAAAGAGCCAATGAAGCCAGTGCAGCAAACAGATTCATATTTGTACGTATCATAATTAGTTTGTGTTATAACCAGACACAAAGTAATATGACTGCCCCGACTTTAAGGTAGAATTATTTCCTGAACAATTCCAATGTCACAAGAAAAATGGCGACCAGTATTTCTGAACCTTCAACAATTCTCCCATAAGGTTATTCCGTTTTCTTATCAAAGGTTATGCTCTTTATTGCCTTGCCGGCATCAACGTGCTTTGAAAAACTTTTGGGTTCATTGATTATTTGTCTATTTTTGTTCGTGGTTATTATTTGACTTTTGCGATATAGCCATTTCCACTTGAGAAACTTGAGGCCAAAGAGAAAAAGCAGCGATATGTTATAATAATAGTCAATGCTTTAGCCTCAACTCTCTGGGCACATAAGGAACTGCAGGAAAATTTCATACCTTCGGAGTTCAGGCTTTGAGGCTGATTGTCAACAATTCGACGAATGTCCGCCGAATTTTCAGAGAACAAAGAGTGGATGCTTCCGGCAATACAAGTTTGCATCAACACAAATTTGTTATCCAGACCCCGTTCCTCTTGCCCCTCTCGCGCTTGAGATATCCTTTCTGACAAAGATTGGCGGTTATCCGCTTGACTGTTCGGGAAGATTTTCCGATATGCTCTGCTATCTGCTCTTGTGTTGCCTTGGGATTGGCCTTCACGAATTCAAGCAGCGCCTTTTCTTCCAAAGTGACATCCAAAGGGCCATTTTGACACTTTGAAGAATCTGTAGTGTCACTTTGGCCCATTGAAATATGCAGATTACGATTCAGGAGTTCGTGCTTTGCCCCGAACAGCAATTTGACATTATTAGAGTTACGGTTGTTTCACCCTTGCAAATTTATAAAATTCTGCCGTGATTCTGAAAACGAGTCACGGCAGAGATTCAAGAATATTTGGTATCTTTATTCCGCAAAATATTTGGCAAGTTCGGCATCGATGCCCTCGCCGCGCAGGTCTCTCTTGAGTATGGTGCCGTCCGGACCGAAGAGCATAATCTGCGGAATGCCGCGAATGCCGTAGAGGTCGGTAGGGATTTGCTGAGCGTTGATAATCTGGCTCCAAACCACACCGTGTTCTTTGGCTGCCGCCTTGGTATCCTCCGGCTTGTCCCAAACGGCGACGCTCAAAACTTCCAGGCCCTTAGGACCATATTTTTCATAAGCTGCACGTATGTTCGGTATTTCCCTTTTGCACGGACCGCACCAGCTTGCCCAGAAATCTACAAGCACATATTTACCCTTGCCGACATAATCAGAGAAGGAAACACTCTGTCCATCAGAATCTTCAATGGTAAAATCCAGGAACTTTGCGCCTTCTTCCGTAAGCATAGCCTTTCTTGCTCCTTCGGCGATTTTTACAACTGAGGAATCCTGCTGCATTTGCGGGGAAAGCATATCCACATATTCCAGAATTTCCTTGTTGGTCAGTTCTCCGTATATATATGAGAGAGCCTGTACTGCAATGTCATTGTCCCTGTTCTTCTCTATTGCCTTGCGGTTCACTTCAATATACTTGGCTATGGCTTCCTCATATGCTGCATTCACCTTGTCATTCTTTTCGATGTCTGTGAGGGTGGAGTCGGCATAGACTTCCATAATGAGTTGATTGAACCCTTCCTCTATGGATTCGACTTCCTGAATGAAGGCTGCCTTCTTCTCTTCGTGGGATTTGCAGGCCACAATGGCAAGCGAGGCCATAAACAATGCGATGATACTCTTTTTCATATTCAATACTTTTAATAAAATGCACGGCCGGAGTGTGGATTCCGGTCGTGCAAAGATAAAAAAGATTTCAAGAATGCTATTCCTCAGCCTCCTGTTCCATATAAGCTTTGAGGAGTTTTTCCTGAACATCACCAGGCACAGGCTGGTAGTCAGCGAATTCCATACTGAAGGTTGCGGCTCCGGAAGTCATGGAACTCAAGGCAGTGGAGTACTTGTACATTTCTGCGAGCGGAACCCTTGCCCTGAGGACAGAGAAGCCCTTGTCGGTGTCCATACCCTCGATGAGAGCCCTGCGGTTCTGGAGGTCGGACATGCAGGCACCCATATAGTCACCCGGAGTAATCACCTCAACATTGTAAATCGGCTCCATAATCTTCGGACCTGCGCTGCGGAACGCCTCCTTGAAGGCATTGCGGGCTGCAAGCACAAAGGAGATTTCGTTGGAATCAACCGGGTGCATCTTGCCGTCATAGACATACACCCTGATGTCACGTGCAAGGGAACCGGTGAGAGGGCCTTCGCTCATCTTGTCGTTGATACCCTTGAGGATGGCCGGCATAAAGCGGGCATCGATGGCACCACCGACTACGCAGTTGATGAATTCCAATTTACCGCCCCAAGGAAGGTCGAAGGATTCCTGACCTTTCACGTTGAGTACCAGGTCCTTGCCGTCAATCTTGAACTTGTTGGTCATAGGCTGGCCCTCAACTATAGGGCAGATGAGAAGGTGCACTTCTCCGAACTGGCCTGCACCGCCGGACTGTTTCTTGTGACGGTAGTTTGCAGCTGACACCTTGGTGATGGTCTCACGGTAGGAGATTCTCGGCGCGGACATCTCGATTTCAATCTTGTTCTCATTGCGCAGGCGCCACTTCACGATGTTGATGTGCTGCTCGCCCTGACCCTTGAGAACCGTCTGCTTGAGTTCCTTAGAATATTCCACTATTATTGTAGGGTCCTCAGCAGAAATGCGGTTGAGAGCTTCGTTCATCTTCTCGTCGTCCTTCTGCTCCACAGGCTTGATGGCTGTACGGTACCTTGGCTTAGGGAATTTGATGTGCTCATAGACAGTCTCCGTACCCAGTTGGGCGAGAGTGGCGTCTGTCTTGCCGGCACGCAGTTTCACTGTACATCCGAGGTCTCCTGCCACGAGTTCGCTCACCTTTTCCTTCTTCTTTCCGGCCACTGCATAGATTGCGGTGATTCTTTCCTTGTCGCCGGTCTCTGGGTTCTCAAGGTCCTGTCCCTCAACAAGTTTACCTGTCATCACCTTGAAATAGGCCACTTCTCCGAGGTGCTGCTCAACGGCAGTCTTGTAGATGAAGAGAGTGGTAGGAGCATCTGCCTTGCACTCGACCTCAACTCCGTCCTTGGTAAGTTCCTTCTTCTCGGCAGGGGATGCAGCCACCTTGATGGTGAACTCCATAAGCCTCTTCACGCCTATATCCTTCTTTGCGGAAAGACAGAAAATCGGATATATTGCCTGTTCGCGGATACCTATGCCCAAACCCTTGCGGATCTCGTCTTCGGTGAGCACTCCCGTGTCGAAGTATTTTTCCATAAGGCCGTCGTCAAATTCGGCAGCCCTTTCGATGAGTTCGCCCCTGAGTTCCTCAGCCTGAGCCTGTAGTGACTCCGGAATCGGAAGGTCCTCACGTGTGCCGTTGTCGTCCTTGAAGTGATAATACTTCATCTTGAGAACGTCCACGAACCCGTCGAAGCCCGCTCCCACATTGACAGGGAACTGCACGATGACCGGTTTCTGTCCGAATGCCTCCTTGAGCGAATCCAGAGTGCCTTCCCAAGAAGCCTTGTCCCCGTCAAGCTGGTTCACTGCCAGAATCACCGGCATATTGTATTTGTCCGCATACCTTGCGAAAATCTCAGTGCCGACCTCTACACCCTGCTGTGCGTTGGCAACGAGGATTGCGGTGTCGCAAACCCTGAATGCCGAAATGGCTCCGCCCACGAAGTCATCAGCGCCGGGAGCGTCGATAATATTGAACTTCGTGTCCATAAACTCTGCATAAAGCGGAGTGGCATAGATGGATCTCTGGTTGATCTGTTCGATTTCGGAATTGTCGGAAACCGTGTTCTTGCCCTCAACGCTGCCGCGCCTGTCAATCACTTTGCCCTCATAGAGCATGGCTTCAGACAACGTGGTCTTACCGGACCTTGTGCTACCGATAAGCACCACGTTACGGATGTCTTTAGTGGAATAAGTTTTCATTTCCGTCTATTGGTTATAGTTGTGTAAATGTGTATTCTCCGACCGCCTCGCCAGGACCGTGAGCCCAGCATCGGCAAATCATCTTCGCAAATTTATAAAACTTATCCATAAAAACAACATTTTGGGACTTTGCGAACCTCAAAATCTAATTCAAGCCGACTTGAAATTCAGCGAAAATGATGAATTTTTGAGCAATTTCGCTGATTTTCTCGGAAGATTTTCATACATTCGCATCAAGAATTTTTGCAGTAGGACACACTCTATACAGGTTGCCATAGTCGCGTCTTTCGGCATCTCAACAGGAGCAAATTCCGATGTGGTAAATCACACGGTAACACTTGACTCCCTTTTCAAATAATCTTCGTTAATTTGCAGAAAAGGGTATCAGCTCCATTCCGAACAAATTATTGAAACGATGACAAAATTGAAAACAGCACTGCCGTCCAGATATGAGACGGGGAAACTTGAGGCGGGATGCGACGAGGCCGGCAGGGGGCCGCTCGCGGGAGGGGTGTTTGCGGCTGCGGTCATTTTGCCGGAGGATTTCAGCCATCCGCTGCTGAATGACTCCAAGCAGATGAGTTGCAGGGACAGGGAACTGCTCAGGGAGATTATCGAAAAGGAAGCGGTGGCGTGGGCTGTGGAGATGGTCAGCGCCGAAGAAATCGACCGCATCAACATACTCAATGCTTCAATTACAGGGATGTGGAGGGCGGTGACACGGCTTACAGTGCGTCCGGAGACCCTGATTGTTGACGGAAACAAATTCAAAGACCTGGGATTTCTTCCGGAAGCGGCTCTTGCACAGGAATATGCGGGAGGGAGGCTATACGAGCAAATGGAGCTTTGGAAAGGGTTGCCGTGGAAGACCTTCGTCAAGGGGGACGGGAGATTCGCATCAATTGCAGCGGCATCGGTGCTGGCAAAAACCTACAGGGACGACTATATGCGCTCCTTGGCAAAGGAATATCCCGAATACGGATGGGACAGCAATATGGGCTATCCTACTGCCGCACACATTGAAGCCATACGGAAATATGGATACACTCCGCACCACAGGCGCAGTTTCCATGTCAAGGAACTTGAAAACACATTGTTTTAACCTCAGGAACAGCGAGGCATCCTATGACCCCGGCATCCGATGATGCCACAGAAAGAAATATTGACAAACTCAAAATGATATGAAGAAATTTTTGTTATCGCTGTCACTCGTGACGGCACTTCTGGCAGGCTCCGCGTTCAGCCTGAAGGCAGATGAAGGAATGTGGCTGCTCCAGTGGCTCGAAAAAATGAACGCAAAGGAAATGAAGAAGATGGGATGCAAACTCTCCCCGAAACAGATCTACAATGCCGACGGAATATCCCTCAAGGATGCCATCGTGCAGTTCGGAGGAGGATGTACAGGCGAAATGATTTCCGACGAGGGCCTTCTCATCACCAACCACCACTGCGGTTATTCCTTCATCCAGGCTCTCAGCAGCATTGAGCACAACTACCTCCAGGACGGATTCTGGGCAATGCAGCGCAGCGAGGAACTGCCCTGCGAAGGCCTCACTGTAAAATTCCTGGAAAGCATAAGCGATGTCACAGAGGAGATTGCTGCAGCCGAGGCTCTGGCCCGGGAAAGCTACAGGGACAGTGCAGATGTATATGTCCGTGTTCAGGATGCAGTAAAGGCAAAGAAGGATGAACTCGTCAGCGCCTCAGAAGAAAAGTATCCCAACTGTGAAGCCGAGGTTATCTCATTCTACAACGACAATATGCAATTGCTCGTAGTGTATAAGGTCTATCGTGACGTCCGTTTTGTCGGAGCACCGCCTTCCACCATAGGCAAATTCGGAGCAGACACCGACAACTGGATGTGGCCGCGTCACACCTGCGACTTCTCTATGTTCCGGGTCTATGCCGGAGCGGACAACGAACCGGCAGACTACAGTCCGGAAAACAAGCCTCTGCAGCCGAAGAACCATCTGAAAATTTCCCTCAAGGGAGTCAGGAGCGGGGACTACACTATGATTATGGGCTATCCGGGACGCACCAACCGTTTCGGCACCTCTGCGGAATTGCGTCAGATGCTCGCACAGAACGACATCCGCATCGAGGCCCGTACCCTCCGTCAGAACCTTATGATGGAAGATATGCAGGCAGACCCTAAAGTGAAAATCCAGTATGCCAGCAAATACTCCGGTTCATCCAACGGCTGGAAGAAGTGGAAGGGAATGAAAATAGCCTTCCGCAAACTGGGAGTGATTGAGAGGGCCGAAGAGGATGAAGCGGCATTTATGGAATGGGCGGCAGCCGATCCCGAAAGGACAGAGAAATATGCAAACGCGCTCAGCGACATCCGCACTGCAGTCGAAGGCACGCAAAAGCTTTCCGAAATCTCCACCTGGATTATCGAAACCGTATATATGAGTGAACTCGCCCGTATGGGAGGTATGGCATCCTCAGGTGCACGCAAAGCCGTCAAGCAAGGCCTGGACAGCGCAGCTGTGGTGAAGGCAACCATAGACTTCATCAGAGAACACGACCCGTACAAGGATTACTCCCTTTCCACCGACAGGAAAATCACGGAAGCAATGCTCCGCCTCTACCACGAAAAGACAGACTCAGCCTACTGGATCATACCGGACTACAGCAAGGACAGCATTTCCGCCTATGTGGACAGGCTCTTTGCCGAAAGCATCTTCACAAGTGCGGAAAAGGCTTATGAAGCCATTGAGAACCAGGGTGTCAGTGCAGTTTACTCCGACCCTGCCACCAAACTTTACTCATCCATACTAAGCAAATACCTCAGTTTCGGGGCCGCAGCAGCAGAATACGGACAGCAACTGGCCAAGGGCCGCAAAGCCTGGACTGCGGGCAATCTCGAGTGGAAGAAAGGACAACCTTCCTACCCGGATGCAAACTTCACTATGAGGCTGACCTACGGCAAGGTTATGGGCTACTCCCCTGCCGATGCTGTGGAATACGACTGGTTCACCACACTGGACGGAGTGATGGAGAAGGACGACCAGACAAGCTGGGAATTTGCAGTGCCTGAAAAACTCAAGCAAATCCACGCTGCAAAAGATTTCGGCCAGTACGCGGACAAGGACGGCAAGGTGCACACCTGCTTCCTCAGCAACAACGACATCACCGGCGGAAACTCAGGTTCCCCTATAATGAATGCCAAGGGCGAACTCATAGGCCTGGCCTTCGACGGCAACTGGGAATCAATGAGTTCCGACATAATGTTCGAGCCGAACCTCCAGAGGTGCATCAATGTGGACATACGCTATGTGCTCCTGATTATAGACAAGTTCGGCGGAGCATCCCACCTGATTGAGGAAATGGACATCGTCCGCTGACATCACAGTTTGCCGGCGAGTTTTTCAGCAAGAGAGAGGAAGGCGAGGGCCTGGGGTCCGGTTCCGAGTGCGGCCGGTGTTCCTGCGTCCCCGTCTTCTCTTATGCTCTGGACTATAGGAATCTGCCCTAAAAGGTCAAGTCCGTATTTTTCTGCCATCTTGCGGCCGCCGTCCTTTCCGAAAATGTAGTAACGGTTATCAGGGAGTTCCTCCGGAGTGAACCAGGACATATTCTCCACAAGGCCGAAAATAGGCTTGTTTACATTTTCATTGCGGAACATATTCACGCCCTTCTCCACGTCGGCAAGGGCCACATCCTGAGGGGTGCTCACTATGACTGCACCGGACATGGGAATATCGTGGACCAGACTGATGTGTATGTCACCTGTTCCAGGAGGCATATCTATGAGCAGGAAGTCCAGTTCTCCCCACCGCACTTGCAGAATCATCTGTTTGAGCGCATTGCAGGCCATAGGGCCACGCCATATCAGAGCCTGGTCCGGGCGGGCGAAATAGCCTATGGACATCCACTTCACTCCGTATTTCTCTATAGGCATAATCACATCGCGGGGCTCTTCCCCCGGTTCTGCGGCAGGAATCTGGAAGGACTCAGGCACTGCATCCTCGGTGGCAGTCATCTTGGGCACGGAAGGGCCATAGACATCGGCATCTGCAAGCCCCACCTTGTATCCCAGGCGGGCAAGAGCCACGGCAAGGTTCACAGCCACAGTGGATTTGCCCACTCCGCCCTTGCCTGATGCAACTCCTATTATGTGTTTCACATTTGCCACTTCCTCAAGCCCCAGGTCCAGACCCGGCTTTTTCTTAGGTTTCGGCTCATCCTTGACCACCGTCAGCACTTCCACATCCGCCCCCTTCGGAAGATTGCGTATGAGGGCTGCTCTTGTGCTGCCTATGAGGTATTCCGCAAGAGGGTCGCGGTGACGGCTGAATGCGAGTGTCACCGAGACTTTCGGCGCTCCTTCCGCATTTGTCGAAACGCTCACTTTGTCCACCATTCCCAGCTCAACTATGCTTTTGTCGGCCTTGGCCGGATGGGTAACCTCCTTAAGGTAAGTTCTTATATCTGAAATAGTTGTCATATCAATCTCACTTATTTAATCCCATTTTTTCTTTCATCTTGCGGAGCAGGTCGAAGGCCTGGAGAGGAGTTATGGAATTGAGGTCCACTGCCTCCAGGTCATCCTTGAGCGAAGACAGCAGAGGGTCCTCCAGCTGGAAGAAACTCAATTGCAGAGAACCGTCTCCCTCCACTCTTCCTTCCTTCACATTGTGGGGCTTTATCTGCTTGGCTGCACTAAACTTTGCGGCTCCGGATTTTCCTTCCCCGCTTTCAAGCGCTGCAAGGGTCTTTTCAGCCGAAACTATCACTTGAGAAGGCATTCCCGCCATACGCGCAACGTGCAGTCCGAAGCTGTGGGCTACGCCTCCCTCCACCATCTTGCGGAGGAAAATCACCTGCTTGCCCACTTCCTTCACTGCAATGTGGAAATTCTTCACACGGGCGAAGGTCTGCTCCATATCGTTGAGTTCGTGATAGTGGGTGGCGAAAAGGGTCTTTGCCCCCTGACCGTTTTCGTGGATGTACTCCACTATGGCCCTGGCTATGGACATTCCGTCGTAAGTGGAGGTTCCACGGCCGATTTCATCCAGCAGCACCAGGGACCTTGCCGAAATATTATGCAGAATCATAGCCGTCTCCAGCATCTCGACCATAAAGGTGGACTCCCCTCGGGATATGTTGTCCGATGCACCCACCCTGGTGAAAATCTTGTCGAAACGGCCCATTACCACCTTTTCCGCAGGCACGAATGAACCTGTCTGAGCCAGCAGCACTATGAGGGCGGTCTGACGAAGAAGAGCCGATTTTCCTGCCATATTCGGACCGGTAAGGATGATGATCTGCTGCGAGTCAGAGTCCAGATGGACAGTATTGGGCACATATTCCTCGCCCGGACCCATCATAGTCTCGATGACAGGATGCCTTCCTGAGACTATGTCCAGAGACTTGCCGTCGTTGATCTGTGGACGGCAATAGTTCCTGTCTATGGCAATGCGGGCAAATCCGGCCAGCACATCTATCTTCGCAATCGCACGGCAGTTGTTCTGAATCACCGCCACCTTCTCGCGGATTTTTGCCACGAGATTATTGAATATCTGTGTCTCAAGCACATATATCCTTTCCTCTGCCCCAAGTATCTTCTCCTCATATTCCTTGAGTTCCTTGGTGACATATCTTTCCGCATTCACGAGAGTCTGTTTGCGCACCCAGTCCTCCGGCACCTTGTCCTTATGGACATTGCGGACCTCAAGATAATAGCCGAAAACGGAATTGTAATTGACCTTGAGGGAGGATATGCCGGTGCGCTCGGTTTCCCTGCGCTGGATTTCCAGCAGATAGTCCTTGCTGTGACGGGCGATACGGCGGAGTTCATCCAGTTCTTCCGAAACTCCCGGAGCTATCACATCTCCCTTGCCCAGCATAGAGGCAGTATCCGGGTCTATGGTCTTTTCTATGTCATCCAGAAGTTCGCGGCACTCGCAAATGGCCCCGGATAACTTACGCAAAGCATCGCTGTCACTGCTTTCGCACAGCTGTTTTACCGGCCCCAACTGCGACAGTCCCCGCTTGACCATCAGCACCCCGCGAGGCAGTAGTTTGCCCGCAGAAGCCCTTGAAACTCCCCTTTCGAGGTCGCCTATATCCCCCACAAGTTCCCTCAAAGCATCCAGCCTGTCCGTATGGCTGACGAACCATTCCACCACATCCTGACGCTCCCTGAGTTCTTCCAAATCCATAATCGGAAGGGCCATCCAGTTGCGAAGAAGGCGGGAACCCATAGGGCTGACGGTGCGGTCCATAACATCCACAAGGCTCACCCCGTCCTTGCCCGAGCTTGCGGAGAAAATTTCAAGATTGCGGAAAGTGAACTGGTCCATCCAGACATAGCGGTCGCCGTCAATGCGGGAAATGGAGCAGATATTGCCCAAACCCGCGTGCTGGGTCTGTTCCAGATATATGAGCAAAGCCCCGGCGGAGGTCACTCCAAGCGCGAAATTGTCTATGGCGAAACCCTTTAGCGAATCCACCTTGAGCTGTTTCTTCAGTTTCTCGACCGAATTGTCATAGACGAAGGCCCACTCCTCCAAAGTTGAAATGTAATAGCGGTCTCCGGTCTTTTCCCTTATGCCTTTTTCATATCCTCGGGGAACCAGCAATTCCTTGGGCTTGAATGAGTCCAGAAGGTTCAACACATAGTCCAACTTGCCCTCCGCCACCTGGAAAGTGCCCGTGGAGACATCCAGAAAGGCTGCCCCGCATTTGTCCGCATCAAAACTCAGTCCGGCAATGAAGTTGTTCTCTTTCTGGTCCAGCAGTTGCTCGTTGAAGGCCACACCCGGGGTAACTACCTCGGTAACTCCCCTCTTTACAATGTTCTTGGTAAGTTTGGGGTCCTCCAGCTGGTCACATACAGCCACTTTGTAACCCGCACGCACCAGTCTCGGAAGATAACTGTCGAGGGAATGGAAGGGAAAACCGGCCATAGGCACTGAATCCGGAGAGGAGTTGGAACGGCGGGTGAGCACCAGGCCCAGTATCTTGCTGGCAAGCACCGCATCATCCCCGTAAGTCTCATAAAAATCCCCACACCGGAACAGCAGCAACGCCTCAGGGTGCTGTGCCTTGACAGTAAAATACTGTTTCATCATCGGTGTGAGACCGGAATTGTCCTTTGCCATTTGTTTCGCGAATTAGCTTGCTAATTTAGTCAGAAATAATGAAATCGGCAAGTCAGGCCCTCACATACTCGGAATAGTGGAAAGTGATTCCTGTGGCGGCATCGGTACGGGTTTCCGAACGGGAAATCTCCTTCCAGTTTTTCGGGTCGATTGGAGGGAAAAAGGCGTCCGCATCTTCCGCCGTGGCATCGATATGGGTGATATAGAGCCTGTCGGCAATTCCGAGAGCCTCCGCATAGAGCCTTGCCCCTCCTATGATGAAACATTTGTCGGCGTTTTCAGAGGCGAGAGCAAGCGCCGAATCCAGGTCAGGACAGGTCATAGCTTCGAGGCTGGATTTGCCTTCCCTTGTGAAAATCAATCGCCTGGACTCTATTTTGGTGGAAACAATAATATTTTTCCTGCCCGGCAAAGGCATACCCAGGGACTCGAAAGTTCTTCTTCCCATAATGATTGGACAGCCCATAGTCGTGGCCTTGAAATTCTTCAAATCTTCGGGCAGATGCCAAAGCAACTGATTGCCACGTCCTATTGCCCCATCTGCAGCCACTGCAGCTATTACACAAATTTCCATTTCAGTCCTTCTTCTTCCAAATCAACAATAAGCCTCCGGAAAGCAGCACCAGCAGAATAAGGGTAATGGAGCTCGCAAGGGAAATCTTTTCTCCCACCATATAGGACTGAGGTTCAAACCTCATCACGATTTCATATTCCCCTTCAGGAACCATCATACCCCTCAAAGTCCAGTTGGCACGGAAAATTTCAGCCTCGACAGCATCCGGGGATTTGACAAACCTGTCCCCCACGGTCTCTCCGACCCCGCCCTTCGGTCCTATCCACGCCTTCCATCCCTCCGGATAATAGATTTCGCTGAAAATCACCGGCCTGGTGCCTGACAGTCTGCATTCGTAGTGGAGTTCGTTAGGTTCATAAGAGGTCATTCCTATATAATCGCTCTCTGAAAGGGAGGCGCCTTCTTCAAATTCAAGATGGCTGAAATCCGGCCCAAGCACGGCCACTGAACTCAAATCAGTGCTTGAGAGGGCTTCAAATTCCGCATTCACGGTCTCTTCCTTGCGGAAAGCATCCACGAACCAGCAGTTGCCGAAGGCATAGCCGTTCACTGCCGGAGCAATGTTCCCGTCAAGTATGACATAGCGTCCGTTAAGCATCGACACCACAGGCAGATATGGCAGTTTCTCCTCGAATTCCCCTATGGTGGCACATTCCCCGGCCGTTTTGTATATCTTATTGATTTCCGGTGATATGTATTGCTCTATAAGGTCCTGATAACGCTGCATCTTGATCGGGCTGTAACCGCCTATGCATTTGTGGCGGAAACTCTGGTGGGCATCGTTGAAGGTGTTCACGCTCAAATCCAGCACCCTGAAGGATGGGTCCTCATCGGCGAGAATGTAGTTGTCCACAGGCCTTTCGTTGAACTGCGCCTCCCATTTCTTGGGTGAGATGAAATGGTCTGAATTGAGGTAGCGTTTGCCCACTCCGAAAAGGTCAATCAGGCAAAGCAATGAGATGAAAGCTCCGACTATGTACACCCTGCCCTTTGCCACGAAAGGTTCCCTGGTCCTGTAACACCATATAAGGGAGACTGCTGCCGCCGCAACCAGAAGCAGGCTGCGCAGGGCATCGTGACGCAACATAGTCCTGCGGTCTTCCCTGAGCGCTTCCACAAGCATATCCTGAATGCCCCTGTCAGCATCCGAGGTAAAGCTGCCGGCCAGGCCCGGGAAGAGAGTGAAAATCAGGCAGAAACCGCCTGTAATCCCCAATGCCCAAAGCACTGCCTTGACGATCTTCTTGTGGTTATACTCCTCCTTTATGATTTTGTCCAGAGTGAGGAAGCCCAGCAGAGGAACCGTCACCTGCAGCACGGTCAGAGCCATAGAAACCGTCCTGAACTTGTTGTACATAGGCGCATATTTGAACCAGAGCTCCGTGAACCACATAAAATGGCTGCCCCAGGAGAGCAGAATGGCGAGTGCCGTGGCTGTCAATATCCATATTTTGTCCCTGCCCCTGAAAAGGAAGAGTCCGAGCACAAACAGGAAAATGCTTATTGCACCCAGGTACATAGGCCCGGCAGTGAAAGGTTGCGGTCCCCAGTACATAGGCAGAGCCTTCACGGTCTCCTTCACATTCTTTTGTCCTGCCTGACGCAGAAGTTGTTCCGTGGCTCCGTTCTTCAGGCGCGGATCACAGGACGATGCCTCTCCGTTGAACGCAGGTATGAGCAAGTTGGGCATTTCATTTATGCCGTAGGACCAGGCAGTTGCATATTCCAGATCCAATCCGTCGCCGGCCTTCCCCTCCGCCTTCTCAGCCACAAGTTCCGAACCGCCCCTCATGGTATAGGATGAATATTCATAGGTGGGCAGGAGTTTGTTGGCATTGGTGGCTATACCCACGCAGCCCACGACCAGCAGCAGTGCCGATGCCGCGAAAAACCGTCCGGTCAGAGCCTTGTCCTTACGGGTAAAGGTCCATATCATCAGAGTGAGAGCCAGCACAAATATGACTATGGCGAGGTAATATGTAATCTGAGGATGATTGGCCTTGATCTGGAAACTCAGTGCAAGGGCGAAGAGCACGGCCCCGAATATGGTCTGCGGAAGCCATTTGCGGCCTTTGCCCATTGCCGAGCGATAGGTATAGACCACTCCGGCGAGTACCCAGGGGAAATAGGCTATTGCCTGCATCTTGGTGTTGTGGCCCACCTGGATAATCTGCATATTGTAGGAGCAGAAGGCTATGGCTATGGCACCTCCTATGGCCGGAATGATGCCTGCTCCGAAAGAGAGGAAGAGCAGGAAACCTCCGAGAAGCGCAATGAAGAAATAGGTGGCGGGACGTTTTCCCGTGAGCAGGAGATTGTAGAGCCATTTAGTCCAGTCGCCGTCATAGTCATCCACGGTGCCAGTGGTGGGCATTCCGGAGAACATTGATCCGGTCCATCGGGTCTTGTCGTCGGGATGGTCCGCATTGTAGGTTACGGCCTCGTTTGCCATTCCCTTCCAGGAAGATATGTCGCCCTGGTTCACGATTTTACCGCTGAGGACCTGAGGTACGAACAAATAGGACAGGAAGAGAAAAAACAGAACTATGCCTGCCGCTATGAGCAGATTCCTGGTTATGGGCTTGAGTTGTATCTTCATTTCAATTATATTTTTTCCTGCAAAACTCTGTCAAAAAGCTCCGCCATATCACGGGTAAGGCGTTTGCGGGAATATTTGTCCATATCATCGTCCCTGTCGACCAATTTCCCGTTGAGGAACAATTGCCACAGACGGCGTATTTCATTTTCCATTCCTGCCTCATCATCCCATCCGAAAGTCTTTCCGGCTTGGGCTTCAGCAAGGATTCCGGCCATTGCCCCGGTTGTGTCTCCAATGCCCAGAACCGGACGTCTGGACGCGATGTATTCGAAGACCTTGCCAGGCACGGTGGCGTGGTATTCCGGCTCTTTCCGCAATGGCAGAATGAGTACACCCGCCTTGCACTGCTCCTTGACGGCATCACTATGGTTGACATAGCCGAGATTTTCCAAGGAAGCTCCCAAGCCGGCGGAATGGATGGAATCCAAAATCAGGGCATCGGTTTTTCCCACCAGCCTTATCCTCAATCGGTTGCGGAAGTCTTCATTTTCAGCCGCTATTTTCCCGAGGACCTTCCACAAGACTTCAGGGTTTCCGTCAGCCGCAAATAGTCCTGTGTGGACAAGGGAAAATGTCTGGTCATTGGAAGCACCATATCCCGCCTCGGACACATTCAGTTCTTCTATTGCCTGGTCAAAATCACTCTCATCATAGCCGTTTGTTATCAATTCCACCGGGGTATGGGTCATTTCCATAAAGTCCTGTCTGACAAGCGGCGACACTGCCACAATTACCTTTGCCGCATCCAGAACACTCTTTTCCAGCCTTTTGTGAATGCTTGAGGAGAGGGCCGTCAGTTTCAGATGCTTGAAATAGAACATTTTTGTCCAGGGGTCCCTGAAATCCGCAATCCACGGAATACCTGTATCGAGGGAAAGTTTCCGTGCAATCAGGTGCATTGAATGGGGAGGACCTGTACTGACTATCACATCGACCGGATGCTCCTTGAGATATTTCTTGAGAAAATGCGCAGAGGGCAGAATCCAGAAGCAGCGCGGGTCCGGAATAAAGCAATTGCCCCTTATCCAGAGCATCAGGTTCTGCATTTTTCCCTTTTTCTGGGCATTGATGGGAGTGACTACAGCATTGGGGTCATTTGCCCGGGCATCCGTTTTTCCCGTCAGCCTGCGCATAATGGAGTAGGGCTCGAAAATCTTTCTCCTGATCACCTCCACCTCAGATGGAATTTCATCCTCAAGTGAGGTATCAACACTGGTAAGTTCCGGATTTTCAGGAGTATATATCACAGGCTGCCACCCGAGCTCAGGCAGGTAACGGGCAAATTTTACCCATCTCTGCACACCCGATCCCCCGGAAGGCGGCCAATAATATGTAATAATCAAGACCCTTTTCATTCTATTTTCCAATCTTCAATTTACATATGTCCTATGGTACTGAGACCTTTTTCGCTGCTCGTACTCACATAGTTAGGCAAAAGACTTTCCATCAAGCCAATTCGGATTTCCTGATTTGGAATATCCAATGTATAAAGCTGTGAAATCCTGTCGTAATCCTTTATGGTAAGATAACCGCTCTGATAGAGCAATGGGGTAATGGACTTCATATTCTCTGTTGGCACATCAAACGACGATGACATACTCATTGTCGGCTTGAACATGGAAGGCTCTATATTGAAGTCCTTCAATTTTTCAATGAGAAATGTCGGTGTTCCGCTTTCAAACCAATAACTTTTGAGCATTTTATCCTGCAAGGCATTCAGCAAACTGAACGGATTGTAGATATCCGGAGACGGCCAGGTGAAATGATATCCGTCGTACTGGTTTTTGAGTTCAGAAACAGTTTCCTGCCTTGTGATACCGAGGGTATTTGAATAATCATCAAGATAATCTGACATCTGAGTAAGCATCTCATCCTCGCTGATGCCGCAGACCCCGGCAAATTCCGGAAGCATCGAGATGTTCTTGAGATTGTTCAATTCACTGAAAATGCTGAGCTGGGAGAACTTCGTAATCCCGGTGATGAATACAAACTGTAGATATGGGTCGCAGTCTTTCAGCGGAGAATAGAAATTGCGCATAATCTGACGCATTTCATCCATCAGACCGCCTTTATGGGAAACGTCAAGCAGAGGTGCATCATATTCGTCTATGAGCACCACAACCTTCCTGCCCGTCTGTCTGTTCGCTTCGATGATGAGGTTGGTCAGACGATCGTTGGCATATTCACTGTGAGAGGATATGCCCCATTTCCGTTCCTCCCTTTCCAGCATAGAACCCAGGAACGAATTCAACTGAGCCTTGTCCTGGTGCTTTGCGGAAGCCATACTGAATTTCAGGACCGGATAAACTGTCCACTCTTTTTCGACACTGTCTATGTACAGTCCCTTGAACAGTTCTTTCTTGCCTTCAAAATAGCTTTGAAGAGTGGACACGAGCAATGACTTTCCGAAACGGCGGGGACGACTTAGGAAAACATACTTGCTGCACTTCGTCATCTTTCGGATATACTCGGTCTTGTCTATGTATAGGCATCCCCTGTCTATGACTTCGGAAAATGTCTGAATGCCGACCGGCAACAGCTTCAATGTACTCTTATCCATAATTTTTCCTCTTCATTTTACTCCCATCCCGCAAATTTACGAAAGTAACTTGAATTCAACAGAGACCTTGTCGCGTTTCTTTGCGTGGATGCTAACCATAATCACACAGCCACCGGAGCCTTGATGGCCGGCCAAGGGTCGTAGCCTTCGAGTCGGAAGTCTTCGTATCTGAAATCGAAAATATCCTTGACCTCCGGATTCAGGACCATTCGGGGCAGGGCCTTGGGTGTGCGGGACAACTGCTCGGCCACCTGGTCGAAATGGTTCAGGTAGATGTGGGTGTCACCGGTGGTGTGGATGAACTCTCCAGGCTGCAGACCGCAAACTTGGGCTATCATCATAGTCAGGAGGGCATAGGAGGCTATATTGAACGGCACTCCGAGGAAAACATCCGCACTGCGCTGATAGAGCTGACAGGAGAGCCTGCCTTCAGCCACATAGAACTGAAACAGCGTATGACAGGGCGGAAGAGCCATTTTGGACACCTCCGCCACATTCCACGCCGAGACTATCATTCTCCTCGAATCAGGATTTTGCTTTATGGTCTGAATCACCTCCGAAAGCTGGTCTATGGTCTTTCCGTCAGGAGTGGGCCAACTGCGCCACTGATGTCCATATACAGGACCCAGGTCTCCGTTCTCATCAGCCCACTCATCCCAGATTGAGACTCCGTGGTCCTTGAGATACTTGATGTTGGTGTCCCCCGCAATAAACCAGAGCAACTCGTAGATAATGGATTTCAGATGCACTTTCTTCGTGGTCAGAAGCGGAAAGCCCTCAGAAAGGTCGAAACGCATCTGATGTCCGAAGATGCTCTGTGTGCCCACCCCGGTGCGGTCGTGTTTCATCACTCCGGTCTCACGTATCAGTTTCAAAAGGTCGAGATATTGCTTCATAAGACTGAGAACGCAAAGATTATAGCCTGTTCGTAAGTTTGGTCCGGACGGAGCACAGGTGAAGGATAGTCTGCCTTGTTCGGAGAATCAGGGAAGTTCTGGCACTCTAGGGCCACTCCCTCATAGTCCTCGTAACTGCGTCCGCATTTGCCCACAGGACAACCTGAAAGCCAGTTTCCGGTATAAACCTGCACACCCGGCTGGGTGGTATAGACCTTCAGACAGCGTCCAGACTCCTCGGACCGGAGCTCAGCAGCCTCCTGGAGCTGGCCAGGTTCTCCGCCGTCGATGACCCAGCAGTTATCATAACCCTTGCCGTATTTCAGGGCCGGAAAATCCGCCTTTATGTCCCTGCCTATAGGTTTCTCCACCACAAAATCCATAGGTGTACCTGCCACCGGCTCTGAATCCCCAAGAGGAATGAGAGTCTCGTCGGTCGGAAGCCATTCGGATGCGTTGAGCCTGAGAAGATGGTTCAGGACAGTACCGGAACCTTCGCCGTTGAGGTTGAAATAGGCGTGATTGGTCAGATTCACCACCGTAGGCGCATCGGATTTGGCGGTGAGAGTCAGGCGTATTTCGTTCTCCTCACTCCACTCGTATCTTGCCACAGCCTTCAATGCTCCGGGATAGCCCATTTCTCCGTCTGCGGCATCATAGAGGAACTCCACTCCCCCATTCTCAATGCGGCTTTCCCAGACCTGATTCTGGAAGCCTTCCGGACCTCCGTGAAGATGGTTCGGACCGTTGTTTACCGGCAGTTCATAGACTTTGCCGTCCAGTTCGAACTTGCCCTTGGCTATGCGGTTGGCATAACGTCCCGGCACTTTTCCCGCGCAAGGACCATCTGCGAAATAACTTGCAGCCTCCGGATATCCGAGCACCACGTCTGCGAGATTACCTTTCCTGTCCGGCACACAGGCAGCCACAAGGCCCGCACCCACGCTGGAAACCTTTATGCAGGCTCCGGATTCATTTGTCAATGTGTAGAGATAAATTTCCTTTCCTTCTTTGGATTTGCCCCAAAGTTCTTTGGTTATCGTTGCCATATCTTTATTGATTAGTATTCATTCAGTTGCCGAACACAGAGGCCAGCAGTTTCTCTGTGGTGGTGTCTTTGAGCAAAACTATTTTGTCCCTGTTCAGCAGATAGAGCGAAGGAATGGCCCTCACGTCATAGAGCAGGTCGTTGCGGATTACCAGATTGGGGTCATATACATTATACCACGACAATGGGTATTCGCCCATATATCCGTACCACTCCCCGAGGTCCTCATCTATATATACATTCACCACGGCCAAATCTCCCGATTTTATCATATCCTCCATTTCCGGCCGGGATTTGAGGGCATCTATGATTTCCTTGCAGGCATTGCAGCCGGGATTCGAGAAAAACAGGATTGTGGTTTCGGCTTTCACTCCATAGAGATGCCCCGTGCGGCCATTGCGGTCGGAAAAAAGGAAATCCGCGGCCCTGGTGCCCACCTGATTGAGTCCGCAGCGTCTGACAGTCTCGGCAAAGCCCTGCCTCTGTTCGTCGGTAAAGAGGCTTGAAAGCGATTTCTCCTGCACGAAGGCCTGATAAATGTCCTCATTGCGCACGGGCGAATTGGGGTCGTAGAGATATCTGTCCACAAGGGCCACTATGGACTCGAAAACATTGGAGGAAGTGTCTGCCATTTCGCAGGATTCCGCTCGCTGGAAAAGCCTTGAAGCAGCCTTGCGTGCAGTCGGAAGCGGTAAATTATCCAGAAGGTAGCACCAGGAAGACACCGCCTGTTCCACCTCCCCGGCCGCCACGGAAGCCACAGTCAGGGAATCGCATACGCCTTTGCGGGCCGGATCTGCGAGCTTGTCGAAATAGTGCAATGCAGCGTATTCCATAGCCTCTTCCCTGTCTTCAATCATTGCCGGCACCTGCACCTGCGGGAACGGAAGGGTGGGGGATATATCCACCTTCTTTGATGTCGTTCTTCCGCCGCAGCCCATAACCGCAAGCACTGCCATTGCGTATATGAGAATCCTCTTCATACAAAAAATCATATCCTGCGAAGTTAAAAACTATTGCCAATCAAATCAAGAAAAATATTATTTCTTTTTCTGACCGCAAAGATTTTCAAAGATGATGCAGGTTATTTTTTGAGGATTACTTATCGAAGATTTCTATATTTGCAAGTTGAATTGGGATGTGAGTCATCCCGACATTTGAAAGAAAAGATGAAAGCGAATTTGAAAAGACTCGCCCTTGCAGTTTTGCTGACTCTGGTCCATTTGGGAGCAGGGGCGCAGTTCTATTCTGTGGGGGACGACAGGTTCAGCAGGTGGTACAGCATAGAATCGGAAAACTACAAAGTCATCTATCCTCTTGGTTTGGATTCCCTGGCACGGGAATACGCCCGCGAACTTGAAAGGTTCCGCAGACCTGTGGGGCTCACTTCAGGCTACCTCCCTGGGGAAAAAATCAGGGGCAGAATGCCTGTGGTGCTCCACCCGCATAACGCCGTCTCAAACGGCTCCGTGGCCTGGGCTCCGAAAAGAATGGACGCTTTCACCATTCCCCAGATTTACGGTTCGGAAGCCCATCCCTGGATAACCCAGCTGGCAGTTCACGAATCCCGCCACATCAGCCAGATGCAATTCGGACTGGACAGTACCCAGGGAGTCATCGGCTGGTTCCTCGGCGAAATGTGGAACGGACTCACGGCGGCCATCTACACCGAATCCTCCTTTCTCGAAGGCGATGCGGTGATTGCTGAAACGGAACTCACCCGCTCAGGAAGGGGACGCAAAGCCGATTTCCTCAACTATTATATGGTAAGTTTCGACCAGGGAGACCTCAGGGACTGGGACCAGTGGAGATTCGGGTCACAGAAGAAATACACCCCCGACTGGTATGCCCTCGGCTATCTCACCTACGGGGGAATGCGCTGGCTCTATGACAGGGACGATTACACTGACGAATATCTCCACTATGCCGCAAAGCATTTTTTCCGCTTCGACGTGAGGGACGTGATAGCCAAGCACACCACAGGCAAGGACCTGGTACATTCCTTTCCGGCCATAAGGGACAGCGTTACGGCTGTGTGGCAGAAGGACGCGGAAGTCAGAAAGCCCTATATGCCGATGGAGCAAATCACCGCAGAGCCCCGCAAGACCGCCGATTATGAGAATTTTACCATTATCGGGTCCTCCCTGTTCAGCATAAAGCACGGATTCAACGACAATTACAAGCTTGTCTGCATAGACCTCAGCGGACAATTCGCGGATACCCTGGGACCTGCCAGACAATTTCCAGAGAAATTCATAAGTTATTTCAACGGCAACAGCGGCCAACTCTACCCCTCTCCTGACGGAAAGCAGCTCTATTGGAGCGAAGCCATACCCGATGCCCGCTGGACGGTAAGATATACTTCCGACTTGAGATATTCAAAACCTTTCAGCAAGTCCAAAAAGACATTGCGGCACGGAAACTGGGACTATAACCCAGTGCCATCCCGGGACGGCAAACGCATTGCAGCAGTGGGAGTCAAACCCGAAGGAGGCAGTATGCTCAATATACTGGATTCCGAAAACGGAGCCTTGATGCAATGCCTGGATGCTCCGGATTCACTGCAGTTGGTGGACCTTGCTTGGATGGGGGAAAATGTCGTTTGTGCCACCGCCATTTCGGAAAACGGTTTCGGCATATATTGCACCGAACTCGAAAACGGGAATTGGAAGGTACTTCTGAGGCCCACTCCGGTGCAGATGAAGGACTTGCAGAGCGACGGGGACAGGCTGCTTTTCACCTCTGACCGCACCGGAGTGAACGAGCTCTACAGTTTCCGGCCTGGGGACGGAAGCATAAGGCAGCTCACCTCAACCCGCTATGGAGCAAGTGACTATGTCTTCGACAAAGACCGGAATTATCTGTATTACGCTTCCATGACCCGCAAGGGCAAGATGATATACAGGACTGCGGCGGAACATCTCTTCAACAAAGAGGTGGACTGGGACGAAAGATACTCCTGGCCAATTGCCGACAAACTCAGTGAACAAGCCCGCAGAAGAGCCGAAAAAATCTACTCAGACAAGGATTTCATAGCCAGTGAGAGCGCAAGAGCGGACACGATGCAGCTGTCTGAACCGAAACGCTACCGCAAGTTCCCTCAGATGTTCCGCGTTCATTCCTGGGCTCCGGTCTATGTGAACCTGCCGGCCCTGATGAACGGGGACTTGGGCGACAATATCTTCGACAACATAAAACTCGGAGCCACAGCCGTAATCCAGAACCAGCTGGGCACATTTTCAGGTATAGCAGGATATTCAGTCCATCCGGACCCATACGACAAGAAGCACTGGAGAAACGGACTGCATCTGAATCTCAAGTACAGCGGGCTCTACCCTGTATTCGAGTTCAATCTGGACTTCAACGACAGGGGGGCAAAACAGGGACAGGTGTCAGCCTACGAACTGCAGCCGGGCAGATTCGGAGTCAGCTATTCCGAACTTCGCGACCAGTCTGTGCCCTACATCACGGGCAGCCTGAGTGCCTACATACCTTTCCGCTTCTCCTCCGGCGGCTGGTCCAGAGGTCTCACTCCGCGCATCAGCTACAGCCTCAGCAACGACTGGAGAGATGCCAACGCCTATATTTTCAGACCGCACTCCATTAAGACTTCCACTGAAGAAGTCATCTTCCCTGAGATTCAGGACGGAAGCAAAATCTATCATTTCTCCGGCAAGCAATCTTCCCTCAAGAATCTCCCTGCCCAGAATCTGAGGGCCAGCTTGAGCTATTACAGCCTGCTCCCGACCACCAATTCAGCCATCTATCCCCGCTGGGGAGGAGGAGTGCAGGCCGGAGTGAACATACCTCTGGGTATGACACACTGGTTCTCCCCTTCCGCCTTCGCCTACGGTTATGCCTATCTTCCGGGAGTGGTGCCGGAACAGGGACTCAAACTCAAGGGGATGTGGCAGGGAAAGATTCCGAGCATAGAAAAGAAGGCCCTTTACGACAGCGCCCCTTTCCGCACCACCGTGGTGGACATACTCCCCCGAGGCCTCCAGGATGCCACACTGCGCAGTGTCCTGACCAACAAGACCGACAATCTGTACAAACTGTCAGCCGACTATTCCATCCCGATTTATGTCGGAGACCGTTCCCTGCTCGCCTCCTGCATCTATATCCGCAGGCTTCAGTTCATCCCTCACATAGACCTCACCCTCTTCAACAAGGCCGACATCCCCAACAACAAGCTCAGTGGGCCCGGCTGCCTGATGACCTACGGCTTCGACCTGGCAGTGGATCTGCAGTGCATACTCTGGCTGCTCATCCCCTGCAGCATAGGCATAAGCGTGAATTTCAACGGTGCCCCGGGCTGGAACGGGCTTGCCAATGTCGGCAACCAATTGGGAGTAAGCAATATACCTAAATTCTACATCGGACCTGTATTCAGTTTCGATATGTTTTAACTTTTTTGAAAATGTCAATACAAGCACAAGCAAACGCCATTTGTCCAAAATGCGGACAGTCCCATATAATTCCGATTTACAAAAGCATCAACACTGCTGAAAATCCTGAACTCAAGGCCAAGGTGCGGGACGGGTCCCTCTTCCTCTGGGAATGTCCTCATTGCGGAGGGGTGAATCTAGCAAAATACGAAGTGCTTTACCACGACCCAGAGCGCAAACTTATGTTCTGGATGGTGCCGGGAAATGATTTTTCCGAGTCGCAGATGACCGCCATCACCAACCACACCAAGGCTATGGGAGGCTACAAGTTGAGGCTTGTGAAAGATATGGGCGAGTTGATGGAAAAGGTACTGATAGACGATGCAGGGCTGGACGATGCCGTGATTGAACTATGCAAATGGGTCACTCTCAACGAATTGAAACAAAAGGACGCCGGTCTTGCCGCAAAATTGCGTTTCTACCGGCTGGAGGGAGAAGGAGAGGCCCGCAATATAGTTTTCAGTTTCGCCAAAGGAGGCCAGATGGTCGGAATGAAGGTGGGCTGGAACGTCTATGAAGATTGCGAAGGCATATTGACAAGAAACCCCGGCATCCTTCCGGGCCAGGGTTTCGTTCATATTGATGATGAATGGATCAACTCCTGCATCAGATAATTTCAGCAAGAGATAACCTCGGACTTAAGGCAACTATTCGAGTCTGCGTGCACCGTCGCTGATTACCACGTCGATGACTATAGGCTCGTGGCCGTATTTCTCCGCAAACTTAGCCTTTGCTGTGGCTATGAATGAATCGTAGAGTTCAGCCTTGACGAGGTTGATGGTACATCCTCCGAAGCCGCCGCCCATAATTCTGGAACCGGAAACCCCGCATTCCTTTGCCACAGTTGCAAGGAAGTCGAGTTCTTCGCAGGAAACTTCATAATCCTTTGACATACCCCAGTGGGTTTCGTACATACGTGCTCCGACGGTCTCATAGTCTCCGGCCTTGAGTGCGTCACAAACGTCCAGCACCCTTTTCTCCTCGCCGATAACATAGCGAGCTCTCATATAGTCTTCCTCGGAAATCTGCTCTTTGATGGCCTCAAGCTGGTCCATAGTGGCCCCCCTGAGGAATTCCTGTCCCAAAACCTTTGCCACCCTTTCGCAGGATGCACGGCGGTCGTTATAAGGTGAACCCACGAGTACGTGCTTTACGCAGGAGTTGAGCAGAACGAGTTTGTAGCCGTACTGTGCAGGGTCGAACGGGAAATATTCGAATTCCATAGAACGGCAGTCCAGCCTCATAAGATTGCCCTTCTTGCCGAATACGGAAGCGAACTGGTCCATAATGCCGCAGTTCACACCGCAGTAGTTGTGCTCGGTGCTCTGTCCTATTCTTGCCAATTCGAATTTGTCTATTCCGTTGCCGAAAAGTTCATTGAGAGCGAAAGCAAAAGCACTTTCAAGCGCTGCGGAAGACGACATACCGGCTCCGAGAGGAACGTCTCCGGAGAAAACCGTGTCGAAACCTCCCACTTTGCCGCCTCTCTTCTCGGTTTCACGGCAAACTCCGAAAATATATCTTGCCCAAGACTGTGAAGGAGCATCTTCTTCCTTGAGTCCGAATTCGCAATATTCGTCGAGGTCCAATGCAAATGCCCTCACCTTGTCAGTGCCGTTGAGTCTGATTTCAGCCACCATACCCTTGTCGATGGCACCCGGGAACACGAAACCGCCGTTATAGTCAGTGTGTTCACCGATGAGATTGATTCGGCCCGCAGATGCGAACCACTCGCCTTCTCCCCCGAAGAGAGTTGCAAATTTGTTGCTGATTGCCTGTTTGTCCATTGTTTGATATTGTTAGTGTTAATTATATGCAGATGGGTTTATCCATATCCCGCCAAAGTTAGCAAATTTTTTAATATCTCATCGGGGAAAGATGCATCAATATGGGCAGATGGTCGCTGACTCCCCCGATATAACGCGGACCGGAGTAGGTGCGGAATGGTTTTTCGCCTGTGTGGGCATTGTCTCTGACAAGCAGGAAGGGCGGATAGAGAATTTGCATATTGCCGGAATCGGGGCTTACGTCGTTGATAATGGGGGCTGGCTCATAGCCGGACGAAAGGAGAAAATGATCTATGAGTTCCCATTTGCCCTGATATTTTATGGTACCAAGACCGTTTTTGTGCAAAGGCAGAGCGAGATTTTCCATTATTCCGTCCAGAACGGCAAATTGAGGGGCATCAGGCAGGTCGTTGAAATCCCCCATACACACTATAGGACCTGTGCCGGTTCGGGCAAGAGAGTCGCAGAGGCGGGCCATTTCAGCCATAACTGCAAAGCGCCTGCCTTCCGATGCCTTCGCCCCACCGAACTTGGACGGATGATGATTCACCATAATGTGGAATGTCCGTCCCCTATGGTTCCTGAAAGTTGCAAGCAGCATATTTCTGGTCGGGAGCACCTGCCCGGAACTGTCCCTCACTGTCCGGCTTTCCGAATGTAACAGTTCCAGTGAATCCCTGCGGTATATCAGAGCCACATCTATGCCTCTGCGGTCAGGCGAATCATAATGTATGCAGGAATATCCGCACTTTGCCAGCACATCGCAGTAAATGAGGCTGTTCACAACCTTGCGGTTTTCCACCTCCGCAAAGCCGACCAGTTCCGGAGGTTGTCCGTCAGAACAGCAAGCTGCAGCCCAGAGTATGGTCTTGGCTATCATATTCCGCTTTTTCTCAAACCTTGCCCGGGTCCAATGGCGGCTTCCGAAGGAGGAAAATTCGGAATCGGAAGTGGAAGTCCCGTCATCGTGAGTGTCGAAGAAGTTTTCCAGGTTCCAGAACATTATGTCCTGGGCTTGGAGGGGAATCAGATGTATCAGAGTGACAAGGGCGGTTGTGAATATGTTTTTCAGTTCCATAATCCGTATTTTTTCAACCCGGCAATATCGGCATTATCCCCCTGATTCATTGATGAAAAAAGAAAAACATTTGCTATTTTTGCGTTCCAATTGTAAAAAAAGAAAAAAATGTCACTTAAATGCGGTATAGTAGGGCTTCCGAACGTCGGTAAATCCACTCTCTTCAATTGCATCAGTTCGGGCAAGGCCCAAAGCGCCAATTTTCCATTCTGTACAATAGATCCCAATATAGGTTCCACCATAGTTCCTGACAAGAGGCTGGATGCCCTGAATGAACTATGTCATCCGAAGTCCCTGGTGCCCGCGACGGTTGAAATCGTGGACATCGCTGGACTCGTCAAGGGTGCCAGCAAGGGAGAAGGCCTCGGCAACCAGTTTCTCGCAAATATCAGGGAGACTGATGCCATCCTGCACGTTCTCCGATGCTTTGACGACCCGAACATAGTTCACGTGGACGGAAGTGTGGACCCGGTGAGGGACAAGGAGGTGATTGACCTGGAACTCCAGATCAAGGATTTGGAGACGGTGGAAAACAGGCTTGCCAAAGTCAGCAAGCAGGCACAGGTTGGAGACAAGAACGCAAAGAAGCTTTTGGACATACTCCTGCGTTACAAGGAGGCTCTGGAGAGCGGGAAGAACTGCCGCAGCGTGAAACTGGATTCTCCGGAGGACATCGCCCTTGGAAAAGAGCTTTTCCTGCTTACGGACAAGCCTGTGATGTATGTCTGCAATGTGGATGAGGCTTCCGCAAAGGACGGAAACAGATATGTGGATGCGGTACGGGAGGCCGTGAAGGACGAGGAAGCCGAAATTCTTGTGATTTCAGCCAAGATTGAATCGGACATTGCCGAGATGGAGACTTTCGAGGAGAGGCAGATGTTTCTCGAAGAGCTCGGTCTGGAGGAATCCGGATGTGTAAGACTCATACAGTCAGCCTATTCACTGCTGAATCTGCGCACATTCTTCACAGCCGGAGCCGATGAGGTGAGGGCTTGGACCATTCACGTGGGAGACAAGGCTCCAAAGGCCGCCGGGGTAATCCACACGGATTTCGAGAAAGGATTCATAAGGGCTGAGGTGATAAAGTACAACGACTTCATTACTCTAAAGTCCGAGGCAGCCTGCCGTGCTGCGGGCAAACTCGGCGTGGAAGGCAAGGAGTACGTCGTGCAGGACGGAGACATTATGCACTTCCTGTTCAACGTCTGAAACGCAAAAAATAGCATTACAAAAGGGGGGATGAACATCGTAAGTCGTTCATCCCCCCCTTTTCGAATTCTTCAGAGTCTATTCATCAGTTTTCAAACTGATATAATTTGCCCTTGTTGAGTAATCTCTTGCATAATAGTAATTATACGCGTGAGAACCTGTGAATTTCAAGGTCTTGGTGCCTTCTGGTGTTTCTCCGGTTGCCGTTACGTCATAAGTAATGGTGTCTCCTGAAACTGTGACTGAACCGCCGTCGATGATGAACTTGCTGCCCGTATAACCGTTCATGATATAACAATACGACTGTGTACCATACAATACAGGAAGCAAAGTCATTGAACCGCCTGTCTTTGAGAAGGTATAAGTTCCATCAGGAATAGGGGTTCCACAATATTTTCCGTTGAAATTCTTTTCATAGGTGTAATTTTCATCTGTATTGATTGCAAGATATACCGTGAATGCATTATTCACATAGTTGAACCAACAGACGAAAAGATTGTTCGCATCTATAGGTGTGCCGAACCACATTGAAATAAGATTTGAAGACATTACCGAATTGAACTCAGTATCTACATCAAGTACAGGAACAGAACCGTAAGAAGGCTCTGAAAGATAAACTTTCTCGATAGTTTCGTCATACTGCAATTTGCTGTAGATAGGCTCATAGGTTTCCTCATCATAACCTGCACTCTGAGAGAAGGTTCCCTTAAGAGTGAAATTATAGGTACCGTCATCATTCTTGGAGATAGTGAGTACAGGAAGGTCGGTCTCATCAAGAGCCACGAAAACCGCATTGTTCTTGTAGTCATTTCCTTCGACATAGAAGGTGTGTGGAGTGGCCTTCAAAGTACCTGAAGCGTAAGGGATATCATAATCGTACTCCGCCTCCTCGAAAGTGAATTCTCCGCAAGGTACTTCCTGAGAATCTCCCGGATTGCCGAAAATTTTCATCTGAATATAACGGAATGTTGGAGTCTCTGTGTCATCAGAATTGGATACATACAGGTTAACGTGCCATTCCTGGGCTCCTCCTGCGAAGTAGGTATTATACTGACCCTGGCAGAAAGGCTGATTGGCCTGAGCTCCGAAATGCTGATCCTCAACTTCGATTGCACCTACATAAGCATAAGAGCGGACAACATCGGCACGGTCGCTGACGAGGGCTGTAATGGTGTAGATACCCTCTTCATCGCGTTCGATATTGACAACAGCATCGTACGCCAGAATCTCTGAATCACCTTCCTTGATTGTGGTGTAATAGAGTTGATATCCTGAAGTTGCCTTGAGGGATATTGTGCCGGCATCATAGGTTCCTGCTGCATCTACGGTAAATTCACCTGTAGGAAGCACGTCTTTCGCGGCATCTGAAGCAGCGTTCAGAAGGATGGTAACAGAACTGCCGAGACCGTCGCTGAGCTCTACTGCAAACTGGTTCAGGCTGGTATATGACCATTCTTCTTCATCCCACACAAACTGACGGTTGCCCAGATAGCAGGCATAAGCAGTGTTCATAACATCAAAATCTGAGCTCTGCTTTACGGTATAGACCTGAGCATTTCCTCCTGAAACGATTGAGAATGAACCCTCACGAGGCATCAGTCCGGTGTTTGCAGCTATGTGCATGACAACTGACTCTTCGGCAGGTGCGGCTTTGACCTCAACCTGTTCAATCCAGGATTTTGCTTCTTCGTCCACCTTTACCTCGTAATCTACATTTGTGACAACCACAAGAGCAATGTTCTGCTCTCTTGAGTCAACGGAAAGGACCACGCTTGAGCCGAACTCAGTCTTTGCAAGCTGCTTCACACTGACCTGAGCGGTCTTCTGGCCGCAAGTGAGGGAAATTGAAGCATCACGGTCTTCATACTCCTCTGAAGCTGCAACATTGATTGTCACAGATGCTTCTCCGGCCTCTCCCTGCTCCTGAGTGAAAGTCACCCAATCCTTGTCAGATTTGATTGACCAGGCTGCACTTGATGTGAAAGAAAGGACAGCAGAACCACCCTCGCTTGTGAAAACATAGGAAGACTTGACAAGTTCAATCTTGTCTTCCGGAACGGTCTCCTTCGTACAGGAGACGGCAAACAGCGCTACGGCTGCGGCCACTAAACAGATACACTTTTTCATAATGATATTAAGTTAGTAAAATGAAAACAATAAGTTGCGTGAGATTTGAATTAGATTTTCGAGGTCAGATTTCTTAGTAAAACTAATTGTTGATAGTCGTGTCAATGATATATATCAAATAGTCAATACGGCCTCTGTCGTATTTGCTCTCAAGTTTTGTCTTGGCTTCCACACAATCCTTCCTCGCCTTCTGCAGATATTTGCAAGAAAGCAGGGGCAGAGCATCCACATCTTCCTGATAGACGTAAGAAAGGACCGGAAAACCGACAGCCCCGGTGAGATTCGCCTCCTTGTGGAAGGCTTTCTTATATTTGAACTGCAATTGAGGCGACAGGGACACCAGTGAGGAGATGTACATACCTATCATATTGTCCTCCATCGGATGCAGGGCACCGGATGAAAGGTTTTCAAACACTCTCTTGTGCAAATCCGCCAGCATCTTGTCTGCAGTATATGTGGACCCTGCAATACGCTCAGCCCTGCATACGAAAGGCAGTCTTGAGAAAGCCTTTGTCGCACCTAAAGCATTGAAATAATTCAGACCTCCGAAAGTGGTGTAGAGACCGGACATTTTCATAAGTTTTCCATTATCGTCCATCCATTTGAAATCTGTCATAAGGTCCAGGCACTTGTTCAGGGATTTGCGCTGGACATCTTCAGGCACAGGAACGAAGCGCTTGAGAGGGGACGATGAATCAACTTCAGAGGCATAGACACCTCCTATGTTCAAAGAAAGGCTTGTGGCCGCCTCGAACATCTTGAGCCACAACTGCTCCACATACAGACTCCTGTAACTCTCTTCAGGTACAGCATTGTCGGACAGGAAGATATGGGCATTTTCCATACAGTATTTCAAATGCGAAATCTTGGCATCGAAACATTCGAAGGAATCACTCCCGAGATCATACTTGTTGGCACGGGGATCCGGAGAGCCTTCCTGATAAGGCACATACAGACATTCCGGTTTCATCTGGGCTGAAAGGATCAGAGAGTCCAAAACTCTGTCAAGTTCCGGTCCTTCGTCGTAGCTGCCATATAGCCATTCCACGGCATAGAAATCGTAAGGACCGATTCTGTCAGACACGGTAACCACACCTTTCTCCCTGTCCCCGGGACGGGCCAGGACATTGAAGACTACATTGTCCATAACAGACGCGGTAATTCCGTGGGAGGAAGTGAATTCCGGGTCCCTCAACTGCTTCGGGGTGTAGGCGAGCGAAGCGGCATAGTTGTCAGAAAAGCCAAGACATTTCCCGAAAAGAGTCATCACCTTTGCCCTTGCATATTCATAAATCGCCGAATCAGGAAAATTGTAGCAGAAATATCGGGAATCGACATCTCCGATGCTGAACCCTGCTTCCCTGCGCATATAGTCCACGAACTGTCCGTTGAAGAACATAGTGCAGGATATTATTTCTCCTGTCCTTGAATCCGAATTAAGATATGCATTCAGGGGCATTCTGGAAGTGTTGCAGTTGAAACTGAATGTGGACACACAAGGATCCGAAGCGGAAAAGGATGGGTCTGAAGGATAAGGCAGTACTTGGATGGCATCTTTAAGCCCTATTTTCTCAAAAGCAGGATTCCAGGCCATAATGCCGTCCTTTGCCGCATTGAAGAAAGGTTCCGGCAGAAGAGTGTCCACATATATCGTGATTTTCTTTCCGTCCCTCAAGTCCCAGCGTCTGACAATCCTGTCCTTGCTCATCCCCGTTCTGGAATCATAGGAATTGGAAGCTATGGATTGCAAGCCCAAACGTCCGTCTGTTTTCCTGGAAGGCATAGAGGACCTGCGATTGAAGACCAGATCCGTTTTCACGACAACGCTCAACTTCTGCTCATAATTTGTGACAAGCTTGACGTCAAAAGTCAAGTCAGCATTCACTGAAACAGCCCTTCCGTAAGCCTGTGAGTCAAGAATGCAGGTCAAATCCGACTTGACGTCACTCTCCACTATCTGGCTGCCTGACATATAGGCGCCATACAGATTCACACTCCCGGTTTCTGAAGCATTGAACAAAATGCTGGCGTCAATGATGAAGGATGTTCCGGACGGAGACTTGTATTTGATTGGGAAAGCATACTGTATAGCCCCTGTACCCGACTTTTCCAAGGCAGCCGCCACATTGGTATCAACGGACTCGACCCTCGGTGAGAAATTCCTGAATATAATCAGGGAGTCGGTGCGCTCAAGAATAAAGCGGCCGTTTTTTGGACTCACATCCTCACCCGGCGAAAGTTCAAAGTCGCTCGAAGATATGATGCGTCTGGAAAGGATTGCGTCGGAACCCATCAGAGAATCGGCTAATTCCAGATATATTTTATTGCCGGTCCTATAGCAGCCTATACCCTCTCCAGCCGACTTTTTCAAGCCCTTTTTGGACAGAAATTTCTCATACGGAGACTGCCTCCGGACAGTCTCCTTCTTTTCCTCAACCTTTTTCTTTGACCTTGCGTCAGTCCCGACAGGAGCCAGAATGCAGCATACGGCCGTCAAAATAGAGATAAAACCTATATAATGCCTTCTATTCATTTTCCGGATACATTTTTGAGACTGTAAGCAATCTGGTCCATAAGCAGGGCATAATGAGCCCGGTCAGTTTCATTGGCAGAAAGTCTGGCCTTGTCCATAAAGTCATAGGCCCTGATGAGCACAGCATAGACAAAGGCTGAATTCATACGCCCCGTACTGAATATGGTTCTGGGCAACCATTCGAATCCGCTCACCGGATCGTACTTGAACTCTCCGTAAGGGAAATGTCCGTCCATAGAAAGTCCGAGCATACAGCAATGCTCGTCTTCACATATGTTGATTGCCTCTTTCTTGCCTTCCGGAGACTTGAATCCGGCCATATCCATATAGGTCTGCACAAAGTTATTCTGCAGACGCCTGCTCTCCGGAGTAAGTTTGCCCCGCTTCCAGACAAAATTGAACACCCTGTCCATACAATCCTCCAGGCTGAATTCCTCTGTGGATATTCCGTCTGTCTTGTCCGTAAGATAAGGGGCTATGAGAATCAATGATGTGATGGCATCCCTGATTGCAAAGGAAGGCTTACCGATTACAGGCAAACGCGAGAGGGCTTTTTTATTGTCGAACCAGTCAAGAGTCCGGTATTCGTTCATAAGGAAGTCCAGACACTCCCTCTGTTTGCTGCCCGGAATGTTTGCAAAACGGTTCTGGGCATCACAGGCAAGCACCTCATAGCGGTAGATACCTCCGACATTCATAGCCAGATGGTTCATATAGAGCAGGTACTGGTTCATTATGGCCTTGTATATGTCCGTCCTCAGGCTGTAATCCCTATCTTCATCGTCCGGAATCCAATCCATAAAGTTGTCCATTATGTAACGGAGATTGTCTATTCCATAAGATGAAGCTTTCACGACATCGTCCCCCAAATCCTCATTCTGACAGCTCGGGTCAAAAAACACATCGTAGAACTGCTGTTTTCCATAACGGTAGAATGCATCAGCCTTGAGGGAATCGCTAATCATATCAGTGGTGATTTCCGTTTCTTCCTCAAAAGAATCAACATCGAATACAGGCTGATATCCCCACCTGATTGCCCATCTGTCGTAAGACCCGAAGGTCGGCGGGGTGAGTTTCACACCTTTTTCGAAATCTCCCGGCTGAGCCACGTAATTGAACCTGGCATAGTCCATAATGGAGGTCGTAGTGCCGTGCTTAGAAGTGTAGGAAGGACTTCTGAGGGAATCCACAGGGATGACGCTGGAAGCACTCATATTGTGCATAAGGCCAAGCGTGTGGCCCACTTCGTGGCGGATCACATAATTCAACGCATCTCCAAGCAATTCTTCCGGTATGCGTCCGTTCCTGACTCTTTCGTCTGCCTGAGCCGTCTGTACATACATCCACTTGGAAATCAGACGAATGACATCGTGATATACATAGACAGAGGCATTTATGATCTCTCCGCTGCGGGGATCCACCCAGGAAGGTCCCATAGCGTTCTGTACCCCTATCGGAGCATACCTTATGCAACTGTACTTGATATTCTCCGGGTCGAAATCAGGATCATCCTCAGGAAAATCCAGGGCCCTGATTGCATTCTTGAACCCGATTTCCTCAAAAACTTCGTTCCATTGTTCTACCGCCGACTTGATATAAGGTTTCCACCACTGCGGAAAATCGGAATCTATGTAAAAGGTGATAGGTTTCACCGGCTCCACGAGTTGTCCTGCACGGTATGCTGCGGTATCGGAAGGTTCCAGACGCCATCTGTTCACATACCACACAGGGTCCGAGGTGGACACCAGACTGCCGTATCTGTTGCGCCTGGTGAAGAAATATCCTATGCGCGGGTCGGCTGTACGCGGATGATAGATTTCTTCCGGAAGAAGGAGTATGGACCTGTTGAGTTCTGCGGTGATATTCTTCTTGTCCACAATCTTTTTTCCCGTAACGGGATTGGTCAGAGTGTAGTTGTAGGTCACGGACGAAGACACGGAGAGATTGTCGTCGAAAGACTTGGCTCCCGTGATGAAAGAAAGGTTCTTCTTGAAACTCTCAGACCTCTTGTATGATGCATTCACTCCATAATCCGAGAAAGGCGCGAGTTCCTTGTCATCCGAAAGGAAAACTTCCGTCACGTCAACCACACAGGCAGTGCTGTCCGCATTCCACGCCTTGATCGGGAAGGCGTTCATAATGAATGAAGTCTTGCTCTTGGACAATGCTGACTTGATGTTGCCGTCATCCGTCACATAGCTTGAATTGAGACGGCGCATAAGCACGGTGGTGTCCCTGCGGGTGAAGGTAAAATGAATCAGGTCATTCTTGGAACCCACGACGGCATCCGCATTGTTGCTTATGCTCTTGACTGTAGATCCCATTATGAGATTCCTTCCGAACACGGAATCCGGCATTTCAAAATAGACTTTTCCGTCTTTCAGATGTACGGTTATGAAACCTTCGTCTTTCAGTTTCTCCCCTTTCAGCAATTTCTCATAGGCTGAAACTTTCTTGACCGTGTCCTTCTGCTCCGTCTTTGCCTTCTTTTTCCTGCGGGGCGCTGCAGAAGCATCAGAAAGGCACCCTCCCAGAACAAGACAGCAAAGAAGTGCACAAACAATATTTCTCAAATATTTCATTTCCATTTTACTTGAATGTGGTTGTTATCGCTGTTATTTCTCCAAAACCTTTCAGAGTCGAATTAGACTTGAGCGTGAACCTTCCGGTGCTCACATTGAACGGACGCATATAAATCTTGCCCTCCCCCGTCTTTTCATTGTAGGTGACTATGAGCATCTGTGTCCTGTTTGTGGAAAGTTTGAACGGATAGTCGGCATAATAGTACTGATGAGTGCCGTACCATCCCTGTGTGTAATGTCTGATGGCCGTTATCTTTTCGTCAGAGGAATCCGGAGCCCAGCTAAGAGCCTCGACCGTTGCCTTTCCTCCGGTAATGAGCACAGAATAGATTTTTGACTCAGTGGCCATATAGAGCAGGTCTGCATTGTCACAGAATGCCACTCCCACCAGATTCGAAGGCACGGTGCCCTGAACCGGATAAGTGAACGGAGTCACAACTGAAGAAGAAGGGTCGAAACCGCAGACATAGCATTTGCCGTCAGCAGCCTGCATCAGAAGACAAGGATAATTTCCCTTGATGGCTCCACCTCCCAATGCCTTTGCACCGGTTGCATCGAAAGCGAAGGAGGCATCGAGTTCACTGATTGCAGAAGACAAGAGCATCCATCCGTACAAATAGTAGAATCTGGAGTCATTGCTGTTGAAAATCAGAAGACATCCCTGGTCAAGGGCATAATATCCATAGTTTCCTCCCTCGAAAATATTCTGCGGAGACTTTGTGAAAGCCACCTTGGAGAACACCGAGTCTATATTGCAGAGCATTCCGTACAAAACTCCGTTTATGACCGCACAGGTGGAATAACCTCCGTAATTGAACATTGCCGTGGTGCAGTAGTTGTCCAGACTGGTATTGTTGAACAATTCTTCATCTATCCCTGTCCTCTGAAAGTTCAGGGGATCCACAGTAATGATATGTTCTTCCGTACCTATGAAGATTTTGTTGGTATTGAAAACAGCTCCGTTGGTGCAGGCAGTCTCCACCATTGACAGCACTCTTCCTTCCAAAGGCTGTCCATTGGCGAGAGAATACAGTCCACGGGTATATTTTGTATCATCCTCGTAGCCGTAGGTGATTGATTTGTCCTTCGCTATATCGAACTCGGTGGTCTTTCCATTGTCCCTCGTATGGGCCACAAGCACACCTTCACCCATCGATGTGCCGACATATACCTTTGAAATGCAGATTTTGGACACTCCTGTGGTATTGTCAGTAACCTTGAGGGACAGTATGTATGGAATGTCCGAGGGTGTATTGGATACCTTGTAGATGACTGTCGGCTCATCAGACAGTTCTATTCTTTCTTTTGAACTGGAAGGAAAGAAGTCGATTTCCCAGAGATAGCTGAAATCGCTTTCACTGCGCCCCTCCTGACTGACCTGTACCGTCAGATTTATTTCATCACCCCATACCAGATCTATCTTTTCCGGCATACCGGTGACAACTATTTCGGGTATGGACATAGTGGCCTCTGTGCTGAGGTCCTTGTAACAGGACAAGAGAGTCAGCATTGCGGCAACGACAGCAAATATATCGGTTCTGCGCATATCAATAGACATTGAGGGTTGAAAGAATAGTAGGCAGCGTTTCTTCTTTGGTCCCTTCGCCCACTGCCACATTGTAACTGTTGAATCTTTCGAAGTCAGCACTGTGCCTGAGAGGGTTGTCAGGATGAGCCTTGTCATAGGCGGCCACTTCTTCCCGCAGTTTGCGGTTTGCAGAATACCACCAGGTTGGGAGCTTGTATGTCAGTTCCGGATTCTGTTCCACGTAAATTCTGCTGCAGGTATATTTGTCCACATCCACACCGAGGGTTTCCACTATGACCTTGTGCATAGCCTTGCTGTAGCAAGGTGCAAAATAGAGGTACCAATATCTCCAGACTTCCAACATAGGTCTGGAATAGGAAGCAGTCCATCCCACCGTGGTTGCGTTGTTGCTGTAGAAAGTATTCGGGAAATGCCCGTTACGGACTATTTCCAGTTTCATATAGAGTTCTTCCACATCCTCAGGCAAAGCCTTGACCCTGATGACCACCTTTCCATTGAGTTCACCGGCTGCAACCATAGAACTTACAATTTCGTAATCCTTGCCCCGGACAGCCGTAGAGTCTTTCACATTCAGAGATATTTCCCTGTCATAATCAGCCTTCGGACCCACCATCTTCACCGGAATGCTGAGTTCGATTTCATCATCGCTTATGCCTATCAGGGAATAGGTATTGCTCCTGCTCTGGAAATAAACAGCAGAATCCCCTATGTCAAAAGCCTGCATCTGCTCATTGGAACAGCCCGTGGCAACTGCCAGGCAGGCTAAGGCTAAAACTATAGTAACTTTATTCTTCATAATCATCTCTCCTGAATGTGCCCGTAAGATGTCTCGCTTGTAGGGTAGGGATACATATCAATCTGATTTTCCATATATACGCCCCCAAAGTTGGGCAACTTCAGACCAAGCCTCTGATTCATCTTCGCCCAGTAGAAAAGCTGCCCCTCTCCTATGAATTCCCTGAGGATTTCCAGGCTGAGCAGTGCAGTCGGATAATCTATTTCAATATCCGTGTACCCCCTGTGCAGCATCACCTGGGTAAGACAATCTGCAACTGTGTCTGTGTCGGAGTTGACAAGCGCCGCCGCTGCCCTGATATAGAACATCTCGGAAAGCCTTATCATAGGGATACGGTTGCGGTAAGCGGCATTGTGGGATGTGGAATTGTAGAATTTGTAGGACACATAACCATTGTTCAGATACTTCAGCTGCATGGCATATCCCCTTATATCTTCAGCCCCGTCATTTTTGCCGTCCGTACTTCTGACAAAAAGAGAGTTTTCGATTATCTGCTGATCCAGGACCATAATCTGGCTGGCAAAACTTCCGAAGACATAGTTGTTTGTCAGAGAATAGAGGTCAGTCACCTCAAGGCTGAAAATATGTTCCGTACTGAAAGTCCAGTCCTTGTTGTCATTGGAAGTCTCCTTGACAATAGCCTCTGCATCCACCCAGTTCAAGACAGGATATTCTCCGTCGAGAGCATTGTCTATAACCTCTGCTGCAGCTTCATCCGCCTTCGTGTAATCGCCCTCCCACAGCCATAGCCTTGCCTCCAAAGCCTTTGCGGCATAATAGTTCATATGCTTGAGACGGTTGTTCCAATATCCGTCAGTATTGACAGTCTCGTAGAAATCGTCACTGACCACTCCCCTGACCGGGTCGCATTCCAGACATTTCACAGCCTCTTCAATGTCTTTGTGGAGGAGTTCGGAAGTTTCCCTGTAACTTTTCTGCTCCGTTATTTCGAGGGTGTATCCGGTGACGTAAGGAACAGTCAGTTTGTCCGCATTCTCCCCGTCCCAGGAACTCAAGCCGAACATCCTGATAAGGTCGAAATGTATATAGGCCCTCAGAGCAAGCAGTTCCCCCTTTATCAGATTGCGCTCAACATTATCCACCACCACATCAGGCCTGTTTTCAAGTTCAAAGAGTATCTTGTTGATGTTGGCTATGCTGAAGTATCCGGACTGCCACATTTCCTCAAATACACTGTAGATGTACTGGCTGTTGTACTGATGGTTCTGTATGTACCTGAAAGCGGTGGCATCCAAACTGTTGTAGCATTCGACTGCCGAAAGTTCGTTCACATAGAAACTGTAGTTGCGGCCATAGGCACCGGAGGAACCCATAGATATGTAAACACCCGTAAGTGCCTCGTGGAAACCGTTCCTTGTGGAAAACATCTTCTGGTCGGACACTTGTGATGAAGATGTGGCCTCCAGCCATTTGTCGCAAGAAGACAGGCCCAGAATAAGGAGCGTTCCGTATAATATGTTTCTTAGAGTTTTCATTGTATCAGAATGTGGCTGTGAGAGATAATGAGAAGGACCTTGCATACGGGTATGACGTTCCCCTTTCAATGTCTATTGACGAGAAGGTGTACAAATCGTTTGCATATAATGTGAGTCTCAGTCTGTCCATCTTGATTTTGTCAAGAAATCTCACAGGCAGGTCGTAGTAAACTGAAATGGAAGATATGTTCAGCACATTGTTCTTCTGGACAAATCTGGTGGTGGCCTTGGTGGTGACTATGTCGTTGTCGAAGGCCTTACGGTAAATGGCCTCCTGCCCGGCGTAATACCACCTTCCCGAAAAAATTCTGCGGTCAACGTTTCCGTCAAGGGATGTTCCCTCAACCTTGTTGAGCAAGGTACTGTTGTAGATGTATCCTCCACCGTAAAATGTGAAGACGAGGTTCATTCCAAAGCCCTTGATTTCTCCAGAAAGACCGAAATTACCGTTGAAAAGCGGATCGGATGAGCCACAGTTCACCAAATCGGAAGCACTCCAGATATTGGTAAGTTTTCCGTTTCTGTCCACGAATATCTCACTGCCGGTCACAGGGTCAATACCTTTCGAAGGAACTGCCCAGATAGAGTGCAAAGGCATTCCGTTATAATACTGAATGACGGTGGTCGCACCGTCGATTTTATTAGCCTCCTGCTGCTGCTTCCTGTTGTAGGCTTCCAGTGCTTCAGATATTTCAAGCACGCGATTGTCGTTGAAAGCCATTTTTCCGAAAATGCTGAGGAAACTGCTGCCCTTCTGATAGAGTATATAACTCAATCCAACTTCCACACCCTGATTGCGCACTTTCCCGAGATTGTCGTTGACGGTCAGGAATCCCGTGGAAGGCAGAAGACTGCGGGAGAACACCAGATTGTTGGTATCTGCAATATAGAGGTCGAGAGTGGCGTTGAGCCTGTTGGTACGGAAATCAACACCTAAGTTATAGTCCATTTTGTTTTCCCAACCCAGATAAGGATTGGACATATTGGACAGTATGGCTCCGCTGAAGCCGTTGTAATAATTCGAATTGTAGTATGAATAGACCGGAAGGGACACATTGGTCGCAAAGTTCTGATTACCGGAAGAACCGGCAGATGCCCTCAGTTTCAATTGACGGAGCCAGGATGAAGCCCCCTTCATAAACTTTTCATTATGGATATTCCAGGCAAGACCGAAACTCCAGAACAATCCCCATTTGCGGTTGGTTCCGAATACCGAAGAAGCACTGCCCTTGACAGTAGCATCTGCCATATAGCGGTTGTCAAAACTGTAACCGGCCGTGAGCATCACACCGAGATTGCGGTTCAGACCGTCCCCTCCCGTAGGAGTGCTGTCCAGAGCATACTGACGGGCAAAGGTGATATTGGTCATATTGCTGTTCGGAAATCCCTCTGTGTAGTGTGTTACCGTGCTGTATCTGGTCTGGGATATATTGTATTGGGCCGTGGCGAAGATATCGTGCAGATCGTTGAATTTGTGGTTGAACTGAGCGGATATATCACCTGAGAATGTGGTGTAGGAGCCGTTGGATATATCATAGGTTCCCCTTCTGAGCAACTGGTCCTCAGTCGTCATATCTGCAAAATCCGTATGGTCTGCAGGTTTGAAATTCTCGGATTCGGTTCTCTGAGTGTCCACGCTGAAACGTCCCACCATTTTGAGAAATTTGAAAGGCTGGTATTCCACGTAGAAATTGTCAGTGAAATCAAGGTATCCGCTGCTGTATTTTGTGCCTATGGTAGCATTCCACATAGGGTTTACAGCCATACTGGATCCGACAAAGGAATCACTCTCAGTACCATATTTTCCCGAAAAGAGGACTTTCTTGAGATTGCCATTTTCGTCCAGGGGACTGTAATAAGGATTAAGGGATGCATACTCATCGAAACTTCCATAAGGAGAGTCTTCGGACTTGTTCCACATAATACTCATTATGTTCCTGAAGGTCCAGTTGTTTTTTCTATATGCAATGTTGGCATCTCCAGAAACCACAGTTCTGTAAGAACCCTTCATAGTTCCCTGCACATTGTTGTAGGCGAAACTTGCCATAGCCTTGAGAGCCTTGGTTCCCATTTCAACGGTGAGAGAGTGCTTGTTTCCCACACCAAGCCTCAGAGGTTTGGAAAGCCAATAGGTATCCTCCCCTTCCAGAGCCTTTTTCAATCTCTCGTTATAGAGCATCTGTGCATAAGCCTGGATATCGCTTTCATCTGAAGTGTAGAATCCCTCCCTCTGTTCTATGTCAAGTTTCTCAAGGGAATTGCAGAGATTGTAACTGGTGAGGTCCGGGGCCTCGAAATTCACGCTTCCGGTATATGAAACTATGGTTCTTTCATTGGTCAGAGCCTTGGTTTCTATGACTATGACTCCGTTTGCTCCCTTGGAACCGTAGATTGCCTTTGCCGACGCATCCTTCAGAATGGAAATGCTCTGGATGCGGTTCATATCCATATCCTTTATCTTGGTGAGCGTGGTCTCGAATCCGTCCAGGATGAAAAGAGGCGAATTGCCATCGTTGAGAAAATCCGATTTGAGGGAAGTGGTTTCCGAAGCAAGCGAAGAGGCACCTCTAAGTTGCATTGAGGCAACTGCATTCGGGTTTGAACCTTCACTGAGATTCTCCACAACGAGAAGTGAAGGGTCAAGATTCTTGAGGGACTCGATTACGTTGCTGTTGCTCACCCTCTTGAGTTCATTGGAGGTGAGAGCCTGCACAGCTCCGGTGAAACTGTCCTTGCGCCGGGTAAATATACCCGTAACTACTGTTTCCTGAATGGTCTCAGAGTCAGGAACGAGCCTTACCACCGACACCTTGCCGACATCCACCTCTTCGGTCTTGTAACCCAGACAGGAAAATGTCAGAACCTTGCAGGATGACGAAATCTTGATTGTGAAACTGCCGTTTTCAGAGGTCAAAACTCCGGAACCCGTATTGTCAGCATCATAAACTGCAACTCCGGGCAAAGGCTGACCATTCTCATCTACAACCTTGCCGCTAACAACTCTTGCCTCCCCCATTTGTTCAGCTGAGGATATTAAAGAATTGAATGACAGAGAAATGCAGATTAAGCCGACCAAAAATTTATAAAAAATGGCTTTCATACACTACATTTTGGGTGGCAAGTTAGAAATTTTTGATAAAAAAACAAAAAAACAGGGATACGGAAGCACACCAGCCTCATCGTATCCCTGTTTTCTGTATTATGATATTCTAAAAGAATCTTGCCCTGTTGTCAGTAACAACCTCATCAGTCATAGATGCCATAAGCATCTGGGAAAGATACTGGTTCATCTGGGCTGTCTTGTTGGCAGCGTCATCCTCAGTGTAGTGCGCTCCGGTCTCTTTGCCGGTAACTTTGAACACATAGATTCCGAAACTGCCCTTGACCGGAGCGGAAATCACACCTTCCTCAGCAGAAGTGACTGCACCTATGAATGCAGGATCCAGCCCCTGAGAAGTGAGGGACGAGAAGGTGATGCCCTCCTTAGTGCTGACAGTGGTTCCGAGAGCCTCTGCAATGGCGGACATATCGCTCAAACCGGCAATCTTTCCGGCCACCTCGGCTGCCTTGACATCTCCAATCTTCTGGGAATAAAGTATTTCCCTGATGGTAGAGGAAACTTCGCTGACATCCTTGTAGCCTTCCTTGTTGATACCCTTGAGCACAGCCACAACAAAGTAGTCCTTATTGATATCGAAGATTTCTGAAACATCACCCTTCTTTGCCTCGTAAGCCCAGCGGGTGATTTCCTTGGCATTCTCAAGAGAACCTATCCTGGAAGCACCTTCAAGAAGGTTTGCAGAGTGCGCATAAACCGACTGTGAGTCCACAGCTGCGCGAAAATCCTTGTAGCTGTTTCCTGCCTGATTTGCGAAATCCCTTGCCCTTGAGTAAATCTCATTGACGGTAGCCTTGCCAGCTACAGACTCTTTCTTGAGCACTGCAACCTGCTTCTTCACAACGCCATCCTCCTTCTTCGTGTCAAGAATGCGTACCACATAGAAATCTGTTCCGTGGGCAAGCACGCCTGAAATGTTCTGTCCGCCATTATTGAAAACAAACTCATCCACTTCAGGAGCTATTGACTTCAACTCACCCTCCTTGTAGTATTTCTCGTCGAATGAGCAGTAGTTGGCACTCAGGAAGGACTTCACATTGCTTGTATTGGCAAAGTCCTCGACCAATGAAGCGATCTCATTGTTTGCCTCTGCAATATCCTCAGCAGAAGGAAGAATGTCGTAAACCACATACTCGATGTCGCGGCTGGCCTTGCGTGTAAGCAAATCCTTATATGCCGCAACTTTCTTGTGAGACTTGTACCAGGCCTTGATTTCATCATCGCTGACCTGAACTGTGGTATCTTTTGCGAAACCGAAAGGCACCATCACGAACTCGGCATTCACCGAATTGTTGTTGTCGGCGATTTCCTTGCGTATGTCAAGTTCGTTGGTGATATTGGATGCGGAGAACAGGGAGAAATACTTGGAATAGTACTGCTGTGAAATCGCAGCATTGCAGAGGTAGTTGAGAAGTTCCTTGTATCTTCCGCTCTGGTCTGCACGGCAATAATCGACGAAATTGAGGAAAGCCTCACGGTTGAAACCTTTCTCGTCAGAGAACATCTGTGCGATTACAGGTGAGATATTGTCTCCTGAAATGAGGTCAAGAGCCTCCTGATCACCTACATAGATACCTGCACTCTCAGCATTCGGAATAAAATAATACTTGTCGAAAAGTTCCTTCCAGGCCTCATCCCTGACATAGGACTGAGCCTGCTCCGAATTTGCCTGGAAACCGAGGAGTTCCATAACTCCCTTAGTCTTTTCCACATCTTTCTGATAATCTGTGTAAGAGATTGATTTACCGTCAATTTCACCCACATCGTATTTAGACGACATAGATGAAGCCACGTTCTGAAGCGTGGTCGGGTCGATGATGAACGAAAGCAGCGCCACTGCAATAAGCACTGTAATAAGCACACCGAACTTCACGCGAATAGTTTCGAGAACTGCCATAATTATTATCTTAATTTAGTTATTATCTGTTTGTTCCCTCATTGGGATATGGGGTGCGAAGGTAGTAATTTTTCCTCAAAAAGCACTAACTTTTCCGCTCTAATTGCTATTTATGTCTGAAAGAAATTGCTATTTGCGCCTGAAAGGGCCTATGAAATTGACAGAATCTATGTTCACCGCAGTGCTGTCCTGCACCACAACTCCATAACTGTTTACAGGTTTGAAAAGTTTGTAATCCCTGGCTCTCTGGTCCGATTCCATACCGTAACCCTGCATAAATCCGTCCGGAGAGTATATCCTCACATAGCAATCAGTGTAGATTTTCTCGTTCTGACGGTCCCAATACAGAGTGTCGGTGAGCATCACTTCCTTCTTTATGAGGTTCTTCACCACAACATTGCCGAATGCGGACCAGGTCTCCCTGCCGTCTTTGAATTTTTCATGTCTGGCATTGTCGGCAGTGATGGAAGTTTCAAGCAAGCCCCCTTCTATATAGCCGTAAACGGAAACGCCACCGGGAAAAAGCTGGACTGAAAGGCTGTCATTTTCATACCTTTCCATTCTCGGAGCCTCCATCCGGTTCTGAATCTGTCCGTTCTCAGTCTGAACACTCACAAGGTCGTCGGCAGTCTGGACAGGCAGATTGCGTATATCCTTCGCATCCTCCTGCTTGAGATTTCCCCCGCAGGAATAAACGACGAAAGCAACCGCCGCAGCGGTTGCCATTCTATTGATTATGTTCAGAATCCTTTTCAAATCAGTTCTGGGTTCTGACGGTCGTCACGGCAGTCATACCTCCGCAATTTACCGTATAGGACTGTCCGTCAAGCACATTGTACATAAAAGCTTCAGACTTCTGAGGATAGTATTTTGCATACTGTGCAATCATACTGTTAGCCTCCTCTGCAAGTGAAGAATCCGCATTCTTTGCCTTAACCATATAATCCACTGCAACCCAGTACGGTGCCCTGGATTCGATTTCATTACCCTTGCAAACCTGTGAACCCCAGATGGTTCCGATGAGCATATAGGATTTTCCGGCAAGAGTTTCATCCATTTCTGCCGCCTTCTTCGCTGATGCAAAAGCTTTTGAAGAGAGTCCGTTCTTGTAGCAGTAGGTTGCAAGTTCATAGTAATATGAAGCATCCACCTTGTCATCGGACTCAGGATATTCGATGGCATCCTCCATATAGTCCACAGCCTCATCCACACTACCCTTTGAAGAATAAAGTTTGAAGAGGAAATATGCGGACTGGTAGGAAGGCTCAAGCCTGTGCATATTGTTCACTGCCTTGAGGAAGAGGTCTGTATCCACTCCGCCTTCAGTCTTGCTGAGCATATTCACAATAGCCTTGGAAAGTGCCAGGTCGTCCATTGCAGCTTCAAGTCTCGGGGTAAACAAGGCAACGAGGGACTCCACTGAAGCAACCTTGCTCTGAATGAAGATATTTTCCACAGTTTCAGTCACATTTGCAAGGTCTTCCTTTTCCTTGTCCGTCTTGCAAGGGGTATTCTCAAGGTTGGCAACCGCCTTTTCATAAACATCGATTACCTTCTCTTCATCCATAATTCCGGCCTTGTAGAGTTCAACTGCAGACTGGAGCTGGAAAATATAAAGGCTCGGCTTGGTTTGCAGACCGTTCCTGCCGACAATGTCGGAAATGCCTTCAAAGAGAGCCTTATCATCGTCCTTTACATAATTTACGAGGTCCAAACCCTTGTTGTTCAGGGCAGTGACAGCATATTTAGGATAATACTCAGCTCTGAGGTCGTGAATTTTGAGCAGAGAGTCCACAAGTGCCTCCTTGTAGATGGCATTCTTCGCATTCTTGGAAATCAGACGACGGATAAGTGTTGTTCCGTCGATGAGCATATTCTGATTTGCGGTAGGAGGGCAAATGCTGTATGCCTTACGCCAATTCGGAAGTGCGTCATCATAATTCTTCTGCTTGTAGTACTCCTTGTAATAGGAAAGATACTTGATGCAGTTTGCACTGTCGGCACCATATTTTCCCTGAGCCGACAAGGTAGCTCCCGACCCTCCGATCAGGACTGCCAAAAGAATGAGCAATACTTTTTTCATATCTGTTATTTTAATTTATTCTGACAATTTAGTTGTAACGAGGTTTCTGGAACCATATATCGTGGATATTGAAACCTATGCAGATTTTGAAATAGGTTTCCGAGGTCAATCCGGCACTCTTTTCCCCCGCCGTCACCAATTTATTGTTGCCCCTGCGTCCTATGTCCATTCCTACGGTGATGCCGTTGTACCACCTGAATACGGGCAACGTCATACCAAAAGTCAGACCATAAGAATCTATCCTGGCCCCGTTCATCCTCATATAATCCTGGTCGTAGTATATTCCCGCACGGTAAGTACAGCGTCTGAAATAGTATCTGATATCGTTCTTTCCGGGTATTATTTCAAAGCCCGCACGAAAGGACTGGGATACGGATGAAGTGAATATGGTTCCGTCAGAAGATGCCGCAAAGCCTCTGCAATTTTCAAAATTGGAATTTCTCCAGTCGGAGCGCAAATAGTTGAATTCCACAGACCATCTGTCATCACCTTTGAAGGAAATTCCCACACCCAGTTCATCGGCAATTCTCGGCGTTCCGACCCTAGAAAGAGTATCTGTCCAGGTCATAGACTTGAGGGTATCAACCACGCTGGACTGGCTGGCATAGGCGAAATGGCTGGCATAACCCCTGATACCGGTACCCATCCTGTAGGTGGCTCCCAATGTCATAGATGTCTTCGGAGCTATTTTCTGCTCATACTGGATTCCGAATTTCCCAGTGAATCCGCTGAGATTCATCCTGCTACCGTAATTGATTGACCTATAGGAAGAATTGGAGAAAGTCTCATTCGACATACGGTCTATGTTTCCGAAATAGTAAATGAACTGTGCACCTATGGACAATCTTTTCCAAAAAGTCGCCCCGGCACCGACATACAATTGATAGAGGCTTCCGTCCCCGTAAGAATCGTAGGTGATGTTTCCTGTGTGGGCAATGATTTCCTCATCTGTTTCCTTTCGGCTGAAACTATACCCCACATCACTGAAAGGAGCAAGCCCCACCATGAATGCCGAAGACCTCCAAATTGGAAACGAGAATACTATATTGTTGACATTGAACGTATTCCTTGCGTCCATTCCGCTCCCCTGGGCATAGATGACATTATTTTCATACATACCTATGTCACACATGAAGGAGAGAGTGTCCCTTGCAGTTACTGCGGCCGGATTGGTGGTATTTATAAAACGGTTGTTGCGGGAAGCTATGCCCACTCCTCCCATAGTCTGGGTATGAGCCGTCCCCTCCCTTGCGATTCCTCCGATTCCATATATCGAATATGGAGAATATGCTCCGTAAGTTCCGGAAGTCTCAGTCTGGGCCGACAAAGACGCAGACACAAAAAGACCGGAAATCAGCGCGAGCAATTTACCTGCGAAACCGTTCCTATTTTTTTTCATCATATCTGACTGCTATTAATGACAACCCCATAAGCACAAGGTTGCAAACTACAAAGATAGCGTTTTTCATTCTTTTTGCGAAATAATTCGCATCTCCGCCTGTGAAAATGACTATATTTTCGGGATATCTGTCCATATAGCCTTTTATTTCATACTCCATTCCAAGTATAATTCCGGATGATATTGAAGACTTCACACTGTCCCCCATCTCCATCAGTGTCTCGGGAGTGTCAAGCAGAGGCAAGGTGCCTGAATACCGGTTTACAGATTTGAAACGGGTTCTGCATCCAAGAGAAATATTGCCCCCTTCATATCTGCCGTCAGTGTCCAGAAAATCCACTGTCATCATCGTGCCGAAATCGAAGATTGTGCATCCTCTGCCCTTGAAAAGATGCCGGCACGCCACAGCAGCAGCAGCTCTGTCCGGAGTTATGCATTCAGGCAGATACAGTTCTGAAAACAATTCCGTATGCAAGGGGTCTATCATTATGAGACGGTCACAGCATTTGCGGAGTCTGGAAACATTCTGTTCAGTGATTTCGGATACACTGCTTATAACCATCGTTTCAGGCCTGTTCTTTTTGACCAGGCTTGCTATGAAATCGTAAGTCCTTTCTCCCTGATACCTGAAAGTCTTGCCAAGGGTGATTCCGTCAGCCCAGGCCGCCTTCAAGGCGGTATAACCCACATCTACCAATAGATTTGCCATATTAGCGTTTTTGCATACGGGGCGTAAAATTACAAATAATTCATCATTTTCCCAATTTCCCCAGGAGGGCATAGGCTTTTTCGAGGTTTTCCACCTTCCTGTTCACAAGTCTGAGGCGATTGTCGTTCTGCTTGAGCTCGAAATCCTGATTCTTGTTCAAACTCTCTATAATTGATTGAAACACAGAGGATTTATAATATTGAGACATAGGATTGTTCACAAAGAACAGTATCATTATCCCGTTCTTTATTATAATTTTTTCAAATCCGAGTTTCTCTCCCCTATGCCTTATCCGGACTATCATAAGAAGAGCTGCCAGTTCTTCAGGTACAGGTCCGAAACGGTCTTCAAGCCGGGCTTTCACAGTCTCGATTTCAGAATCGGAAGAGAGGGAGTCCAATTCCTTGTAAATGCGTATTTTTTCAGCGGAAAGGTTTATGTAGGAATCCGGAATGAGAGCCAACTGGTCAGTCTCGATGGTACAATCCGACACATAAGACCCCTTGATATTGCCGGAAGTAAGCCCTGTCTCCACACCGAGTTCCTCCATAGCCTCCGACAGTATTTTCTGGTAGGTTTCGAAGCCCATATCAGTGATGAAACCGCTTTGTTCAGCACCCAGCAGGTTGCCGGCACCCCTGATGTCCAGATCCTGCATCGCTATGTTGAATCCGCTGCCGAGGTCGGAAAAGGCTTCTATGGCCTGGAGACGGCGTCGTGCATCCTCAGTTATGGACACGAGAGGCGGCACTATGAGATAACAAAATGCCCTGCGGTTGGACCTGCCCACCCTTCCGCGCAACTGATGAAGGTCACTCAGACCTATGTTCTGAGCCTGATTTATGATAATGGTATTGGCATTGGGAATGTCCAGTCCGTTCTCTATGATTGTGGTACACAACAGAAGATCATAATCCCCGGCCATAAAGTCCAGCACCCTGTCTTCCAATTGTTTTGACTCCATCTGTCCGTGGGCTATGCATATTTTCATATCCGGAACCAGACGGTGCAATATATCGTAGATGGACTGAAGTTCCTCCACTTTGTTGTGCAGAAAGAATATTTGACCTCCCCTATTGAGTTCATAATTTATGATTTTGCGGATTTCATCTCCGTCAAAAAGCATTATTTCCGTTTGTACAGGTATGCGGTTTGGCGGCGGAGTCGATATTATGGACAGGTCACGGGCACCCAGAAGGGAAAATTGCAGAGTTCTCGGAATAGGTGTGGCTGTCAGGGTGAGGGTGTCCACAGATTCCTTGAGCTGGCGGAGCTTTTCCTTCGCCCCGACTCCGAACTTCTGTTCCTCATCAATTATCAGCAGTCCCAGGTCCTTGAATTCGAAACCGGACCCGAGTATTTTGTGAGTGCCTATCAATATGTCTATCGCACCGTTCTTGAGGCGTTTTTTTATATCTGTCAGTTCCTTCGGTGTACGAAGCCTGCTCACAAAATCAATATTGCAGGGGAAATCCTTCAGACGGCCGGTGAAGGTCTTGTAATGTTGCAATGCAAGTATGGTGGTAGGCACAAGAACAGCCACCTGTTTGCCATCCGTAGCCGCCTTGAATGCAGCCCTTATGGCCACTTCCGTCTTCCCGAAGCCCACATCTCCGCATACCAGACGGTCCATAGGGCATTCCGCTTCCATATCCCTCTTGACGGCCTGCACAGCCTTTTCCTGGTCCGGGGTGTCTTCGTATATGAATGATGATTCAAGTTCAGTCTGAAGAAAACTGTCCGCAGAAAAGGCAAAACCCTTGGAGGCCCTTCTCTTTGCATAGAGTTGAATCAGGTCCTTGGCTATGTCCTTCACCTTGGATTTTGCATTGGCCTTCAGATTTTGCCAGGTTTTGGAACCCAGTTTATATATTTTCGGAGGCTCCCCATCCTTGGACTTGTAGCGGGAAATCTTATGCAGCGAATGAACTGAAACATAGACAGTATCGTTGTCCTTATAGATGATTTTCACAACTTCGTGCATACGGTTTTTGTCATCGCGTATGCGCACAAGTCCCCCGAAAATTCCCACTCCGTAATCTATATGGACTATGTAATCCCCTATCGTAAAGGAAGTCAGATCGTTGATGGTCAGCTGTTCACTGCGTTCAACCGTGCGGCGGAGACTCACCCTGTGGAAACGGTCGAAGATTTCGTGATCGGTGTAGCAGCATATTTTGTCTTCATTGTCAATGAAGCCGTTGTGTATATTTTTTCCTTCCACGAATTCTGGCAGATGACAACCATTCTGCAAAAGTATGCTCTGGAGCCTTTCCAACTGCGCCTTCTTATCCCCATAGACCTGAATCCTGTAGCCCATTTCGGTCTTTTCACGGATATCGGCGGACAGAAGTTCAAAATTCTTGTTGAAAACAGGCTGCGGAGTTATGCTGAATTTTACGGTCTCCACCCCCTGAATCCCGGTCGGCACCTGAAGAAATACCTTTCTGTAATTGTCGGCAAGAGCATAAAAATCCTCTTTGCAATAGAGTTCCGCCGAGTCCAACCAAATCAAGGTCTTTTCCGGAGGCAGAAGGCAGATGACAGGCACTGAGGCTTCAGACATATCTTCCATTGACGAAAGGTCGGGATAGATTTCAGCTTCATTCCTCTTCTCTTTGGAAAGTTGGGTACCGCAGTCGAATATGCTGATTGAATCAATTTCATCCCCGAAAAAGGTCAAACGGAAGGGATTGCTGTCGGAATATGAAAAGATGTCGATTACTGACCCTCTCACTGCAAAATGGCCCGGTTCCCCCACAAAATCGGTACGCACGAATCCCATTTCCCCGAGTTTGCCGAGAAGTTCTTCACGGTCTATACTGTCTCCGCACTTTAGCCTGAGCACATTTTTGTCAGAAGTGAAATTTCTCGCCACGGCTCCTTCGGCAAGTGCCTGAGGATAGGTTACGAAAAAGAGCTTTTCCTGACCGTCATACTCCATCAGTCTGCCAATTGCCGATGTCCTTTGAACGCTGAGGGAAAATTTGTAGTTGCTCCTTTCCATACGCCTGCCTGAATCCGGGAGAAAGAACACCTTGTCCCCGTCCACGAGAGAATACAGGTCGGCTGCACAATACTCCGCAGATTCCCGGTCCGGAAGAATTATGAAATTAATGCCTTCGATTGCCGCATTAGCTGCCACAAACCACCTTGCAGAAAAGTAAAGCCCTGAACAATAGACACTTGTATTTTCAGACAATCTTGTGGAAAGTTTTTCTACTGATTTTTGACTTATTAACAATTTATCCATTTTACCTGTTGATAACCTGTTGAAAAACTGTGCAAATCTAATGAAAACTATTTTTGCATAAGAATTTTATCCGTACATAACCGGGAAAAATTCAAATTTCCAAAATTTTACGGAATTATTTTCCAAGAATTTATCCATAGGTCAATCAACAGTTTTGAACAATATAAATGATTGACTTTTAGTCTATTGTATATGTTATCAACATTTTCAACAAACATATATGACCATTAGATTCAAAATTAAATTTATCTTTGTATTTCATATTAATTTTGATGCCGATGGCGACAGACTTCAATCCGCACGATGTGAATGCGGGCAAAGATAAGGAAATAGACGGAATAATAAGACCGCAGGAACTTGAGGATTTCTCCGGACAGGAGAAGATAGTAAGGAATCTGAAAATCTTCGTTGCGGCTGCCAAAATGAGAGGGGAGACCCTTGATCACGTGCTGTTTCACGGACCTCCGGGCTTGGGCAAGACCACACTTGCACATATCATCGCCAATGAACTCGGAGTGAATATGAAGGTGACATCAGGCCCTGTGCTGGACAAACCGGGGGACCTCGCGGGACTTTTGACCTCACTTGAGGAAGGTGACGTGCTTTTCATTGACGAAATCCACAGGCTATCGCCTGTAGTGGAAGAGTATCTCTATTCCGCAATGGAAGACTTCGTGATAGACATAATGGTGGACAAGGGTCCTGGAGCCCGTTCCATAAGACTTTCCCTCAATCCTTTCACTTTGGTTGGAGCCACCACCCGCAGCGGACTTCTGACTTCGCCGCTGAGGGCCCGTTTCGGCATCAAATGCGCATTGGAATATTATGATACTTCCACTTTGGAAAAAATAGTATGTCGCAGTGCATCAATACTTAAGGTGGATATAGATGCGGAGGCTGCACACGAGGTTGCCCTCAGGAGCCGGGGTACTCCACGTATAGCCAATTCGCTTTTGCGCAGGGTAAGGGATTTTGCCCAGGTTGTAGGCAATGGCGTTATTGACCTCAAGATAGCGCGTTACGCCCTGGATGCCCTGAACATAGACAAGAGGGGACTGGATGCCATCGACAACAAGATACTCAAGACCATCATCACGAAGTTCAAGGGCGGACCTGTGGGAGCCAACACTATAGCCACAGCAGTAGGGGAGGACCAGGGTACTTTGGAAGAAGTTTATGAGCCATTCCTCATCAAAGAAGGTTTTATAGTCAGGACACCGAGGGGTAGGGAAGTGACGGAACTGGCCTACAGGCACCTCGGATTGGACAGGGCTGCACCCGACGAAAACCTGCTTTTCGATTAATCTTCTTGTTCAGCCTGCAAAATGGTGGAACTTGATGAAAGTTTTATTATTTTTGCAGGCTAATTGATATGCAATATCTATAAACCTTTATATAATGGCAAAAGAATTGATTTCAAAGATTCCTGAGGGTCCTTTGGCCGAAAAATGGACAAAGCACAAGTCTCAGATCAAAGTTGTCTCTCCCGGCAACAAGAAAAAATTGGAAATCATTGTCATCGGTACCGGTCTCGGTGGAGCGTCTGCAGCTGCTTCACTCGGTGAACTCGGCTACAATGTAAAAGTCTTCTGTATCAGCGATTCTCCGCGCAGGGCGCACTCGATTGCAGCTCAGGGAGGTATCAATGCAGCCAAGAACTATCAGAACGACAATGACTCAATCTATCGTCTGTTCTACGACACAATCAAGGGAGGTGACTACCGCAGCCGCGAAGCCAATGTCTATCGTCTGGCTGAGGTCAGCAACAACATCATCGACCAGTGTGTCGCACAGGGAGTTCCTTTCGCAAGGGAATATGGCGGACTTCTCGCCAACCGTTCTTTCGGAGGTGCGCAGGTGAGCCGTACCTTCTACGCCCGCGGACAAACCGGACAACAGCTTCTTCTCGGAGCCTATGCCGCTTTGAACCGCCAGATTGCCGCAGGTACTGTGAAGTCCTATCCGCGTCACGAGATGCTGGATGTGGTTCTCATCAATGGTGAGGCTAAGGGTATCATAGCCCGCAATCTCGTTACAGGTGAAATCGAGCGTTTCGGAGCACACGCTGTAGTAATCGCTTCCGGAGGATACGGCAACACCTATTTCCTCTCAACCAATGCAATGAACTCCAATGGTTCAGCTGCCTGGCAGTGCTACAAGAAGGGCGCTTTCTTCGCAAACCCTTGTTTCGCGCAGATTCACCCTACCTGTATTCCTGTACACGGCGAACAGCAGTCCAAACTGACTCTTATGTCGGAGTCTCTGCGTAATGACGGCCGTATCTGGGTGCCTAAGAAAAAGGAAGATGTAGCAAAGCTCCGCAACCACGAAATCAAGCCTTCTGATATTCCGGAAGAGGATAGGGATTACTATCTCGAGCGCCGTTATCCTGCATTCGGAAACCTCGTGCCTCGTGACGTGGCTTCCCGTGCGGCAAAGGAGCGTTGCGATGCCGGTTTCGGTGTGAATGAAACAGGACTTGCAGTTTTCCTCGATTTCAAGACCGCAATCGAGCGTCTGGGCAAGAAGGTGATTTCTGAGCGCTACGGCAACCTCTTCCAGATGTATGAGAAGATTACTGCCACAGACCCTTATAAGGAGCCTATGATGATCTATCCGGCAATCCACTACACTATGGGTGGTCTTTGGGTTGACTACAATCTTCAGACAACTGTTCCGGGTCTGTATGCAATAGGTGAGGCAAACTTCTCCGACCACGGTGGAAACCGCCTCGGAGCATCTGCGCTTATGCAGGGTCTTGCAGACGGTTATTTCATCCTTCCATATACCATCGGCGATTATCTCGCTTCCAAGTTCAAGGAGCCTAAGACAGATATCGGAGCCCCTGAGTTTGACGAGGCTGAAAAGGCTGTCAGAGAGAAGATTGAGCGTCTTCTTTCCATCAAAGGTACCGAAACCGTGGACTCCATCCATAAGAAACTCGGTCACATAATGTGGGAGCACGTCGGTATGGCCCGCAATGAGGCTGGTCTGAAAGAGGGTATCAAGATGATCAGGGACCTCAAGACCGAGTTCTGGAGCAATGTCTATGTGGCAGGAGAGCAGGGAACCTTCAATCAGGAACTCGAAAAAGCTCTTCGCCTTGCGGATTTCCTTGAAATAGGAGAACTTATGGCCATCGATGCCCTTCACCGCAACGAATCCTGCGGAGGACACTTCCGTGAGGAAATGCAGACTGAAGACGGAGAGACCAAGAGGGACGACAAGAACTTTATGTACGTGGCTGCGTGGGAGTACAAGGGAGAAGGCCAGGAGCCTGAACTCCACAAGGAACCTCTCAACTACGAGAATATTCACATCGCAACAAGAAATTATAAGGATTAAGGACTATGGATTTGACTTTGAAAGTATGGCGCCAGAAAAACGCCAAGGAAAAGGGCCATTTCGAGACCTACAAGGTCAAGGGCATATCTCCTGACAGCTCTTTTCTCGAAATGCTTGATATCCTTAATGAGCAGCTTATAACCGAGGGTATGGACCCTGTGGCTGTGGAGAAGGGATGCAAGTCTTCCGGTCCCGTGTCTTTCGATCACGACTGCCGTGAGGGAATATGCGGAGCCTGCTCACTTTACATCAACGGACGTGCTCACGGACCTGACGATGAGGTTACCACCTGCCAGCTCCATATGCGCAAGTTCAAGGATGGGGACACCATCACCATCGAGCCGTGGAGAAGCAAGGGTTTCCCAGTAATCAAGGACCTTGTTGTGGACCGTCAGGCTTTTGACAAGATACTCCAGGCGGGAGGATATGTTTCAGTCCGCACTGGCGGTGTGCCTGATGCCAATGCCATTCCTATCAAGCGTGAAAATGCTGAGGAAAGTATGGACGGCGCAGCTTGTATTGGTTGCGGTGCTTGTGTTGCCACCTGCAAGAACGGTTCTGCAATGCTCTTTGTGGCTGCAAGAGTCAGCTCTCTCGCACTTCTTCCTCAGGGTAAGGTTGAGGCTGCACGCAGAGCTAAGGCTATGGTTGCAAAGATGGACGAACTCGGATTCGGTTCCTGCACCAACACCAGGGCCTGCGAGATGGAATGTCCTAAGCATATCACCGTGGGACACATCGCTCGTCTGAACAGGGAGTACCTTTCTGCAAAATTCAAGGATTAATTCCTGAATATCAATAATTTAGCCGGGAATGAAATTTGTCATCCCCGGCTTTTTTGTCGCTATTCTACCACAGGAAATTATCGAAAGGATATCTCCCGGCGTGTATTTCAGCCACCATCTTATACAGATCAGACCTCATTTTGTCAATACCGATCTTCTGCTTTGCGGAAATGAAAACGCAAGGAGTATTTTCCCTTGCTATCCAGGAATGTTTATATTCCTCGAGAGTGTAATTTTCAGGCTTTTTAGGCTCAAGTGAAAACTCGTCGTACTCTTCGTGTCTGTAAGCATCTATCTTATTGAAGACCACATATGTAGGCTTGTCGGATGCCCCTATGTCCCTAAGTGTTTCATTTACCACTCTTATCTGGTCTTCGTGACCCGGGTGTGATATGTCCACAACATGCATAAGAATATCGGCTTCCCTGACCTCATCTAGTGTGCTTTTGAAGGCCTCCACAAGCTGAGTAGGCAGTTTTCTTATGAATCCCACAGTATCACTCAAAAGAAATGGCACATTCTCAATCACGACCTTTCTTACCGTTGTGTCCAAGGTAGCAAAGAGCTTGTTCTCAGCAAATACGTCTGTTTTGGCCATCAGGTTCATCAGTGTGCTCTTTCCGACATTGGTATAGCCCACAAGCGCAATCCTCACCATAGACCCTCTGTTTCCCCTTTGAGAAGCCATCTGTCTGTCAATCTTCTTCAATTGTTCTTTGAGCCTTGCAATCTTGTCCTGAATTATCCTTCGGTCGGTCTCAATCTGAGTCTCTCCAGGTCCTCTCATTCCAATTCCTCCCTTCTGTCTCTCAAGGTGGGTCCACATCCTCGTAAGTCTCGGCAGAAGATATTGATATTGAGCAAGTTCTACCTGTGTTTTTGCATAGGCAGTCTTTGCTCTCTGGGCAAAAATATCCAGAATCAGACTTGTTCTGTCCAATATCTTTATCTGAAGTTCCCTTTCTATATTTCTTATTTGAGTGGCAGACAATTCATCGTCGAATATGGCTACGTCTATTTCATTTGCATCAATATAGGTCTTAATCTCTGCCAATTTACCGCTTCTTATATAACTTCTCGGGTCAGGCTTGTCTACCTTCTGTACAAACCTTCCTTTTTTCTCAACCCCCGCTGTCTCAGCAAGGAATTCGAGTTCATCAAGGTATTCATTTACGGTTGCTTCATCGTCGTCCTGACGTATAACACCTATGAATATTGCCTTTTCTACGTATTTTTTAATGATTATAGGCTCTGAATTCAGCATAGTTTAGCAATATGAATATACTTACTTATTCCAATAATAAGGGATAGCCAAAATCACTTCTGGCCATCCCATTTTTGTGTAGTTTGTGCTATTTTTAGTGTGTGTAGTATGTACACGGAGCTATCTCAACTGGAAATATACAGGGAATGTGTATGTTACCGGAACGGCCCTGTCTCTTTGTTTGCCAGGCTTCCATTTCGGAGACATAGACACCACTCTGACTGCTTCCTTGTCAAGAGACGGGTCAACGCCTCTGAGGACTTTGACCTTTGTCACGCTTCCGTCTTTTTCTACTGTGAACTGGAGTGTAACTCGACCCTGAACGCCGTTTTCCTTTGCGATTTCAGGATATACGAGCCTCTTGTTCACCCAAGCCGAGAACTGGTTCGCATCACCGCCCATAAATGAAGGTTTTTCCTCCACGAGCTGGAAAGGAATGGCTTCCTCTTCTACGACCTCTTCCTGCACGTTTTCTACATAGTCCATAATTTCAACACCCATATCATCGCTGTCCTCGAGTGAAAGGAAATCGTTGTCAACCTCGATTTCGTCATCCACGATGTCGATCTGGTCTGAAAGGACAGGAATCTTCGGAGCTTCTGGTGGCGGTGGGGGAGTCTCCTGGGTAATCGGAATGATCTCCTCTTCCTGCACTACCTGATTTTCTGCTTCGAGAGTGCTGACCTGAACGTCCTTAGAAGTCCAGTTGAATGCAATGTACACTACTGCAAGAGCAACGATGAGACCTATTTCAATGAATAAGGTCCTCTTGTTTTCCAGACTTGCTTTTGGTGTCTTTTTAACTTCCATAGCTATGATTTACTTTATTTTGTTTCCTTTTGCAGGGCGCTGCCCATAAAGTCGTGTAAAGTTAGAAATAATAATTTTTATAGCAAATTTTTTGTTTAGATGTAGTAAATTTGTGAGCGAATTTTGACAGCTGATCACTCTGTCCGAGTAATTTTTATGATTTCATACTACTTTCAAGACGTTGATTTCAAGTTCAGGGAAAAGCGCCGCACGAATCAATGGCTCCGTCTCACTGCAGAGAGTGAAATCCGCAGAATATCTGATATATCCATTATTTTCTGTTCGGATCCATATATACTTGACATAAATCAGAAATACCTTGGTCACGATTATTTCACTGATATCATCACCTTTGACTATTGCGAAGGCGACAATCTTTCTGGTGACCTTTTCATCAGCATTGATTCCGTCAGGGAGAATTCAATCGAATATGGAACTGATTTTAAGGATGAACTTAACCGAGTCATCATCCACGGACTGCTCCATTTGATCGGATACGATGACCATACGGTAGAGGAAACCGCTGTTATGAGAATGAAGGAAAATTATTATCTTTCCTTGCGTGAATTATTGTAATTATTAGATTTTCTTCTGAATAATGCTGAATCTTGAATATGATGTAATAGTAATAGGAGGCGGCCACGCAGGTTGTGAGGCAGCTGTGGCGTCGGCTCGTTTGGGCTCCAGCACTCTCCTGATTACTATGGATATGAACAAGTTTGCCCAAATGTCCTGTAATCCTGCTGTAGGTGGTATCGCCAAGGGACAGATTGTCAGGGAGATTGACGCTCTCGGAGGATGTATGGGTGTGGTTACTGATGCTTCCACTCTTCAGTTTAGAATGCTGAACCGTTCCAAAGGTCCTGCAATGTGGAGTCCCCGAGCACAATGCGATAAAGAACGCTTTTCAAGAATATGGCGCAAAATTCTCGAAACTACTTGTAAATTAGATATTTACCAAGATATTGTGACGGATTTTCTGTTTGAGAATTCGAAAATTGTGGGCTGCCGTACAACTACCGGTGCAATTTTCAAATCTCAAGCAGTTGTTTTGACGGCAGGAACATTCTTGTCAGGTCGTCTTTTCATAGGGCATAACGATTTTTCAGGCGGAAGGATAGGGGAGTTGTCTTCCTATGGTCTCACAGAACAGTTGAAGTCCATGGGCGTAGTTACCGGTAGGATGAAGACCGGTACTCCTCCCCGCATAGATATTTCTTCTGTTGACATCAGTTCACTTCCTGTCCAGACTGGAGATTCAGAACCTGAGAGGTTTTCCTATCTTCCTATCCTGTCTGCAGCCCAATCAGGTCAGGGTCAGATGCCTTGTTTTATACTTCATACAAATGAAGAGGTTCATTCCATACTTAGAGATTCGTTTATGGATTCACCTCTATTCTCCGGCAAAATTACAGGCATAGGTCCACGCTATTGTCCGAGTATAGAAGATAAACTCCGCACTTTTGCGGACAAGACAGAGCATCAGTTGTTTCTTGAACCGGAGGGGAGATATACCAATGAATATTACCTACAGGGATTTTCCTCATCACTTCCATTGGAAACTCAACTCAATGCCCTGCACCATATTAAAGGTTTGGAGAATGTAAAGATTTTCAGACCTGCCTATGCAGTCGAGTATGATTATTTTGACCCTACCCAGTTATCTGCTTCCTTAGAGTTGAAAAATATCCCGGGTTTATTCCTCGCTGGCCAGGTTAACGGCACAACAGGTTATGAGGAGGCTGCTGCACAAGGTTTGATTGCCGGTATAAATGCTCATTTGAAGGTTGCCGGAAAAGATCCGTTTATTCTCAGAAGAGATCAGGCTTATATAGGTGTCCTAATTGATGACCTTATTACGAAAGGTGTTGATGAACCTTATCGTATGTTTACTTCAAGAGCTGAATATCGAATTCTTTTGCGTCAGGATAATGCAGACTTCAGGCTTACCCCGCTTGCTTTTGAATTAGGTTTAGCTGATAAGCAAAGATATGATTTTATAATGCGCAAGTATGATGCAGTTCAGCAAGTTATTGATTTCTGCTCTACTGTTTCGTTGAAGCCTGAAACAGTCAATTCTTATCTAAGTCAGAAGAATTCAGCAGAGATTCCTCATAAGAAAACCATTTCTGACCTTGTATCCCGTCCTGATGTTTTTGTTTCCGATTTATTCGAAATTGTTCCACGTGGAACTTTTGATAAGTATGAGATGGATAAAGTTCTTCAGTTTGATTCAGAAAAAGCTTTTGAAGGTTCTGAGTTTTTTGAATCTATGAGGAATTTGAAGAATTTCGACGGACTTGCTCCTGATGTTGAGGATAGGGGAGGAATGCTGGATGAACAGACAAGAAAATCTGTTTTGAGCGTTTCTGATATCCTTATTAAATACAAGGGGTATATTGACAGGGAAAAACAGCAGGCTGACAAACTTCACCGTCTGGAGAATCTTATCATTCCTGAGGATTTTGATTTTGACCGCGTGCAGAGCCTCTCAATTGAATGTCGTCAGAAACTCAAGAAATATGCCCCGCGGACCATTGCTCAGGCTTCACGTATTTCCGGGGTTTCCCCGTCTGATATTTCTGTTTTGCTTGTCTATTTCGGACGGTAATAGCTTTTGTCGGGCAGTCTACTCACTTGTCGCAGCTTGCTCAGAGTCTTTTCAGACCTAATTTTATCAATTGCTCCAGATTGGCATCAGGTGTTTCCTTAAGGACTGCAGCAAGGGCTTTCGTAACATTGGGTTTTGTGAATCCAAGCATAACAAGTGCAGTAGTAGCTTCTTCCAGATTCGGATTTGCTCCGGATGTCTGGAAAATGGTGTTCTGACTGCTGCCTTCACCTTTTGAAATTTTGTCCTTGAGTTCGAGTATGAGTCTCTGTGCTGACTTGAGACCGATTCCCTTGATGCTTTTGATTTTATTGATGTCTTCGGATAGAATTGCAGTTCTCAATTCATCAGAACTCAAGGATGACAACATCATTCTGGCAGTCGCTGCACCTATGCCTGAAACTCCTATCAGAAGACGGAACAATTCCCTTTCATCCTTGCCCGCAAACCCGAAATACTGCTCATCGTCTTCCCTCAGATAGTGATGGATATAGATTTTGGCTTCACGGCTTTGCTTGAGTTTGTCGTAGGTCTGGAGGGAAATCAGGATTTTATAGCCTATTCCGTTACACTCCAATGTCATTTCTGTCGGATTCAATTCCGTAATCTCGCCTTTGATGTAGTCAATCATATCGTTCCAGTTCTGAAATATTCACAAAGTAATCATTTTGGAGACTTGAATTATTCAGCCGCAGGCGCAAAATTAAAACAAATTATCCCAAGATAGAATACTATTTTGTAATTTTGCAGTCACAATATTCAGACAATGACTATACAGGATATCAGAAAACAATTTCCGGCACTTTCTGCAGAGGTTTATGGCAGGCAACTGGTCTATTTTGACAATGCCGCCACATCCCAGAGGCTGGATACTGTATTGAAAATGCAGGATGAATGGGCACGGACAGCCAATGCAAACATACACCGTGCAGTCCACCATCTTGCTGATCAGGCCACGGAACACTATGAGACCGCCAGAGAGGCTGTAAGGGAATTCATAGGGGCTGAATCAACCTCAGAAATCATCTTCACTTCAGGCACCACTGCTTCCATTAACCTGGTTGCATATTCCTTCTGCGAGGCATTTGTCGGAGAAGGGGACAATGTGATAGTATCTGCTGCAGAGCATCATTCCAATCTTGTACCTTGGCAGCAGCATTGTCTTCGCAAATCAGCCCAATTGAGGTTTATACCAGTCCTGGATGATGGCAGACTTGACATTAAGGCTCTTGACAAGTTGATTGATGACCGGACGAAGATATTGGCTGTAACCCAGGTTTCCAATGTGCTCGGAATTGTGAATCCTATTGATGAAATTGTTCGCATCTGCCATTCAAAAGGGGTTCCTGTGCTCGTGGATGGGGCTCAGGGTATAGTGCACTGCGGAATCGATGTCCGGAAGACTGATTGCGATTTCTATGCTTTTTCCGGTCATAAGATGTATGCCGCAACCGGCACCGGAGTGCTCTATGGCAAGAAGGAATATCTCGAGAAAATGCCTCCTTTCCTCTTCGGTGGAGAAATGGTGGGAAATGTAAGTTTAGAGCAGACGACTTTCGCTCCCTTGCCTATGAAGTTTGAGGCCGGTACCCAGAATTTCATAGGGCAAACCAGTTTCATTCAGGCTATAGAATTTATGCGTTCTTTGGAGGACGAGGAACTTGCGGCTGAATGCAGGGCTGTGGAACAGGCTATGAGGAACATACTTACAGAAAATCCAAGGATAAGATTGTACGGAACGGCAGAACCTAAAATTCCCGTTTTTTCTTTCTCGGTGGACGGACTTCATCACGAAGACCTTGCGCTGCTTCTGGACAAGATGGGAGTTGCGGTGCGCTCAGGGCAGATGTGTGCAGAGCCTCTTATGGACCGTTTCGGAGTCACTGGTATGTTGAGGGTTTCACTTGCTCCTTACAACACTCTTGAGGAGGTTGAAATTTTCGGCAAGGCTCTGGAAAAAGCTATGGATATGTTGAGTTAAATTATTGAATATTAAGATATTATGAACAAGTCTTTGAAAGAAGTTGAGGAAGATATTATAGAAGAATTTGCCGAATTCGACGAATGGCTCGACAAATATGAATATATTATCGACCTGGGTAAGTCCCTTGCTTCCTACCCTGAGGATAAAAAGACCGATGAATATTTGATAAAAGGTTGTCAATCAAGGGTTTGGCTTGATGCAAAGATGGAAAATGGAGTCCTGGTCTTCAATGCCGACAGCGATGCCATCATCACCAAGGGTATCATTTCCCTCCTGATACGCATATATTCGGGCCGTACTCCGGAAGAGATACTTTCGTCGGATTTCTCCGTTGTGGAAAAAATTGGCCTTAAGGAAAATCTGTCTCCGACCAGGGCCAACGGACTTGTGTCTATGATTCAGACGATGAAGAAACTTGCATCCGAAAATTGCTGATAGTTAAGAAATATGTCACTCGAAAGCGATATTATCAGGGCTCTGCGACAGGTTTACGACCCGGAAATCCCTGTAAATGTGTATGATCTCGGCCTGATTTACGAACTGAATGTGGATCAGGACCATAATGTGTATGTTCAGATGACCCTCACTGCTCCCAACTGCCCTATGGCGGACTATGTGGTTGATGAAGTGCAACACGCTGTGGAAGATGTACCGGGCGTTGTCAGCGTGAAGGTGGACCTCGTATTCGAACCGGTTTGGGACAAATCCAGGATGTCTGAAGAGGCGCTTGTGGAACTTGGCTTGGACGAATGATGGTTCAGGTCTATTTTTCCCTGGGCAGCAATCTCGGGGACAGGAGAAGAAATGTTTTGAGGGCCATCCGGATGATGGAGGATGAATTCAGCCTTCTTGACGGTGTACATCGCCCTCCTGTGGCCATTTCAAAACTCATAGAAACCGAGCCTTGGGGATTCCGGGCTGAGCAGTCGTTCATCAATTGCGCCGTCCGTTTTGACCTTGAAGCCCCTTGTCACGACATTCTGGAGTGCTGCCAGCGCATAGAGAAACAGCTCGGACGCCCCGAACACGAAATCAATCTCGACTCGCAAGGCAGCCGGATTTACGAGTCCCGTATCATAGATATAGACATTATCCTATACGGCAACAACACCATTTCCGAACCGGACCTGATGGTCCCGCACCCGCTGTTCCGCCAGCGTCCCTTTGTCCTTGACCCTCTGCGGGAGATAATTTCACCTGAAATATCCATAGAAATTTAGTTCTTGCAACTCAAGTAACTGTATTATTTGACAGGAATTGATTATTTTTGCAGGATTTATGTCAATAGGGCTTTCCTTTGCGGAGGCTTTGCAATGAAAATAATTAATTTAACGAAATACTATGACACAGGACGAACTGTTCAAGGTGCTTGTAGCGCACTGCAAAGAGTACGGGTTCATTTTCCCGTCAAGTGAGATTTATGACGGACTGGCTGCTGTCTATGACTATGGCCAGATGGGAGTGGAACTCAAGAACAACATCAAGAGATATTGGTGGGAGGCTATGACAAGGCTCAACGAGAATATCGTGGGCATTGATTCC
>JALFCH010000029.1 GCA_022771245.1 Rikenellaceae bacterium | reverse complement strand
AGGAGGTCCTCGCATGTGTATTTATTATAGCGGTCACTCAGCAACTGGTCTAGGTACATATATCTGATTACTGCATTTTTGTTTGCAGGCATAGCATGTGCATTTTGATATTCGGCTGCAAAATTAATCAAATTTGCGAATTCTTTATTCGTGGTCCTCTTAAGTAAACTGTTGTTCGCACGAAATCCCAGCTCGCGACTGTAAAATAGCTTTGTCTCCGTATCGACAAAACTAATGACAAATGGAAGCCCTCTGGGACGAACTGGACGGATAAAGGGCTGCCTCATCTTTGAATTGGAAAGACTTTCAAAGGTGAGGCAGCTTATTATTTTCGTATTACTTATTTTGGGGGGATTCCTTATTCGGCAAACAGGGATATGATATTGAGTATCACCTTGCTTGCCTTAATCATTGACTCCAGTGGCACAAACTCCAGTTTTCCGTGGAAATTGTGTCCACCTGCGAATATGTTCGGGCAAGGCAGGCCCTTGAATGAGAGGTTTGCCCCGTCAGTGCCGCCTCTTATAGGCTGAATACGAGGTTTTATGCCCTCCATCTCCATAGCCTTCACTGCCTTCTCTATGATATGGTAATGAGGCTCCACCATCTTGCGCATATTGTAGTACTGGTGCTTGATTTCCACGCTGGCCGTGCCTTCCCCATATTTCCTGTTGATGAAATCCACGCACTCCTGCATAGTCTGTTTCCTCTTTTCGTAGAGGTCCATATCGTGGTCGCGTATAATATATGAGAAAGTGGCCTCCTCGACGCTTCCGTTGAAGCCGATGATATGGAAAAAACCCTCATAGCCGCAGGTGTATTCAGGCCTTTGCTCCACAGGCAGCAGTGAGTTCAACTCCATTCCGATGAGGATGGCATTTTTCATCTTGCCCTTCGCGTAGCCCGGATGCAGATTGCTGCCCTGAATCTTCACGGAAGCCGAAGCCGCATTGAAGTTTTCATATTCCAGTTCTCCGACAGCTCCTCCGTCCATAGTATAGGCATAATCGGCCCCGAACTTTTCCACGTCGAACTTCACTACTCCTCGTCCGATTTCCTCGTCAGGTGTGAATCCTATGCAGATTTTACCGTGCTTAAGTTCTGGATGTTCAATGATATACTGCACCGCATCCATTATTTCCGCAACCCCGGCCTTGTCGTCAGCCCCGAGCAGAGTCGTACCGTCAGTGGTAATGAGAGTCTGCCCCTCGTAGTCCTTCATTTCAGGGAAATCCTCCACCTTGAGGTATAGCCCCTCCACTCCCTTCAGAGCGATATCCCCGCCGTCATAGTCCTTGATAATCTGAGGCTTGATGTCTTTTCCCGATGCGTCCGGAGCCGTGTCCACGTGGGCTATGAATCCGACAGCAGGTACATCCTTCCCGCAATTTGAAGGAATCGTAGCCATCACGTATCCGTATTCATCCAGTTCCGCTTCCACGCCCATAGCCTCAAGTTCATCCTTCAGCATCTTCAGCAGGTCCAATTCTTTTGCAGCGCTGGGCTGGCTTTCACTTTCCGGATTCGACTGAGTGTCCACGGAAACATATCTCAAAAATCTGTCAATCAATTGTTCCATAGTCATTTACGTTCTTTGATAGAAGCCAATATCATAAATCCTATAATTGCCATATAAGGCAGTATTGAAATCGGTTCAGCCCAATATTTTGCCCAGAGGCTGTCGGCAGGAATCATAAGGTCCACATCGGCGAACTTGAGCACTGCACTCACAACTCCCATTAGCGCACCTCCAGCGATGAATCCGGACGCGATGAGTGTGCCCTTTTCGTTCCTTGCCTCGTTCACTTTCTTGTCCTTGCTCATATTGCTGACTATCCACGACACACCGCCACCGATGAGCAGAGGCAGGTTGAGGTCTATAGGGATGAACATTCCCAGAGCAAAGGCCAATGCCGGTACCTTGCAGAGAGTCAATACGATAGCAATCACGGCACCGATTCCGTAAAGCAGCCACGGGGCATTCCCGCCGTTCATCATAGGCTCGATTACGGCAGCCATCGCATTTGCCTGAGGGGCTACGAGTGCATTCTCCCCGGTGAATCCGTAGGTTTGGTTGAGTATCATCATCACGCCTCCCACAGTCGCTGCAGCCACCAATACTCCGAGGAATTTCCAACTTTCCTGGTTCTTCGGAGTCGTGCCTATCCAATATCCCACCTTGAGGTCAGTGATGAATGCTCCTGCAACCGAAAGTGCCGTGCAGACCACTCCGCCTATGACCATTGCCGCAACCATTCCGGCAGTACCCTTGAGTCCGCAGGCCACGAGTATGATACTGGCGAGTATGAGTGTCATAATGGTCATTCCGCTCACAGGGTTGGAACCGACTATGGCTATGGCATTTGCGGCTACAGTTGTGAAGAGGAAGGCTATGATTGCAACTATGAGCAAGCCTATGATTGCGAGCCAGATGTTGTCCACCACGCCGAATGCGAAGAAGAGCAGGACTGCGGCAAGTGTCACGATGATGCCGATAACCACGATTTTCATCGAAATGTCCCTCTGTGTCCTGATGACTTCGGCTTCTGCATCAGATTTCTTGCGACGGAATTCTTTTGTGGCAAGTCCGAGGGCCGATTTGATTACGCCGAAGGATTTGATGATACCGATGATGCCGGCTGTGGCTATGCCTCCGATGCCTATGTGGCGGGCGTAGTTGCTGAAAATCTGGTCAGGGGTCATTTCGCTGACTGTCTGGGTGATGCCTGTGCCCATAAAGTCGAGTACGCTGCCGCCCCAGATGAGGTTCATCAAAGGAATGATGACGAGCCATACGAGGAAGGACCCGCAGCAGATTATGAATGAATATTTGAGTCCGACTATGTATCCGAGACCTAGTACGGCGGCTCCTGTGTTGAGTTTCAGGACTATTTTTGCCTTGTCTGCGACCACCTCGCCCCAGTGCATCACTGTTGTGCTTATGCTTTCGCTCCACGCCCCGAATGTGGCCACGATGAAGTCGTAGAGTCCTCCGATGATTCCGCTTGCGAGAAGGGTTTTGGCTCCCTTGCCTCCGTTTTCTCCGCTGACGAGCACCTGTGTGGTGGCTGTTGCTTCAGGGAAAGGATATTTGCCGTGCATTTCCTTTACGAAATATTTGCGGAAAGGTATGAGGAAGAGTATGCCGAGTATGCCTCCGAGGAGACTGGAGAAGAACACTTTGCTGAAATTGACCGTGAGCTCCGGATATTTGTCCTGCAGGATGTAAAGTGCTGGCAGTGTGAATATTGCTCCGGCCACTATGGCTCCGGAACAGGAACCGATGCTCTGGATTATGACGTTTTCGCCGAGGCTGTTCTTGCGTCCGAGGGCTGAGGAAAGGCCCACTGCTATGATGGCAATCGGAATGGCGGCCTCGAAGACCTGGCCCACCTTGAGCCCGAGGTAAGCAGCGGCTGCGGAGAAGATGATGGTCATCACAAGACCTATGGACACCGACCAGGGGGTGACTTCCGGATAGTTTTTCTCAGGCTGCAGGAGTGGTCTGTACTCCTCGCCCGGTTTCAGCTCCCTTGTTGCATTTTCCGGGAGCGTTGTCTGCGGTTTTTCTTCTTTCATTTCTTGTCTTTCTGTTTTTTCGAGCCGCAAATATAGCAATATCGTATTATAATAGGTATGCGAACAAAGGCAAATGTGAAAAGTTTCAAAAAAATGTGAAAAAATTGCGAGAAAAATTTGCAGGTAATAAAAAAGTCCGTATCTTTGCAGCCCAATTCGGAAATGACCCATCGGTCAGGACACGAATTCAGTTCTTTGATTTATTTTGAGATGGATGCAAGGCGGGCAAGTTCCGAAAGAGGGAGTTACCTGATGGTAATGACCGAAAGAGGATACGCAGTCCAACGCGGCAGACGCTCAAAAGAAACAAAGAACAGTTCTTTGACAAGTTTGAAAAAGATTATTGAGGTAAAGCAAGAAATAATTGAAAGAATTAGTCTGTAATTCAAAAAGGGCCGTGAAGCGGGATGCGGAACGGCAAGCAAACGAGAGAGTCAATTTTCGTTAAGAATTAGGGACTACAATTTCAAGGCAAACGAGAGAAGTGCAAGACGCAAGAAATTGCGACAGTTGTACTTGGAAGTAATTCATTCGAAAAGAAGGTTACAAGAGCGAACGGGGGATGCCTAGGCTTCCGA
>JALFCH010000026.1 GCA_022771245.1 Rikenellaceae bacterium | reverse complement strand
AGATTTTCCCTCACTTTGGGATAGACCTCGTTGATAAGGCTGTTCAACTCCGTCTGAATCTCATCGTATCGTTCTTTTGACAAATATTCCATAGCTAAACTTCTGAAATAATCAATTCAAAATTATCCATATTCTGTGAATTTTCAAAATTCGGGTGCTGCCTCTGTTGCTCTCGTAAAAGTAGACACGGAAGGGTAGGAAATGAATGATTGTCGTAACTTTGCATTGTAAGGAAGTTGCCTCTGGAGGGAGGGGCGTAGCCCCGACCGGAGGAGGCAACTTCCTGCGGCTCGAAGACCGGCCTTTGTCACAATCCACCCGGAAGGAGAAACTTTTATGGCAAAAGGTTTAATCCTCAGAAAGACATATGATGCTATGCACAATGCGGGCATTGCCAGCACATATACTACCAAGTTGATAATCTGGTATGTAGTCCCGAACTTCTCGGCCGTTATTTTGAGCCAGTCTACAGTCTGGTCGAAAAGTTTCGCGGCGTGAGCGGATGTCTCGTAAGGCATATGGAGATAGGTATTATGGTATAGACCATATTCAGTCGCTATACCTTGTCCGACAAAGTAAAAGCCACCAGCTAATAGAAGAACACCGACCAAGGCAACCACAATTCTAAAGAACCATATTCCTCCCACATTTGTCGGTAGTCCACAAAACGATAGGATGGCCAGAACAATCATTATTCCGGTAAAAATGGGCTCCACATAGCAGAACATAATGACATTGATGGTCATATAGGATACATGGAACAGATTCCCCAGGCCAGTCATTAGGCCGACGCAGATATAGAACAGTAGAGAGACGAAGTGTTCCATAAAAGAGATTAGTTGGAGGCTTTACTTAACTCTTCCGGCAGGAAATAACGTTCCTTCACGAACAAAGATGCGCCAAGAGCCTCGTTGCCATAATACCCTCCCACACGGTGCAAAGTCTCTGCGTACGTCAGGTTCAGTAACAGAACCTTTGCGAACTTGTCATCCGAGTGCTCATTGATGTGCTTCACGTACTCTTTTGCTACCAGAAGGCGTGCATTATCATACAGGTTGTCGGGTATTTCCGAGTACGTTGATATTCCAAAGACTTCATGCTGTGCGAATAATCTCCAATCCACCCATACCTCCAATAGATACTTGGAATACTGGCCAGCTTCAATTAGTTCGCCGAGATAGTCGATTCCGTTCTCTTGACCGCAGCAAGCCATTTCGCAAGCCAGGATACAACGTTCATCAAAATCCGTCGCTTCCACGTATCGCCTTTGTAACGAGCTACGCAGGTTCTCCAAAGCTTCAGTTCCGTAGTCTTCGTTAACACGGATCTTCTGAATCTCAGCAATGTCCTGAACATATTGGCTCTTGTCATATAAGCTCCAGAAGTCATTCTGCATAGCCTCAATGTCTGCCTCCGTCACATAATCCGGGGTGTCATACGGCACGTTTACAATTTCGCCAAAGAGATTCGCCATCTTCTCGCACTCTGCTGGAACATAGTCAATGGTTGTGAGCATTTTGACAAGTTTCTTAGCCTTGGCCATGCAAGTGCTATTACTGAAGGCCAACTGGAACTCATTCTTCAGCATCGGCAGTTTCCCTCTGACGGTATCTGAAGTCAGCGAATCACCAATGTTTGTATTTTCCCGTTCAAAGAGTTCCTCGGCATTAACGAACCTCCTAAGGAATGCAGACTTGTTCCATCGTTCTGCGAAGGAAGCAAGGAATGGCGTCGATTTATCACCGGTGTAATAGCACCCATCCAGATATTGGGCATTAGCCTTACCAAGTTCATATTCTTCTGATCCACCAGGACACAATGCCTCCAGGTTTGTTCTCCCCGTAAACGTTGCCTTTGGCGCGTAAGGCACATCCGGTATCGTTGCGAAGGCCTCTTCCGTATCATCCACTTCTGCCTCTTTTTCTTCGGCCTTCACTATGCCCCATCCCGGGGATCGTTCTATCCTGGGCATAGTGCTATTGTTATTCCTTTTGCCACAGCCAGCAATCAGCGCCAAGATACAACTTCCAATAATCGTGTAATAAGTGTAGTTCCTTTTCATTATCTCCGCGTGTTTACGACATTACCTTCTTTTCGCCAGATGCTCCCGCTCCCAACTGAGGAAAAACAGATAGGTTTTCCTTCTGCTTCGCATCCATATCATTGTAAAGCTGGCTCATCCTGGACTGCGATTCGTCAATGATACTGATGTACCGGGTCAGGCAATCCTTGAAGTGACCATACTTGTTCTCAATGGCCGTAATCTGGAAAGCGATACCATCCTCCTCTTCGCCAGTAAACAGCACCTTTCCCATAATGATATCGTCCGACACCTGGTGCGCAGCCTTGTGCATCAGATCCATATCGTACTCTTTGCGATCAAGGTTATAATGCTTCATCATCACCATCACCGGGAACCGGTCCGCGTCAATGGCATAATGCTCACCCTGGGCCATGAAGGTGATCCAATGGCCATCTGCCTCCGGCACATACCCGTTGTAACGGATAGCCTCCATTGCCGTCTCTTTGTCCAGCGGGTGGTTATCCACGTCATCGACGGCCACAGGCTCCGGTGCCTGTTCCCGCTGCTCCTTGAGCCACTTGTTGTCCCTCTCCAGCGCCTTAAAGTCCTGGCTCTTGCTCACATACAGGGCAAGCAGAACGGCCGCCACAATTGAAATGATTGCTATTACCATAATCAATCTACGATTTTGCAGGTTTTACCATAAACTGTTTCGACCCTGACGGCATCCAGAATTTTGTTGAAGATTCCAGGAAACGCTCGGGCTACTCTCTCGGCCATAGAGCGAGGAATCTCTTTATAAAATGCTTCTGCGATACCACCGGTAATGCATGCCAGCGTATCGCTGTCGCCGCCGAGGGAAACTGCTTTACGCATGGCATCCTCAAAATCGGAAGAATCCATAAACGCTATCATGGCCTGTGGCACGGTTCCCTGACAACTGGATTCCCAATGGTAAATGGAATGCCAATATTCATATGTCTTGTGAAGATCGTACCCGTAAGTTTTCTCGATGTACTCACGGATTTCTTCTTTGGTCTTGCCGTTTCTGGCCATCCAGATAGCGGCGGCTGTAGACTGGGCGCCTTTTATCCCTTCCGGATGGTTGTGGGTGATGGCCGCAGAGATAGCTGCAACGCGCTCAGTCTCTTCCAGGGTGTCAAAGAACCAGCCCACAGCACTCACACGCATCGCGGAACCATTACCCCAGGAGCCATAAGGATGGCGGCCTCTTTCGGACTCATAAGGAGCCTTTCCGTACTTATCATCAAAATTGTACAGTCCCTCCGGATAGAACAGCCACGTATGGAAGCCGCCGCCGTATCCGCCCATAGGGCAAGGACATTTCTCACCGAACATCACCATGATGTCCTCAAGCCCCTGGTAACTGTGCTCCTTGTCTTTCAGCAGCCAGTAAGCAACGGCCATCGTCATTACGCTGTCATCCGTGTAGGCACTGTTGCCAAGGAATAACGTAAAGTTATAGTCTTTAGTATTATGGAACTCATAGGCCGAGCCTATGGTGTCCCCTGTGATTGCACCTAACATAGTTTTCGATTTATCTGTAAAGATTATGAAAAACGGCAGGCCTGCCAACCGCCTTTCACGCTGTACAGAAGGCAGGCCTTAGTTGCCGTTATTAGTGTTTGATGATGAGCCTGTTGTTTTGGTTGTCAATCGTGATAGTCCCAAAACGTTCCATTGCACTTTGTCCCAGGAGAAGCGGTGCCTTCTGGCTCTTCACCACGGAGGCATCTACATTATGCAGGACTGCGTCGCCAATCTTGACCTCGCGGAGGGTGATAACAGTACCTTCGTTGATCTGGCCGTTGGCCACCTGGTAGTAGCGTTTTCCCTTGATGTCTTTGTCAGAGAGATAGCCATTCTTGAACATGAAGTTGGCTTCCACGGAAGAGATGGTGACGTCCGACGCGCCAGTATCGAAGATCATCTGGAGCGGGAGCCCGTTGATGTCGCAGGGTATCTCGAAGGTGCCGCCGGGATTGCGCTTGACAGCGATTTCGGTAACGGTCTCCTCCTTCTCCGGCATCGACAGCTCAAACTGCTTCAGGTATTCGGCGTGCTTGGCTTCGTATTCTTCCACCAGAGCCTTGAATTCCGGGAGCTCGCGCACTGCGTCCATATCATCATCCAGACGGATGTGAGAGAAGCTGCGGTAGCCTTTCTCGAAAGACTTGCGGAGAGCTGCAATGGACTCCTCCAGACGACCCATCCGGGAATACAGGCAAGCTTGGTCGTAGTAGTTCCCGTCGCTTTCAGGATCATCCTCTATAATCTTGTTCATCCATTCTTCCGCCTCCTGGTCACGTCCAAGGAAGTGAAGGGCATACATCCTGCAACTGCTGGCATCGGCCAGAGTGTCCAGTTGAAGGACCTTCTCGAAGTCTGCATCTGCCTCTGTCTTGTTTCCATCCTGAAGCAGAAGCTCGCCCCTCATCAAGAAAAGGTAAGGATAGTCCTGTGTCATTTCAAGGCCCATGTTATAGTCCTCCAGCGCCTTTTGACGATCCCCCTTCATCTCATAGCACCAGCCACGCTTGTAGTAGGCATATCCTTCATCCGGGATTTCTTCAATTGCTGCAGAAAAGTCCGCGATGGCCGAATCAATATCTCCGGCAAGCCGGTAGTAATCTCCCCGTCGGCAAAGACTTTCCCAATCAGGCTCTTTTTCCATCGCCTTGGAAATGTCCGCAATGGCCATCTCATTGAGCCCGAGTTCGCTGTAGCAGTCAGATCTGTACACATTGATCTGGTCGTAGTGGCCGAATTCTGCTTCGAGGTCATCATAGGCCCTCACAGCTTCCGCATATTTGTGCGTCGCCTCATAAAACTGACAGAGGAAGACCTTCCACTGAAATGGTTTCTCACTCTTCTTCGCACGTGATTTCAAACTGGCTTCGGCATAGTTGGGGCGCTTCTTCAGCACGTTAATAATGAAGGTCGTACTCGCATCGTCATTCTTGTCAAACCAGTCCAGTCCGGCGTCTATGGCCTTGTTCACTTCACCCATCTTGTCATACGCCTGCATCTTGAAGCGATAAATCTCCGCATAATCGGCATCGAAACTCTGGCACTTATCCAGTAGTTCAATCGCCTCTTTATACTGCTCCCGCTGGACCATGTTCCTGGCAAGGCCAATCATGGCTGCCTGGTCCGCTTCATCAAGTGACAGCATCTTCCTGTAGATTGCATCGGCAGCAGCGAGGTCCTCCAGGTCGTATAGCGACTGGGCATAATCAAACGAAATGCTCTGCAGGTTGTCCTTGTCATCCTTTTGTGCCAGCTCATAGGCCGTCTTGAATGATGCAGCAGCATTCTGATTATCGCCCATGTTACGGTAGATGTAGGCTTTCCACCAATGAAGGGTGGAATTCTGCATCTCGGTCTTCTTGGGTTTATTGACTTTCAGGGCCTGGTTGATGTCCCTCAGGGCCTGCCCGAAGTCCTTCTTCCGGCGAAGCAACCTGACGCGCAGGACAAGCGCATCTACGTTGTCCGGGGTCTCCCGGAGCTGCTCGTTCACAAGGTCCAAGGCCTTAGCCTCGTCCTTCTCCTCGTTCAGGACCTCGTAGGCCTTCTTGAGGTTGTAATCGTTGTCATTCTTGTTCTTCTGAGCGTAAACATTTCCGCACAGAACGGTCAGCAGAATAGCCGCCAAGATGGTCAATAATCGTTTCATTTTGCGTGAAAGTTATTCGTTAATTGTTTCGGGTTTCAAGTCAAAAGTTTATACTCGTTTTGCCCGGATTCTTACAATAGAAGCAGAAAAAGTATATTTCGGTTTACCGTATAAAATAAAATAGGTATATTTGCATAATCACTTCATTAAATAGTAGATGCCCTTACTCGTATACAGGCCAAGGAACTACGATCAGACACATGAACGTGAGCAGTTCAGAAATCTGTGCGTCCTTCTTAAGGAGAGGTTTTCATCCTCTCCAGACGAAATGTGCATCTTTATTGGCAACTACAACATCGGCGATGTCGAGCTTGATGGCATCATCATTAAGAATGAAGGTGTTGTTCTCGTAGAGTTCAAAGACTTCGGCGGCAATATTACAGCCACAGAGAACGGCGACTGGACGGCAGAAACGGATGGCGTCAAATCCGTTATCCGAGGCGGATCGGGACGGAAGAATCCCTACCTCCAGGCAAAGATAAACCGCAATGCCTGTCGGCCTATTCTTGTGGAGACTGGCGCTTTGACTGCAAAACAGGTAGAGCGTCTATCTTCCCTGATAGTGTTCCACCATGCTGCTTCGATAAACAATCAGATCAGCCCTCGCATTAAGTGGCTTCGCGTGTGCGACGAAAAAGGGTTTATCGACGAATTAGATTTAATTGTAACCCCGGAGTGTGATTTACAAGAAGCGGATTTTGTCAGGATTATTGATCGTTTGAACTTAGATCCTGACTGGCTTTGTGTAAGATATTCAAATCCTGAAGTATTGAAGAACGTAAATGAGGAAAGTGCAGAGGACGAACCTGAGGAAGAAGGAAACGCACCCTCGGACGATACAGGAATGAATATCTTCGATGAGATAGAGGCCCAGGCGGCCGTTGAGAAAGTTGAGCCGGTCGAGGTTAGTTCGGCTCTGGCCTCCACATTGCCTGTATGGATCGAATCCTTCTTGTTTGACACTTTGAAAGCTCGCTACGAGCCCGATTGGCGCCGCTTCTCAGACAACTTGGATTTGTCCGACGAGGAACAGCGCAAATACTTAGGCACCTACTTCCCCAGAAGTTTCGTCGAGCTGAATACGATTTTCAGCAATCTCTATAAGAGTGGCCGTTTCCAGTCGGTATATTCCAATTTGGACACCATCGCGCTCCTGGATATTTGTTCAGGAGGCGGAGGCGATTTGATGGGAACCATAACTGCGTGCCTGCAGAATTCGAAGAGGTTAAAAACTCTTTTGATTACGGTGATTGAAGCTTGTGAGTCTTCAATCAATTCGCTTCGGTATTTCATCCAGGAGTGCCGGAAGCAGTATCCTTATGTGACAATTGAGTGCAAGTGTATCCGTTGCCGTATTCTGTCTGTCAATGATATTCTTGCCCAGCCCATCAACGAATATTTCCCGTACGATATTATATTGTTTGACAAGGCTGGATCTGAACTGTTCCGTCAAGGAATGAAAACGGTCTACAAAGACATCTGCAGTGTGCTGGCTCCCTTGCTTAACCTTTCTGGGGTGCTCTGCATACTTGATATCACAATGAAGGATGAAGGGACAGGTATCTTCTATCCACAAATCCTTAATGATCAGGTAAACCGATTCATTTCCGAAGATGGTTCGTTCAGCAGCATCTTACCTCTTTCTTGTCGTTTCAAGGAGCGCGAGTGTAATACGCCTTGCTACACTCAGCAAGTTTTCTCGGTATCCCATCGGGGAAGATCTAACGATGTCAGCAAGGTGGCGTATCGGTTGTTGGGCCATCGTGTATTTGTGGATGACATCACACGTCACCTTTCCCCTGATGGGAACAGTTATTTCGTGAGTGCGGTCAACTCCGACACCTGCAAGCAGTGTCGGGGTCAGAACATTGTGAATGCTTTTGAATTAACACAAAACAAATAAGGAGTAGAGTATGCCCAGGGATTTCATGGTAAAAGAATCCATGCTTGATGATTATCAAATGGACTTGTTAGACAGAACGCTTGACCGTTCGCTGGTTGTTTCCGGATGCGCGGGAAGCGGCAAGTCCGTTATCGCACTTCAGAAAGCAAAACGCATTCAGGCGGAAAAAGGAAGGGATTATACAGTGATCGTCTTTACGAAGGCGCTGAAAGATTATATGCAGGCAGGACGTCAGGAATTGGGTCTGAGTGATGCCTTTTACTATCACTGGGATTGGAAAAACCGTCGAGGCATGCCCAAGGCAGATTATGTAATCGTCGATGAGGCTCAGGACTTCACGCGGGAAGAGATTCAGGAGTTCATCAATAGCGCGCGAAAGAATATCTTCTTCTTTGGAGACACGGCCCAGTCTATATATGGCGGGCTGAAGACAACGCTTTCGATGCGTGAGATTGGGAGTATGCTCCCTAACGCTGATGCTGTGCCCCTGTATTTCAATTACAGGCTTCCTAAACCCATTGCGAAAGTAACCCAGACCTACATAGGCGTAGGCGTCGATCCGTACAGGGAAAGGACATACAAAAGTAC
>JALFCH010000009.1 GCA_022771245.1 Rikenellaceae bacterium | reverse complement strand
ATCTATCATCGCCGGAGCGGCCGCAGCCCTGATTGCGTCCTTTCCGCCTGCAGCAGATGCCTGCTCCAACATTCTCGTAACCAAGGGGGCCAGCAAAGACGGGTCCTGCCTGGTTTCCTACGCAGCCGATTCCCACCAACTCTTCGGGGAACTTTACTTCCGCGCCGGGGGTTACCACGACAGCGGCACTTTCAGAGATGTAGTGGAATGGGATACCGGAAAATTTCTCGGACGCATCCCTGAAGCTCCTTTCACCTACAAGAGAGTGGGCAATATGAATGAGAAGCAGCTGATTGTCACCGAGACCACCTATGGAGGCCGTTCCGAACTCTGGGATTCCACAGGAGTTATGGACTATGGCTCCCTTATCTACATAGCTTTGGAAAGAGCAGCAAGCGCTCGTGAGGCAATCGAGGTAATTGTCTCTCTTGCAAATGAATACGGATACTATTCCGAAGGCGAGAGCTTTTCGATTGCCGACAGGGACGAGGTGTGGATTATGGAACTCATAGGAAAGGGAACCCGTATGGTGGACGGCCACAACGCCGACAAAGGCATAGTCTGGGTGGCCCGCAGAGTGCCTGACGGATATATCTGCGCCCACGCCAACCAGGCACGCATCAGCACTTTCCCTCTTGACGACCCTGAAAACTGCCTCTACGCCCCTGACGTCATTTCATTTGCCCGCAGCAAGGGATGGTTTGACGGCAAAGATAGCGAATTCAGTTTCTGTGACACCTATGCTCCACTGGATTTCGGAGGGATGAGAGCCTGCGAGGCCCGCGCCTGGTCTGCATTCAACATACTCTGCAAGGGCAAGTTCACTTTCACGGATGAAAACGGAAAGGAGGTGACGAGGGATGCCTACGACTACATTGACTATGCAATGGGCTATGACAAGAGCAAGAGATTTCCGCTTTTCGTTAAACCGGCCGAAAAAATCGGAGTCAAGGATGTGGCCGATGCGATGAGGGACCATTTCGAGGGCACACCTATGGATATGACAGCCGACATTGGGGCCGGAGGAAACCGTCTTCCTTACCGCTGGAGACCTATGAGCTTTGAAGTGGACGGGAAGAGATATGTGAACGAAAGGGCTATGGCCACCCAGCAGACTGGATTCTGGCTTGTGGGACAGAGCCGGGGCTGGCTTCCTGACATTGTGGGAGGAGTAATATGGTTCGGCTGCGACGATGCCGCAACATCTTATCTTACACCTATTTATACAAATACTGAGGCAATCCCGGAGTCGTTCCGCGAAGGTAATGGAAATATGCTCAAATACTCCCCGACCTCCGCCTTCTGGATGTGCAACCGTGTCGCCAACGCCTGCTACAAGGCTTACGACATAATGGCCCCGACAGTACGCGAGGCTATTGACACCTGGGAAAACAGCTGTCTGGAGAGACTTGCTGCAAACGATGCGAAGGCTATGGAAATATATGAGGCTGATGCTGCAAAACCGAACAAATACCTCAAGAAAGGCCGCAAGCCTAAGGTTTACGACAAATTCACCGGGACTAAAGCCTTCCTGACGGATTTCTCTGTAAGAACAGCCGACGAAATTTTCGCAAAATGGACTGAACTTGAGGAATTGCTGCTCGTCAAATTCATAGACGGCAATGTGAAGGCTCAGAATCCGGACGGCAGTTGGGTGACAAACGGGCATTCCGATGTAATCCCGGGCCGCATAAGTCAGCCTGGATATTCAGAACTTTGGAAAAAGACTGTGGCAAGAGACCACGGAGACATAATACAGGAGAAATAAGAATTCAAATCTGACGCAACTTATTATATTACTAAAAGATGGCAAAGCACAAATTTCAGTTTAAGAATTGGCAGAAAACCCTGGTTCAATGGGGTGTTCTCATCTCGCTCATACTCGTTCTGACCGGAGTGGTCAAACTCGGAAGTGAAAAGCCTGACCCGGAGGCCTGGTGCCCGATGGGTGGTCTGGAAGCCCTCGCTACTTATGCTGCAAATTCAACCCTGCCCTGCTCGATGTCCTCGGTGCAGGTGATGATGGGCATAGTCCTGGCAGTGGCGGTGATGCTCCTGGGCAAGCTGTTCTGCGGCTACCTTTGTCCCGTAGGCACTGTCGAGGATTTACTGATGGGACTCCGCAAGGCCTTGGGATGGAAAAAGGGCATCAACATACGTAACGGCAGCCCGCTTGACAAGTTTCTCAGGATTTTCAAATACGCCCTGCTGTTTGTGATACTCTACTCCACGGTTACAGCCAGCGAACTGTTCTGCAAGAACCTGGACCCGTACTACGCAGTGGCTACCGGCTTCAAAGGTGAGATAACCTTATGGATGTCAATAACTTCACTTGTACTGGTGGTTGCAGGAGGCTTTTTCATCAACCGTTTCTGGTGCCGTTATGTCTGCCCTCTCGGAGCCGCATCCAACTCATTCAAGTACTGGATTTGGGTGGTCGCGCTCTTCGGTGGAGCCTTGCTGGCAGGAATCTACGGATGGCAAATCAACTGGATCATTGTATTTGCTGTTTTCTGCGGTGCAGGTTATCTGCTTGAAATCATAGCCCCGAAGCCTGTGCTGCAACTCGTCACAATGGTCAAGGACAACAGTGTATGCAACCATTGCCAGCATTGCACCAGACACTGTCCATACGGCATCGACCTGTGTAAGGCTGGAGACGGACGGTTCACCCACGTGGACTGCACCCTTTGCGGGGAATGCGTGGCAGCCTGCAACACCGGAGCCATCCAACCGGGAATCGGCGGCCGCGTCAAAGGCAAAGGATGGAAATATGTGCCTGCCATAGTGAGTTTGGCTGCTGTTGCCCTTGGCATCTGGGCCGGAACTCTCTTCGAACTCCCGACCATCAATTTCAAATGGGGCATTGAGCAGGCGGATTCCACAGGAGTGGTGAAAGGTGTGCCTGAAAGCCGGCTAGCATCAGTGAAACTCGAAGGTCTGCGCTCTGTCAAGTGCTACGGCAGTTCAATGGCTTTCAAAGCCAAATTGCAGAGCATCCCCGGAGTGCACGGAGTCAAGACCTATGTACACCACCACAAGGCGGAAGTGCTTATCGACACCACGAAACTCAATGCCGAGAGTCTGCGGGAAGCCATATTCACCCCTTCGATGTTCCGCATCTGGACCCCGGACCACAACAAACTGGATTCCATCAAAATCGTAACCATCCGCACCGAGAATATGTACGACAGGGTGGACCTCAACTACCTCGGACTGCAAATCCGCAATACCGGCAGAAGCATTTTCGGACTTGAGTCGGAGTTCGCCTGCCCTATGATCATAAGGGTATATATGAGTCCGGAGGAGAATCCTGACGAGGAATGGTTCCGGGAAATTGTGGAGATGAAGATGCTGAGCATGCCCGTTCACGGAGGAGGCACCAAGGACACGCCTGTGGACTTCAAGTTCGTCAAGATGGAGCCGGGATATCAGATGATGGGCGTGAAGGACTATCTGCACAAGATGTTTGCCGTCACTTCCGCATTTACGGCTGAGTTCCGTCAGAGAGTGGAACAGTACGAGGGCAAAGACCAGTGGATTTACGAAATTCCAGACTACAACTACGAAAAGCCTATAATCAAGCGCACTATGCCTTTCGTAAGCAACCATCTGTCATCCCACGAAGGCATAATAGGCATTTACACCCGCCTCAACAGCGATTGCGTGCCTTCCATCCAAATCCGGTTTGCAATGCCTATGAACTCTACAAAAGTCAAGGAATTGCTGAATATGGACAAATGGACCATCACCTACGCCAAGGACGACGTGAGGGAGGTCGATGCAAAGATGGACTTCAAGAAGACCAGCGGAAGCGTTCACAAGTATGTCCCCGGTGAAACTGATTTGAAATGAAAAGATTTCTGACAATTGCTGCCCTCGTTCTGACTTGCGCCTTTACGGCCGGTGCTGACGAGGGCATGTGGATGGTAAATGCCATCAACAAGGCTTTGGAAAAGAATATGAGGGCAAGGGGGTTGAAACTCCGCGCAGGTGAACTTTACAATGCAGATGCCCCGGGAAGCAGCCTTTGCGATGCCGTGGTGTCTCTGGATTTCGGATGCACGGGCAGCCTCATTTCCGATCAAGGTCTGCTGATTACCAACCACCACTGTGCATTTGCGGATGTCCACAGCCTGAGCAGCAGCGAGTGCAATTATCTGGAAGATGGATTCTGGGCATTCGAGGCCTCCGAAGAAAGACATATTCCCGGCAAGAAGGCCTTCTTCCTGCAGAAGGTAATAGATGTGACCGAAGAGGCGCAGAGCCTGAAAGCAGAATTTGCAGCAGAGGGCAAAGACTTGGGCATAAGGAAGTTGAGTTATATTATAGAGAAGAAATACAATCAGGAGAATCCGGGACTGGAGGCTTCCTTGAGTTCGATGTGGGCCGGGGAGAAGTATTACCTTGCCCTGTACAAGGTGTATGAGGACCTGAGACTGGTGGCGGCACCTCCTGTGGGCATTGCAGCTTATGGAGGGGACACGGACAACTGGGAATGGCCCCAGCACAAATGCGATTTCGCACTCTACCGCATCTATTGCTCTCCCACCGGGGAGCCTGCCGGTTATTCAGAGGATAATGTGCCGCTGAACTCTCCGGCGAAGTTGACAATTTCCACCAGGGGCTACAAGGAAGGCGATTTCAATATGGTGATAGGCTATCCGGGACGCACTGACCGCTTTTCGAGTTCGTACAAGCTGGGTTTCAACAAGGATATGGGCCTGCCTGTGAGCAATCTCGTGCGTGGGGAACAGATGCGTATTGCCCGCAGATGGATGGACAGCAATCCGAAGACAAGGCTGAAATATCAGGACTGGTATTTCTCACTGAGCAATGTTCAGGAACTGAATGTGGGACAGGTGCAGTGCTGGAACAGGTTCGGAGTGCTGCAGGAGCGCAGGCAAAGGGAGGCCGAATTGCAGGAATGGATAGATGCAGACCCGGCCAGGCAGGCTCGCTGGGGCAGTCTGCTGAAGGACCTTGAAGAATGTTACGGAGCCGTTTCCGAATTGCAGAAATACCGTATATGGTTCAGGGAGACCTTGGTGAGAGGCTGCCGTATGTCGCTGATTGTTTCGCGTTTGAGCAATGCGGCACGCTCGAAGAAACCCGGTCGGGAAGCGGGGAAAGGGCACTGGAAGGAGATGTTTGAAGAATTGGACTTAGGATTGGAGAAAGAGCTTTTCTGCTGTTCCGCACAGATGTTCCTGGAGAATGTGCCGAGAGAGTATTGGTCTGAATATCAGAGGGAAATTGTGGGAGATAGGAAGGATTATGCGGCAATTGCTGAGGAAGTATGGGAAGGCAGCCGCTTGAGCAAGGGATGGTGCACAGACCTGTGCCGGGAAAATGGAAACTGCACCGGTGAAGGACGTGGCAGGCAACGGAAGAAGGAACTGTTGAATGATACACTGGTCCGTTTCCTGCAGGAAGTAAAGATTACGGATTTCAATGAGGCAATCAATGCCGCTGAAAAGGGACATTCCGCAATGGAGCTGGAGCACGAATTCACGAAGGCTCTCTACGGAATGTACCGGGACAAGGGTCTCGCGCTCTATCCTGATGCCAATTCCACAATGAGGCTGACCTACGGCCGTGTGGGAGGTCTGAACCCTCGCGATGCCGTCAAGAACGGATGGCAGAGCCACGCCCGGGGAATCCTGGAAAAGGAGAATCCGGAAGACTATGATTTCCGCCTCAAGGATGATTTCAAGGCTTTCCTGAGCAAGCTCGAAGCGGACTACCCCGTAAATTTCCTGAACGACTGCGATATAACAGGAGGCAATTCAGGCTCCCCGGTGCTGAACTCCAAAGGCGAGCTCATAGGCCTGGCATTCGACGGCAACAAGGAATCCCTCGCCAGCGATGCTTCCTACACCCCGTCCTACAACAAATGCGTCTGCGTGGACATCCGCTACATCCTCGCTGTCCTCTCCCGCTACGCCCACCTCGACCGCATACTTGACGAACTGCATTGATTTGAGTCACCTTCTCAATAAAAATTTCATCCCAATACTTGAAATTAAAAAGAATTATCCCTACCTTCGCAGCGGATTCGAAAATACATAAGAGGAGGCAAGCTCTTATGCTGATTAACAACAGGGTTAGAATAGATTTAATTCAAGCCCTGTTTTTTTTGACTATACGGGCGATGTAGTCTTGAGAAGCCGCTCCAAGCTCTCAACTTGCCAATACAAACACTTTTATGTATAAATTTCGAATTCATCTAAATATCAGCATTGATGAGCGCCTTTGCAAAGATTGCAATGATGCTGCTCGCAAGCCTTCCTTCGTCAAAGGCCATTTCAGAATGGTTAACGGAAAGAAGGTTTATGTGAGAAGTCATTACCGTAACAAGTGATTGACTTAACATCGGACTAAAGTCCGATAGTATTTGCCGCCCGTACGGGAGTCATCTGCCATCCGGCAGGTGGCTCCTTTGATTAGCGAACAAGTCCGAAATTCAGGCCTACCGCATCAGTTATCATCAGGAAAGTAGAGAGTTGCATATCTGTCTCCCCTTTTTCCAGGAGCGCTATGTACTCTCTTTTCTTTCCTATTATGTCGAAGTGTATTTGATGCTTCTGTCTCTTTTGGCGGATTTTCTTAGTTTCATAATAATATTTTTTCGTACTTTTGTTTCGCTTAGCTAGCCCTTGAATTCCCTGGAATGGCTTCATTGAGGTTTCCGGGAATGGGGCGGGTGGGCGGACATATTCAAGACGTTACTTGACGTTTATCTTCTGAACTCAAACTTGGCAGTAAGATTTCACAAAAGAAGATACGGCAACGGGGACGTCCATTTCAGTGATGACAATTCTGTCTCCCCGCTTTTGGCGTGGTGACATCATCCCTGACGTGGGCTAGCTGCGTTGCTTATCCTTTTGTGAAGGCAGCCAAGGCCTGAGTTCAGGATGAGCAGAGTAAAACTCCCACGTCTTTTTTGTATCCGTTCGGATTTGGGTTGTTGCCGGACCACAACAATTTTAAGCATTATGCAGAATTATGTATGCAAAGTTTTGTCTGTACTGGTACTCTTTGCTATTTGCTCAATGTATGGTTGCTCCGAAAAGGCTTTGGAGATAGACGAAAACAATCCAGGATTAGGAAAGCTAGAGAATATGGCTACTGCTACCTATAGCTTGGACAAAGTTTCGGCAACTACGGCCAGTTTCTCTGGAAATTTGAAAATGACTGAATCTGATTTGCAGTATTTCACACGGCTAACAATACTCTATTCTGATTCTATAGACGATGGCTTTGATTTTGAAACTGCCGAAACAGCCTCAACCGTTATGTTCGATAGTAATCAAGGCTTTTCTATCAAATTGAACAATCTCAAGGGGGACACCAGATATAAATATTGCGTGCAGACAGAGTGTCAATCCGGAAATTCATATAGCAAAGTGAGTGAATTCAGAACAAAGGATTTTGACTTCGAGCAGTCTTCTCCTGCAAACTGTCACATTGCATCGGAGCCTGGCATATATAGATTTCCTATGGTCATAGGCAATAGCAATGAATCTGTCGGAGTAGTTGCTGCTGTTGATGTCCTATGGGAATCATTTGGCTCATTTTTTATAAAACCCGAACCGGGAGACTTAATCAGTAAAGTGTATTATAAGGATAGATATATGTATATTCAATTACCTGAACCATTCCATACAGGTAATGCAGTTGTAACTGCAAAAGACGTAAAAGGAACTATTTTATGGTCATGGCATATCTGGATGACAGATACTCCGCAGGAACAAGTGTATTTCAACGATGCCGGCATAATGATGGACAGGAATCTTGGCGCTACGTCAGTTGAACCAAAATTGGGCAAAACTGAAGGATTATATTATCAATGGGGGCGCAAAGACCCTTTCTCTGATAGAGAGAAGACAACGAATGGATTTATTCAAACAAGTTCTTCTGATGCATTGACATATTCCATTAAAGAACCATCTTGGTGGCTCAGTAACTGGCCTCCTAATAATGATTATGAAGGATGGGCCAAAGAAAAAACTATATACGACCCTTGTCCTGCTGGTTGGAAAGTTCCGAAAGGTGGAGAGAGCGGAATATGGAAACAGGCATTAGGTGATAAAAAGATTGAAAATTGTGAGCAAGAAAATGGATTTAATTTTTCGGGATTATTTAGTTCGAATCCACTTGTATGGTATCCTAAAGGGGACTTCTTATTTACAAGACCTTGGTGGTTGTGGGGGGACTCTGACGGACAGGGATATTATTGGTCCATTTCCTCTTTATATCACCTTCCAAATTCAGAAAAGAACATCGACTCAGATTGTAATCTTGCTACAACTTGTTATGTCAGATGCCAAAAAGAATAACCCCACCAAATATGTATAAAATAAGTATTATCCGTAATAATGAAGACATCACTTCTCTATTACAAGAGTTCTTAGAAATGCGTCCGGCAGGGTATCACCTGCTCTATAGAGGTGAATCAAAGACAAATTACAAACTTGTGCCAAGCATTGCAAGATTTCAGCCGAGGAACGGAGACCTAATCCTGAGCGAAAAGCAGTGTTTCGATGACTTTATGAAGTATATAACCAAGGGAAATATCGAGAATTTTAAGCTTGAGAGCTATAATCCAGAAATGTTCTATATGTCAACGGGAAGGCATTTGGGACTGTCTTGCCGCCTCATTGATTGGACGGCAAGATTGGAAACTGCTTTGTATTTCGCATCAAAAGAGAATGGTAATGAATGTGGTCAGTTGCATATCTTGAAACAGAAAGGCCAACTATCAGATGATACCGCAAAGATCTCACCCTTTGATGTCAAGGAACTAACGATTGTCAAAGAGGGATTCTACTCAAAAGACGACATATCTATAAGAAACTTTCCTATGGGAGAACTTAGAAGATTCAGACAAAATGGTTTCTTTACCGTTTCTCCTACCAACTGCTTGCAAACTCCAATCAACGAGATGAACGTGAAGGATATTGAATTTGAAAAGATTCTGATTAGCGCAGATGCAAAGAGGGAAATAATGCAGAATCTTGCTTCTGATTACAAAAATTACGTTTATGATTTTGAATGCAATGAAGAGACTGAGGTAAAGAGGATTAATGCAAAATATTTTCACGTTGAATAACAAATGTTTAACCGCGGCTCTGTTCAGTGGGGTCCGCATATAGTCTTTGGAAATGAAAAAGATAAAATTTATACTTCTTGCGTCTGTCCTTCTGTTTATGAACGGATGCTACGATGACAGTGCTCTTTGGGAGAAACTGCGTGAACACGAAGATCGTATTTCTCAGTTGGAACTTTTGTGCAGTCAGCAGAATACGAATATTGCTGCCCTTCAGACAATAGTGTCCGCACTCCAGGAAAATGATTATGTAATCGGAGTCGCCCCGGTTATGGAAGACGATGAAATAATTGGATATACAATCACATTCAGCAAAAGTGGTAGTGTGACCATTTATAACGGGAAGGATGGATATGTTCCTTCGATAGGAATCAAACAAGATACTGACGGTAATTGGTATTGGACATTGGAAGGTGACTGGATGACAGATGCAGATGGAAACAGAATCAG
>JALFCH010000176.1 GCA_022771245.1 Rikenellaceae bacterium | reverse complement strand
ACTGGGCAACACATTGTCCCATTCATCCATAGTGACGACCCTTGGCTTTGAGGAGGATACGCCTGCAGGTCCGGCACTCATTCTTGAATATGTAGAAGGTCAGTCTTTGGATGAATTCCTTTCGGCCGGCCCGTCAGACTCTGCAAAAGACTGCATCATAGATGACATCCTGGACGGCGTGGATTATCTCCATCATCGTGGTGTGCTCCATAACGATATCAAGCCGTCAAACATCGTGGTAAACCCTCACGGGGCGGCCCGCATCATAGACTTCGGTCTTTCCATCAGCGACGACTCCGTCTATAAAGGCTGCATGGGAGGCTCCCAAGGGTATTCCGCTCCTGAGATTATGGCCGGCAAGGGTCCGGCTGGAGCAGCGTCTGACATATACTCCATAGGCCTGCTCATCAGGCAGATGTCCGGCAGAAAATATCGCCGGGTCGTCGACCGCTGCTGCCGCCAGAACCCTACTGAGAGGTATCAGAGCATTCCAGCGCTCAAGCGGGCCATCGCGCTCAGAAGGTACCTTCCTGTGGCAGTTGCTGCAGTCATATTCGCAGTGTTTGTGCTGACTATGATTCTTCCCTCAAAAGTGGAAACTGCCGTCACCGAGTCATCCCACAATGCCCTCAAAGACCGCCTGAGGACCGAAATGTCGGTTTTCTACATCCCGGCCCGCGACTCCATGTTCAGCCAGCAGACCTACTATGATGCCTCCGTCTTCAAAGGCGAATATCTCCTTCGCTTTGTCCATTTCCGTGATTCCCTCCCTGCGGACCAGCGCCTTGCCTGCGAAGAAATCTTCGCCGAGCAGTCTGCTGTGCTGGATTCGGTGCTGGTGGCGCTGCAGTAAATCCTTCTGACAGATGTCGTTATCAAGGCCGTTGCTACAGACTGTGGCGACGACACGGTGTGTATCTGCTCGTCATGGTCCCTAGTAGGGCCAAAAAGGGCTATCCCCAAATGAAATATTATATTTTCCTTTGTGAACGAATCCTGAAGACGATGTTTTCAGGTATGTAGTTTATAACCAAAAAATCTATCCAATGAAGAATTTTTTTAGAGTAGCGGCATTTATGCTGCTTGGGTCAATGTTTGCAGGATCGACTCTTTATGCGCAGGTTAAGGAGAAGAAAATTTCCTATACAAAGTTTGCATATTATCAGGGACCGGCAGAAAAGAAATCCCCGAAGGGTCAGGGGCGACTCGTCATCAATGAAGACGGAAGCAACAAGATGACTCTTGAGGGAACATTTGACGGGAACTATGTTCCTGACGCTGTGTTTACATTTGCAGTTGAAGGATTGACATTCAAGGGCAAAGTGTCTTTTAAAAAGACAGTCGATATGGCTCTTCTAGTGCCAATATCTGTTATGAATTTCGAGTTGTCCGATGGTGCGTTCTATTTAAACGAAAAGTGTGTCGGCGCACTGAAAGAACCGTTTGCTATAAAGATGGAAAATCTTGCAGGAGAAGGGGTTTTCATGGCAGATGGACAGTTATATCTTCTGGATAAAAAATATGATCGCATTGTAGCAGTCTCCAAGGATTTTGCAGGCTGCTCCGAATACGAAATTGAAAACCCTGCGGTCGTAAAGTTTAGGATTCAGGAAAGCAAGTTCTCTCTTGGAAAGTTGCAAGAATCCTCAAATCCACCGGTATTGTTGTTTGCAAATGGAGCGAAGACCCCTCTGACCTATAGGGGTGCAGATTGGACATGCCCTAATGGCGATTATGTCAAGTTTGACAACACGGGACATGCTCAGGAGTTGCGCTTGACCTCATCAGAAGGCGAGATTTATGAGGGTTCGGTAGCATGTGATGAAATCAGTGAACTGATCGACTTCAAAACTTCGAAAAGAGACTGGAATCAGTTCAAAGTATATACTGTTGAAGGAATCCACACTGGTGCAGACGGTAACAAGGAGACCATTCGTTTCGGAATGCTTGAGCAAGAGTATACAAATAAACAGCAAGAGTACACAGAAAAATTCAATCAGTCAAAGTCCTTGGACCACTATAAGTTTGACGCGAAGGGGGAACTTGCAGCATTTCGCATGACCTACCTGGATCTTTCCGTACATGAATATATGACTGAGAATGGGAAGGTGATAAGAAATATGATTACATACTCGGATGGAACGATATTAAGTTTAGAGAAGAAAAAGATAACCAGCGATGAATACAAGGAGTATAAGGCAATGTCCGCTCCTCATTACCTTAAGTATAAGGCACTGTCCTCTGCTCCTCATTACCTTAGTCTTGATCTTAGAGGCACACGCACCTATAAGGATGGATTGACGATTGATTTGTGGCTAACGAAAAACAAAGAGAATAACCAGACGTTCTATAGGGGATTTCTGGGAATACGCGAAGAAAAAACTAATGGTGATTACATAGAGTTGGAAAACGACTATGACGGTAGTCTTCTTAATAAGAACAATAACAAAGTCCGTAACTACAATATGAAAATCAAAGCCATCCAAAAGACCTTTCCGGATTATACGGTTATCATGGAAGATTATCACCATAGTCGTGTGGAATACAAAAACGGCAATCTATATAGCGGGTACTTCGACTGCATCGCAGAGGGAAACAGCCCTCTCATAAATGACAGGAGGCTTGCTGCTCTGCAATTGGACACTCTTACAACCTTTGATAATATTGTTGGGGTGAAGTTTAGAGAAGGAGTAGTGTGTGACCCTAAAGGAAAAATAATTGAAATATACCGTAACGGGAGCAAACTTGATGAATTTGATTTCGAGCGTGAGCGTATACAACTCCAGGCAGAGAGGGATCGTGAATTGGAGAGGATCAAAAAGGAAAAAGAAGAGAAGATTGCTGCGGAAAAATTGTATAAGGAGTTGGTTAAAATACATGGTGAAAAAAATCTGGAATCGGCATTGAGAGGGGAAATTAAGGTGGGAATGCACGAGGACCTGTTTGCCATTGCCGTGAAGGCGCGAGGATGGAAGTTTGAACTTGATAGAGCAGGTAAAGATTATACGGTTTGCAGGGTGCATGGAGTGACTTACCACGATTATGGTAGCAAAGCAAGCTTCAAGGATGGTACGATAGCTTATGTCACACTGTCAGGTAAGAAGGTTACACATATAAATTGGTATGGCAATACGAGGGTATATTAGTCTAAATTTACTAACTTGCTGCCATTATGAGAATCAGTTCAGGACTCTCCGGCGCGCTGCAGGAAAATTTGTATGATGGAATCACCGTCCTTGGCACCATAAGCGAAGGACGGTTTTTCCGTGTGCTCAAGGCCCGCATGGGTACGAAACACATAATTCTGAAATCTGCGGGCCATCGCGCACAGAAGGTACCTGCCGTCACCGAGTCATCCCACAATGCCCTCAAAGACCGCCTGAGGACCGAAATGTCGGTTTTCTACATCCCGGCCCGCGACTCCATGTTCTGCCAGCAGACCTATTTCGCCGCCGGGGTCTTCAAAGGCGAATATCTCCTACACTTTGTCCATTTCCATGACTCCCTCCCTGCGGACCAGCGCCTTGCCTGCGAAGAAATCTTCGCCGAGCAGTCTGCTGTGCTGGATTCTATTCTATTCTCCCTGCAGTCTGCTGTCCGGGATTCTATTCTACTCTCCCTGCCGGGAGCGCCGGGACGTTAGTCTGGGAAATCTCCTACGACCTTCTGCTTAATCTTTTCCTGACTTCACCTCGATGTATATTTGACAGATTGTCGGAAGGAAACAGCGTTTTCGCATGAAATACACCATCTAAAGGGTTCGTTTTCCTTTTCCGGAAATAGAGCCAAGAAGGGCTATCCTTAAACGGAATATTATAGTTTTCTTTGTAGAAACATTCTGCGATGAAAATTTTCGCGTGGTGCTGTGGGAGTTAATGAAATATTGCTTACATTTGTTCGGATTCGGGAATGTCCCGAATCTGACATATGATTAAGCGTTTGCTTTGATTCTATTCGCATTGAACCTAGGAAATTCAAGTTGTCGAAGAATAGAACAGGCAGACGCCCGCCGGTTTATGCGGGCGTCACTTGTTTTTCGACGGCTTTCCTAGGGCCTAATGCGAGCAGGTGATTGCCCGCAGTTTTTGTGGGAATACGTCAAATACGATAATCCAAAGTGTAACGATACAAATACAATGGCAAGTTATTACGACTTCAATAAAGCAACATCTGCAAACCAGAGAAGTTTTATTCTCAACGATTCGGATAAGCAGCACTTCCCGTTTGAGGGCCTTTATATCGGCTCTCTTTCCGGCGGCGAGATGGAACTGCCTGCACTGGTAGATATCTGTGAGGTGAAAGCCTTCTGTATGCTCTACAATAGTGAGGATACTCGTACTCAAGTCAATCGCGTGTTGGAAAAACTGGCT
>JALFCH010000121.1 GCA_022771245.1 Rikenellaceae bacterium | reverse complement strand
GTGGTGTTCACTCCGAGAGTCCCGACAGTCAGGATGATGAGAATGATTGTCAACGAGATGCTGACAAGGCTCATCGTAAAGGAAGCAATGGCTTTGTCAGTTTTCCTTCTTTCGAATATGTTGCCAAGCAGTTTCTTGATTCGCTTGATTACCCAGGCTCCGACAAAGTAAATGGCCAGGGCAGCAAGCACTTTCAGGCCGAACTGCAGGGCATCGTTGCCCAATTCTTTCAGAAGCACGTCGGCCGGGGTGGTGGTTACTTTTTCTACAAATTTTTCAGCTGAACCCTTCAAATCCAGGGAATCTGCAGGGATAATCGGTATGGATGTCTGAAAGATATTAGGTAACATATTTGTTATGCCTTTTAACAATTTTGTTTTACTTATTGACCTTCAGTTGAATATTTCCAAATAGGCTGTTGTAGCGTCAAATAACAGAGCGAATGAGCATAGTCATATAAACAACTTCCATCAAGAGCAGTATGATGCCTTCCGGAACACCAAGCCGTGCACGTTTCCTGAAGCAGAGCCCGCAAAAGACAAGAAATGCAGCTGAACCGAGGACTGCCGTAATGTCTATGACGCTGATGTTACCGAACGAAAGGGGAGTTATCGTGGCAGATGCGCCAAGTATGAGCAGTATGTTGGAGATGTTGGAGCCAAGTATGTTCCCCAGTGCGAGTTGGGACCTTTTCTTTGCAGCAGCCACTACGCAGGTTGCAAGTTCAGGCATGGATGTGCCTCCCGCCAGAATCGTAATTGCTATGAATTTTTCCGAAACGTTGAACATTTTGGCAAGTTCCACCGCCGAATTGACAAACAACTGTCCTCCGCCTACAAGTGCCATAAGTCCGAAGATTATCATAACTGCTGCAACCGGGTTTTTGTAGAGCTTTACCTCCGTTTCTTCCTCTTCTTCTGTCACTTTGCCTTTCTTGAATGAGATGTAGAGATAGAGAGCGAAGACTGCGAGCATAAGTATTCCCTCCACACGGCTCAGGCTGTCGTTTCCGAGGCCAAAGATTGAATGTTTCATTCCAAGGAGGACAAGGGCTACCGTAACTGCCAGATTCAGAGGCATATCCAGATTGCGGTTCGTTTTAGTGATTGTCACTGGGCAAATCAGGGCGGTAACTCCAAGAATCAGCATCACGTTGAATATGTTGGAACCTATGACGTTGCCTATTGCAATATCCGAACTGCCCTGAAGAGCCCCGGTGCAACTTACCACCAGTTCCGGCATTGATGTGCCTATGCCCACGATAGTCAGCCCTATGACGAATTCACTTACTCCAGCTTTTTTGGCAATGCTTGAAGCTCCGTCCACAAGCCAGTTTGCACCCAGGAGGATAAGGGCCAGCCCACCTGCAAGAATCAATAATTGTATAAGCATAACTCCAGTTGCGCAAGTTTTAATTAATTGATTTAAAATCCATTGGAAAGACTTGCGATACTTTTCCAACGCATTTTCTATTTATCTCTACGTTACCCCCTCCCTAAATCCCTCCCCTCGGGGGAGGGACTTTGTCGGGCACAAGGCCCTCCTTAAGAGGTAGGTGTTTCGCATTTGCGAAACTTAAATTACTTCTTTAATCGCAGCGCAACGACATTCTCCACGTGATGAGTCTGCGGAAACATATCTACGGGCCTGACTGCCGTTATTTCATAATCCCTGCACAAAATTTCCAGGTCCCTTGCCTGGGATGCCGGATTGCAGCTGACATAAACCATTCTTTCGGGACGGGCTTCCAATATGACCTTTGCCACATCAGGATGAATCCCTGCCCGTGGTGGATCCAGGATTACGACATCGGGACGGCCGTTTTGCTCAATGAATTCCGATGTAAGCACATCTTTCATATCTCCGGCGTAGAAAGTGCAATTGCCGATTCCGTTGTCGGAGGCATTTATACGTGCATCCCTGATAGCATCCTCCACATATTCTATACCTACGACCTTGGATGCTTTGGATGAAACGAATTGTGCAATGGTCCCAGTGCCTGTATAAAGGTCATAAACAACCTCATTTCCAGTCAGTTGTGCGAATTCACGCGCTGTCTGGTAAAGTTTGAGGGCCTGAGCCGTATTGGTCTGATAAAAGGATTTCGGACCGATTTTGAAGCGCAGTCCTTCCATTTCCTCGTAGATTGCGTCCATACCTCTATATAATATGCAATCCTGGTCTGAGATGGAGTCGTTGGCTTTGCCGTTGATGACATAGTATAGGGACACAATCTGGGGAAATGCATCTGCCACAGCATCCAGGATCTTGCGGCGGGCGTTTTCATCCTCGTGATAGAAGCAAAGGATGAGCATGACCTCGCCCTTTTCGTTATTCCTCACGACCATTGTCCTGAGAAAGCCGTGATGTTCACGTATATTGAAGAAACTCAGGCCGTTGTCTATTGCATACTGGCGGATGAAATTGCGTATCTCATTGGAAGGGGAGGGCTGAAGGTGACAGCAGTCTATGTCCAGGACTTTGTCGAAGAAACGGCCCACGTGGAAGCCCAGTCCCAATCTTTGTGCCGGGCTCAGGGCATCAGGATCTTCATTTTCATAAATCCAGCGTCTTTCAGAAAAGGTGAATTCCAGCTTATTGCGATAGTTCGTAATCTTTTCTGAGCCTATAATCGGCTGAATCTCAGGCACTTGAAGATGACCTATACGAACCAGCTGGTCATAGACCTGTTGCTGCTTGGCCTGTAACTGCATAGGATACGGAAGCGGTTGCCATTTGCATCCGCCGCAGATGCCGAAATATTTGCAGAAAGGCTCCAATCTGTGCTCTGACGGCTTTTTCAGGGCAAGAATGTAGCCTTCCATATAATTTTTCTTCTTCTTCGTGATTTTAATGTCCACTATGTCTCCAGGTACAGCAAATTGTACAAATACTACCGTCCCGTCCACGTGGGCCAAGGCTTTTCCTTCAGCGGCTACGGACTCGATTGTTATGTCGTTCAGTATGATTTCTTGTTTTTTTCTCATTCCAATTGTTTTTGTTTCCCGGATAGGGCGGGAATGTCGTTATTGCTCAATTTTTATAGATAAGTTAACATAATATAAATTGTATAACTTTAATATGAAGGGGAGTCTCAGATGTTCATAGTGTGCTCCAGAACTATCTTCAATCCGATGCAAATCAATATTATACCTCCGGTAATTTCTGCTTTGGCCGCAAACTTTTTCCCGATACGAGTACCGGCTCCGACTCCGACAACCGAAAATGCAAATGTCACGATTCCAATAATCCCTACGGCTGCCCAAATATTCAGGTCGCTGATCGCCACAAATGAAACTCCAACTGCAAGCGCATCTATGCTCGTTGCGATTGCCGCCATCAGCATAGTTTTGAATCCCAAATCGTTATGTCCACATTCACCGCAACATTCCGGCTTCCCTTTTGCATCCTTGAGACCTTCCCGAACCATATTCAACCCGATGAAAAGCAACAGAGCAAACGCGATCCAATGGTCCCAGCTGCTGATCAGGTCCAGAAATCGGCTCCCTGCAAAATAGCCTGCCAGAGGCATCAGAGCCTGAAAAATGCCGAACCAGAGTCCCACCTGGACAGATTGTTTCCAATCCGCATCCTTAAGGGATATGCCCTTGCAAACCGATACGGCAAAGGCATCCATAGACAGGCCGACTGCAATCAATACTATAGTCAAAAAATTCATCGTTTCATCAAAATATGTCGCCAAATGGCGAATATCGGGGCAAATTTAGTAAAAAACTACCATTATTTTGATTAACTTTGTCAGCATTATTCTTGAAACCATTTTATTGTTTTTGTAAAAATATGCCTGTGGAAATACGCAAAGTCGAGAGCAGAAAAGACCTTAAGGAGTTTATCTATTTCGCCAATAATCTTTATAAGGGCAACAAATACTATTGTCCAAGCCTGATTTCAGATGATTACACGACCTTCAATCCTCAGAAAAACGGAGCTATGGATTTCTGTCAGTGGCAGGCTTTCCTTGCCTACAAGGACGGAAAGCTGGCAGGCAGGGTTATGGCTATAATAAATCCGAAGGCCAATGAAAGCTGGAAGGTGGAACAGGTTCGTTTCGGCTGGATAGATTTCATTGATGATGAGGAGGTTGCAAAGGCTCTGCTGGACACTGTGGCTGCCTGGGGCAAGGAAAGAGGGATGAAGCAAATCGTTGGTCCTTTGGGATTTACGGATTTTGATCCCGAAGGTATGCTCATTGAGGGCTTCGATCGTCTTGCGACTTTGACGGGCTTATACAATCACCCTTATTATCCCCGGATTCTTGAGAAACTTGGTTTCAAAAAGGAGACCGACTGGGTGGAATACCGCATCACCTTCCCTGACGAACTGCCTCAGAAATACTATCAGTTTGCAGACCTTATCGTCAAGAAATACAATCTGAATGTGAGGAAGGTCAGCAGAGAAATGATTGACAAGGAAAATTACGGTCGCAAATTCTTCAAGCTCATCAACGAGACCTATTATAAACTGTATGGCTTTTCAGTGCTGAATGACAAGCAGATAGATGCTTACACAAAGCAATATCTTTCTCTGCTCGACACCCGTATGGTCAGTTTTGTGGAAGATGACAAGGGAGAGTTGATAGCTGCTGGTATCACTATGCCGGATCTTTCCCTTGCGCTTCAGAAGTGCAACGGGGAACTCTTCCCTACCGGATGGTATCATTTGCTCAAGGCCATATTCTGGAAACCTTGCGACACTCTCGATTTGCTGCTTATGGGAGTGAGGGAGGATTACCGCAGCCGTGGCCTCAATGCCGTGATTATCGCTGATTTGTATCCACGACTCAAGGAGATGGGATTCAAGTATGTGGAGACCACTGCAGAACTTGAGACCAACGACAGCATTCAGGCTGTATGGAAGAACTTCGAAAAGGAGCAGCATAAACGCCGTAGAGCCTACGGCAAAGAAATCGAATAATGCCGGCACCGCTTCCAGAGAGAATGCGTCCCCACAGCCTGGATGGTTATGTGGGGCAGAGACATCTTGTCGGTGAGGGCTGCGTCCTGCGCAATATGATTGAGAGCGGCAACCTCACTTCTTTCATACTTTGGGGACCTCCTGGGGTGGGCAAAACCACGCTTGCACGTATTGTGGCCCAGTCTGCTGGACGTGAATTCTACACTCTTTCGGCGGTCAGTTCTGGAGTGAAGGAAGTGCGTGAAGTGATTGACAAATCCCGTTCGCGGGGCCTTTTCGGTTCCGGGGCGACTCCAGTTCTCTTCATAGACGAGATTCATCGCTTCAGCAAGTCCCAGCAGGATGCTCTGCTCGGAGCAGTAGAGGACGGGACCTTTGTTCTGATTGGTGCCACTACGGAAAACCCTTCTTTTGAGGTCATCACTCCCCTGCTTTCCCGCTGTCAGGTTTTTGTGCTCAAGAGTCTGGAAAAGGAGGATCTGGAAGTTCTGCTTCGGAAGGCTTTGGCTGAAGATGAGATTCTGCGCAGTCTGGACATCAAGGTCGTGGAGACGGATGCCTTGTTCAGATATTCCTCAGGCGATGCACGCAAACTGCTGAATATTCTGGACATAATTGTGGCCTCACATCGGGTCGGAGAGCAGATTCTAATAGATAACAATCTTGTTACTGCGTCTCTGCAAGAGAATGTTGCGATATATGACAAAAGCGGTGAGATGCATTATGACATTATCTCGGCCTTTATCAAATCCGTGAGGGGTTCTGATCCCAATGCCGCTGTATATTATCTTGCCAGGATGCTTGTCGGGGGCGAAGACCCGCTGTTCATCGCACGCAGGTTGTGTATTCTTGCTGCGGAGGACATAGGGCTGGCGAATCCAAATGCACTCTTGCTGGCCAATGCCTGTTTTCAGACTGTACATAATATAGGTATGCCTGAGGCGAGGATTCCGCTGTCGGAGACTACGATTTATCTTGCGACCTCCCCGAAGAGCAATTCCGCCTATCTTGCCATCAATGAGGCTATGGAAGTGGCGCGCAAGACTCAAACTTCATCAGTGCCGCTATATTTGAGGAATGCCCCGACAAAACTGATGGAAGAATTGGGCTATGCTGACGGTTACAAGTACGCCCACGATTACCCCGGCCATTTCACCGACCTGGAGTTCCTTCCTTCGGACCTCTCCGGCACAGTCTTCTACTCCCCTGCCGACAATCAGAAAGAATCTCAACTCCTTTCCCGTCTGGAAGCCCTATGGCCGAAGTACTATAAGAAGTGAAGTTCAGCCCAGAGCCATAAATGATAATATTTCATCGTGAGCCGATCCAGATGAGGACCATGCCGATGAGTATCATTGCGAGGTCGAGGGCTTTGGCTTTGAGGTTGCGTTCTTTGAAGATTAGGGCTCCGCAAAGGAAGGAAACTATGACGGAACTTCTGCGGACGAGGGACACTACTGAAATCATTGAGTCTGGCTGGCTCAATGCGGAAAAATAGGCGTAATCAGCTGCGGATATGAATATGGAAATCAGCGGAATGGCCCAGCTCCATCGGAAGGGAGTGGATTTGTGGCGGTTCGGCAGCCAGAGGCTCAGCATAACAATGCCCATCATCAGCATCTGGTAGAAATTGTACCATCCCTGGACGAAGGATGGTTCCATTTTTTGCATTATGTATTTGTCATACAAGCCGCTGCAGGCTCCCGTGAATGCGGCTGCAGCTATGAACCATATCCATTTATTGTGTGCAAAATTGATATTTTCCTTTTTGCTTGAACGGCTCAGCATCAACAGGGAAAACAATGAGAGGATGACACCGCCCCATTGCCAGGCGTTGAGCCTTTCTCCGAAAATGAGCATTGCACCCAGAAGAACGAGTATGGGCCGGGTTGCATTGATTGGACCTACTATGGTTATCGGGAGATGTTTCAGGCCGAAATAGCCGAAGAGCCAAGAGGTCAGTACGATGCAGGATTTTGCCATAATCAGCAGATGTGCTTTCAGAATTCCGATTTCTTCAAAGGATGCCGTTGCTCCGGAGAATGAGGATATTATGACCTTGGAGAATATCAGGGTTGAGAATACCGTATTGAGGAACAACACCGGAATTACCGCATTGTTCTTTAGTGCTGCCTTTTTGGACGTGTCATATAGTCCCAGCAATGCTGCAGACAAAAATGCTAATGCCAACCACATAATCATTCACAAAATGATTGGCAAATTTAAGAATTATTATTGTATTTCTTCCATACAGCCTTCCCCACAGCGAGTTAATAACTAAAACTCGCGCCCCAGCGCGACGGCGGAAGGCAGAGCTCCTAAGCAAAGAAAATAAGAAACCTCGTAGTTGCATACAATAGCAGAGACTTCCATCCACTGCTCAAAGATAATATATCAGCATATCCATTAGCCATAATACACGAAAAAACCACTGAAATCCCACCACGTACTCGCGCTCCAGCGCGACGGCGGGAGCCGTGTATTTGCCAAAGGCAAATACGGAAGGCGGAGCCGCGGGGTATAATAGGGGCAGAGCCCCTAGGCATAGAAAACTCAGGTTCTGGAAGCTGTGCTTCCAGAACCTGGCTACACTTTGGAGTAGGTTATCCGTCAAAACGGATAACCTACTCCAAAGTGTAGCCCGTACCCGTCGCGGGTA
>JALFCH010000090.1 GCA_022771245.1 Rikenellaceae bacterium | reverse complement strand
TGGAGTCCCATCTTGGAATCTCCCATTTCGCCTTCAATCTCGGCCTTAGGGGTGAGGGCTGCCACGGAGTCGATTACGATAATGTCGATTGCTCCGGAACGGATGAGGTTGTCGGCAATTTCGAGTGCCTGCTCGCCGTTGTCCGGCTGGGAAATGAGCAGAGTTTCGAGGTCCACTCCGAGATTCTTCGCATAAGTGCGGTCGAAGGCGTGCTCAGCATCTATGATGGCCGCAATTCCGCCCTGTTTCTGGGCCTGGGCGATGGCGTGGATGGCGAGCGTGGTCTTACCGCTGGACTCGGGTCCGTAGATTTCAATCACCCTGCCCCTCGGGTAACCTCCTATTCCGAGTGCGTGGTCAAGGGCTATGGAACCGCTCGGAATCACTGATACCTCCCAATTCGGCTGGTCGCCCAACTTCATAATGGTACCTTTTCCATAATCCTTCTCAATCTTGTCAATCGTGGCCTGGAGCGCCTTCAATTTGGCTGCATCCACCTGGCCGCCTTCCTTTGTTTCAACTTCTTTTGCCATAGTCGATAATTATTAATTCCGAACAGATTCCGTCTGTTATATGTCTTGCGAATAAAATATTCCTTACCAAAACGTACCTTGCAAATATAATACGAGCTCTCCACTTATACAAGTTTCGGGGCATCCTTTGCAGGGGCTTTGAAAAGGATGAAGAAGAGGATTGCAACCACGAGGGCATAGCCTGCAAAAATGTACCAGCAGGTGCTCCAGTCTCCCATCGTGAACACCATTTCCTCACCGTTGACCATCACTGTTTCAGAATAAGTGAAGTGATTTACTATTGCCTGAGCCGACAAAGTGCCGACTGTCGCTCCAATTCCGTTGGTCATCAGCATAAACAGGCCCTGGGCACTGTTCTGCACTGAACCGGAAGTCCTTTCATTCACATAGAGGGATCCGGAAATGTTGAAGAAATCGAAGGCCACACCATAGACTATGCAGGAGAGGATGAGCATCCAGACGCCGGAACCTGTGTCTCCGAGTCCGAATAGTCCGAAACGCAGAACCCAGGCGAGCATCGCAATGAGCATTACGTTCTTGATGCCGAATTTCTTCATTGCAAAAGGAATGAGAAGGATTCCGAGGGTCTCCGCTATCTGTGAAATGGAATAGATTGCAGTGGCGTTCTTTGCGCCCCAGGACTCGGCAAACTCCGGAAGTCCCTGGAAATGGGATATGAATGGAGTGGCATACCCGTTGGTAATCTGAAGAGCCACACCCAGAAGCATAGAGAAGATGAAGAAAATGGCCATCTGCCTGTCCCTGAACAGTTTGAATGCGCTCAGGCCGAGAGCGTCCATAAGGGACTGTCCCTGAGTTTCAGCTTTCTTGATTTTCGGAAGAGTGAAGCAATAAAGCACGAGCACGAGACCTATGACACCGGAAATGATGAACTGATGATAGGTGAACTGGAAGGATGTACCCGCCGAAGTCTTGCAGAAATTCATTATCCACATACTTGCGATGAAACCCACGGTGCCGAAAACCCTGATTGGAGGGAAGTCCTTCACGGTGTCGTAGCCATTCTGCTCCAGGATGCCGTAAGCCGCTGAATTTGAAAGAGCTATAGTAGGCATATAGAAAGCCACACTGACGGTGTAGAGGCTCATAAATAATGGAAAACTGAACATTTCAGCGACCTTCATTCCCGCTGCAATGGCACCGGACTCAACTGAGGCGGCATACAGACCCGCTCCGAGCATAGCCGCTCCGGCGATGAACTGACACAGTGCAAGAGTCTTGGTCGCCCCCAGCCATTTGTCGGCAACTATACCCATAAGCGCAGGCATAAATATGGAAACGATTCCCTGCATTGCATAGAAGAGTCCGATTTTCGGCCCCAGTCCCACCTGTACCAGATAATTGCCCATAGAAGTGAGGTATGCACCCCAGATTGCCCATTGCAGAATGTTCATCACAATGAGTCTCAGTTTGATGTGTTTGCCCATATTATAAGTTTTATATGTTTCAATCTCTGTGGCGAAGCCTGTTTTGCGCCTCCGCCGGGCAAAGATACAAAGTAGTTTTTAATTCTTGATGAAGATTTGTCATCTTTGGGCTTCTTTTGAGGTGCAATTTTGACAAAATTCCCTTGTCATCTCCTGAGTATAATGTCCGATTTTCTTTAAGAATTTCGGACATTTTATTGCTACATCAAGAGTAATATCGTATCTTTGCAACTATAATCATTGAGGCTATGAAAATGATACTGACGAAGGAAATACGAAATATCATAGACAGAAACGGACCGAACAAGCTTTATATGGTGAGTGATTTTGCCCATCTGAACAATGATGGGCTGGTTACTCGTGCGCTTTCCAGATTAGAGAAAGAGGGGGTGCTCATCCGTCTTTCTCAAGGTCTATATTTATATCCATTACGGAACAAGTTCGGTGTGCTTCGTCCCTCTATAGAAGAAATCGCTTACGCTATAGCGGAAAAGGATAAGGCTCGTATTATACCCAGTGGATTGACAGCATTGAACAAATTGGGACTATCCACACAGGTCACGATGAATGCAGTATATTTTACAGATGCCACAGCAAGAGAACTTATTGTCGGAAACCGTAAAATCATATTCAAGCGCAGCGCACCTCGCAATTTTGCCTACAAGACAGACTTGTTCCCACTTGTAGTCGCTGCCATGAAAGAAATAGGGAAAGATAACGTAACAGATGAACAGGTTGCAATCATAAAACACGCCATTGAACAATATGGTAGTCCTGATGAAATCAAATACGATTACTGCATTGCCCCGCAATGGATTAAACAAAGACTTGCATTATAAATGCAGAGAACGCCATAATCTGAATCGTGCTATATTTTATTCGTCATCAAGGGATTTGAGGATGTCTAGCAACTCGTTTGGAGTGACAACCTTCTTGACGGCAGGGAAGTGCTTGATGTTTCCGGTGACGAGGTAGGAATCGTCTCTGGACATGGCAACTTCGTAGAAGACTATATCCTTCGGATCGAGGACCTCATCATCAGTCTTAACTCTAATGGAATCAATTCCGGCTTCAAGAAGAGCTTCTACAGCGAACGCTATCTGTTCCTCGGGGAATTTGAACTTGGGACGACGGAGAACTTCATTGTACTCAGCCACTATCTCTTCATTGTACATGGGAATAAAATCTCGGCTAAAGAGTCTGTCGAGAATCTGCACAGGGGCAGAGTCCGGTCGTTTGGCAAGCAGGGCTGACACCAACACATTGGTATCAATGACGGCATAGACTTTCATTATCTACCCTCCCTGGCAAGTCTAATTTCCTCGTTGATCTCATCAAGAGACATATCCTGGATGCCAGCCTCGGCAGCTGCCTGTCTCATTGCATAGAATGCTGCACGGCCTTTGGCCATTACATCATCCATTGCAGGAGCCTCAATGGTAAAAGGAATGCGACGGCTCCTTACCACCTGACGCACGTAAATATTGAATGCGGTGTTGGTGCTCATTCCGAATTCTTCGCAAAGACTGTCGAACTGAGTTTTCAGGTCGGAGTCCAATCTGATTGTAAAGGCTGACTGTGACATAATAAATCTTTTTGACACAAAGGTAGCAAAATGGTTTTATAATGCAACCATTTTGCATCAATTTCTAGAACTTGCTACTCTTATGAAATAAGAATGCGGAGAACGCCCTGGTGTTAACAAATGCCGTCTGGCTAGAGACATCACATGGCAAAGATACAAAGTAGTTTTTAATTCTTGATGAAGATTTGCTATCTTTGAAGCCCTTTTGAAAATGAAAAAATGAAATTTCAACTCATATCCAAAGACCCGGGTTCATCGGCAAGGTGCGGAATCATCACCACGGATCACGGGCAAATCGAGACCCCCATTTTTATGCCTGTAGGAACGGTGGGGTCAGTCAAGGGCGTATATCATCGCGATCTCAAGGAAGACATTGGAGCTCAGATTATTCTGGGCAATACTTATCACCTCTACCTGCGTCCCGGATTGGACATTTTGCGCAAAGCGGGAGGACTGCATAAATTCGAGCACTGGGACAGGCCCATACTCACCGACAGCGGCGGATTCCAGGTCTTTTCGCTCACTCCCATACGCAAACTGACCCCGGAAGGATGCACTTTCCGTTCACATATTGACGGGTCCAAACATATTTTCACGCCGGAGAACAATGTGGACACCCAGCGCATCATCGGCGCCGACATCATAATGGCTCTGGACGAGTGCTGCCCCGGTGACGCCGATTTCCGCTATGCGCAGAAGTCGCTGAAACTCACGCAGAACTGGCTGGAACGCTGCATACGCCATTTCGATGAGACTGAGCCTCTTTACGGCTATTCCCAGACGCTTTTCCCGATTATCCAGGGCTGCGTCTATCCGGACCTGCGCAAAGCCGCAGTGGAGCACGCAGCATCCTTTGACAGAGAAGGTTATGCAATCGGAGGACTGGCTGTGGGAGAACCTACCGAGAAGATGTACGAGATGCTGGAGCTGGTTTGCCCTCTTCTGCCGTCGGACAAGCCGCGCTACCTTATGGGCGTGGGCACACCGGCAAACATTCTGGAAGGCATAGCCCGCGGTGTGGATATGTTCGACTGCGTGATGCCAACCCGCAACGGACGCAACGGTATGCTCTTCACCTGGAACGGGATAATGAATATGCGCAATCAGAAATGGGCTGCCGACTTTTCGGAACTCGACCCTGCCGGAACTTCGTTTGTGGACCATTATTACTCGCGCGCATATGTCCGCCACCTTTTCATTGCAGGAGAGATGGCTGCAGCTCAGATTGCCTCTGAACACAATCTGGCATTCTACCTCGATTTGGTGAGGGAAGCCCGCAAGCACATTGCAGCCGGAGATTTCGCAAATTGGAAAGAGGTGACAGTCAAGAAACTGATGACCAGACTTTAATGATGACAAGATTTTAAGTTGTACAGGATGAAATTCGACCTCAGACCCAGGAAACTGGACCTCTACATATTCAAGAAGTTCGTATTCACCTTCTTCATTGCCCTGCTTCTGATTATCGGGATAGTGATCATTTTCGACATCAGCGAGAAAATCGACAATTTCGTGGCCAAGGAAGCCCCACTGAAGGAGATAGTCTTTGACTATTATATGAATTTCATACCTTATTTCATCAATATGTTCTCGCCGCTGTTCGTGTTCATAACAGTGATTTTCTTCACTTCGAAGATGGCGGCGGACTCGGAGATTGTCGCAATTCTGAGTTGTGGAGTCAGTTTCCACAGGATGATGGTGCCATACCTGGCCGCAGCCACACTCATTGCCGTATTGTCCCTGTGTCTGAACCTGTTCATCATTCCGGACGCCAACAAGACAAGGGTGGAATTCGAATCCAAATACATCAAATCCGGAAACATTGCCAAGGTCCGGGACGTACATTACCAGATTTCCCCGGGAGAATTCGTGTATGTGGAAAGTTTCAGCACCTGGAACAACACGGCCTACAAATTCACGCTGGAAAGATTTGAGGGCAGCCGTCTGGTGTCCAAACTCTCTGCTGAAACTGCAGTTTGGGACGATTCATTCAAGGGCTGGAAACTGAAAAAATATGTAATCCGGGACTATTACGAAGACCTCACGGACCGCATACGCAGTGGAGCCCAGCTGGACACCGTCATTGCCTTGACCGTGGACGACTTCTATGTGAAGAAGAAGACGGTGGAGACCTTGAACTACGAGGAACTGGATGCCTTCATTGACCGCCAGAGGATGAGAGGGGATGCCAATGTGAAATTTTCCCTCATAGAAAAGCACAAAAGGTTCACCCTGCCTTTTTCAGCATTCATACTCACGCTGATGGGAGTGGCTCTGTCCTCCAAGAAGAGGCGCGGAGGCATAGGATGGAACATAGGAATAGGCATAGCCCTGAGTTTTTCCTATATATTGTTTATGAAATTCAGCGAAATGTTCGTCTATACGGACACACTTCCGCCAGGCTGGGCGCTTTGGCTGCCGAACATTCTCTTTGCCGTCATCGCTGCGGTACTCTACAGAATTGCGCCGAAGTAACACCTGCAAATATCTGAAATTCAGGTTATTGAGAAAAACCTGATGGATTTATTTATATATTTTTTCCATAGAAAATTTCTGTGGAAAAAATTTTTTTCTTTTTCGCACAGTCTTCTTTTGCAACCTGTCATATATTTGCACCGTTCCGTAACGTTGCGGATGGTTCAAATTATAGTTTATGACACGGCAATCGATTTTTTCAAAGGTACCTGCCCTCACGGCCTTGGGCCTTGCGCTATGCTCCTGTTCACTTTTTTCGTACAATCGGGATGGAGAGGTGAGTGACGGGGATGCCAAGGGCAGAATGTCCCTAAGTTTTATCAGGGAGGATGTAATACGGACCAAAGCGGTCTATGAAACCATAGATACGAACAGTTTCATCCTGAGGGTGACTGATGAAAAAGGCGAAAGCATATATGAGGGGGCTTTCGGAGATTCGCCTGAAAGCTTCGAACTGCAGGCAGGAACCTATACCGTGTCCGCAGTTTCCTGTGATTTCAGCACTCCAGCCTTTGCCTCACCCCAATACGGGGATGAACAATGCGTAGTCATCCCTCCCGGAAAAGAAATAGGTGTACGGCTCCAATGCGCGATGATGAACTGTGGCATACGGTTGCTGATAGATTCCGGTTTTTTAACAATTTACCCCAAGTCGTTTTTTTATGTGAAATCTGATGCAGGCCGTCTGCTCTATTCCTACACGCAGAAGAACGTCGCCTATTTCAAACCGGGAAAAGTAAGTGTCCAACTTGCTGACAATCAAACTGTGGAGAATCTGCTCACCAGGACCCTGGCAGCAGGTGACGTGCTCCAGCTCAAGATTAAGGTGGCGGAATCATTTTCCCCTCAGGAAAGCGGAATCAGTATAGCTGTGGATACCACCAAGAATTGGTTCAACGAAACCTACACAATCGGAGGTTCAGGAAACTCTTCCTCCGGGGACGGTGGGACGGATGAGGGACAGATTCTTACTATAGCCCAGGCCAAGGAGGCGGACGAAGGAGAAAAGGTATGGGTCAGCGGCTATATAGTGGGCGGAGACCTCACCCAGACAAACGCCTCGTTCTCCCCTCCTTTCAGCAGCAGCACCAATCTTCTGCTCGGCCCCAGGTCTTCCAGCAGCAACAGAAGCAGTGGCCTTGCGATAAACCTGCCCAAGGGAGATGTGAGAGATGCATTGAATCTGGTGGATAACCCGGACCTTTTGGGCAAACAGGTGGAGTTATGCGGAGAGATAACCCATTCCTATTTCGGTATGGATGGTCTCAAAAACGTATCGGATTACAGGTTGAAGTGAGATGAAAACTACTCCTTTCCAGCTACGATAAGCACGATTTCGCCCTTAGGTTCGTGGTCGGTGTACCATTGTGCCACCTCAGTCAGAGTGCCACGCCTATGTTCTTCGTGAATCTTGGAGATTTCGCGCGAGACACAACAGGGCCGTTCAGGACCGAAAAATTCCGCCAACTGCCGGAGAGTCTTTACGAGACGGTATGGAGACTCGTAGAAAATCATAGTTCGAGCTTCTTCGGCGAGGGTTTTGAGTTTGGTCTGACGGCCCTTTTTGACCGGAAGGAAACCTTCGAAGCAGAAACGGTCGCAAGGGAAACCGGAACTCACCAGAGCGGGTACGAAGGCCGTTGGGCCGGGAAGGGTCTGGACCTCAATCCCCTGCTCCACACAGGTACGGACCAGCAGAAAACCGGGATCGGATATTCCGGGAGTGCCGGCATCGCTTATCAGGGCCACATTCAGACCGGAAAGAATCCTGTCCCTGATGATTTCGGAAGTCTTGTGCTCATTGAACTTGTGGTGGGATTCCAGGCGGCCGTGGATGTCGTAATGTTTCAGAAGCACTGAACTTGTTCTGGTGTCTTCTGCAAGAATAAGGTCCGCTTCCTTGAGCACACGGATGGCACGGAAGGTAAAATCTTCCAGATTGCCCACAGGAGTGGGAACTATATAGAGGACTCCCGGCATTATTGCAGACGCCTCCTGACCGCCATCATAAATCTGTACACCGTATCGGATTCCATATTCCATTCAGGATGGATGGAAGCTATGTAGTCTGCTGCCTGGTTGAAATTTTCCATCGCATTGAGGGCCGTGAGGGCTTCCTTGAAGGCTGCCGGATCTTCACCAAAGAGGTGGTTGATGAAAAGAATACGGTCGTTCAGGGATATGGCACTGCGGATGTCGCTGACTTTTGTTCCCGGAATGTCTGTCCTCCAGGCCTCTTTGGAGGCGAGTTTATCCACCACGGCCTTGCGTCTGGGAGCCTTTTCGAACACGGGTATTATCCCGTCTTCGAGTTCTATAGGCTCAGGGACATTGAACTCTTTAAGAGGGATTTCAGGAACCTTATCTTCCGAAACAGGTTCCTGCAGACTCTCTACAGGCTCCGGCAAGTCCTCTTCTGGCTCCTGCAGACTCTTTTCTGACTCCTGCAGACTCTCTACAGGCTCCGGCAGGTCCTCTTCTGACTCAGGCAGGTCCTCTTCTGCTTCGTCGGGTGTTTCCAAATAGCCGGAAACCAATGCTTTCAACTCTTCACACTGGGATATCAGAGCCTCGGTCCGGGCCAGAATATCTTCCAGAAAAAGTCTTTTTCCTCCTTCCATAATTCTCAATTGCTTCGGAAAATCAAAAACAGCTTTGTATATTTGCGTCGCAAATCACGCAAAAGTAGTTAATTTCATTCAATATATCACTAACCGACCAAGCAATGTTTCTTGAAAACGCAAAAGCATCCGGCTCGATTGAGGTAATCTGCGGATCCATGTTCTCCGGCAAAACAGAAGAACTTATAAGAAGAATCAGGAGGGCTCAGTTCGCCAACCAGAAGATAGCCATATTCAAACCTTGCATAGACACCAGATATTCGGATGAGGATGTCGTATCGCACGACCTCAAGCACATTCCGTCTTTTCCGGTGGACAGTCCCGAGAAGATTCTGGACCACATCGACGGGATTGAAGTTGTGGGCATTGACGAAGCCCAGTTCTTCGGTTCTTCAATTGTGGATGTGGCCACCAAACTTGCGGATTCAGGAATCAGAGTAATCATAGCCGGTCTGGATACAGACTTTTTGGGCAAGCCTTTCGGGCCTATGCCGGCGCTTATGGCTGTGGCTGAAGATGTGCAGAAGGTGCACGCCATCTGCGTCAGATGCGGCAGCCCGGCCCAATTCTCACACCGCCTGTCCAAGAGCGATTCTCTGGTGGAACTGGGAGAGAAGGATATTTACGAGCCGCTTTGCCGGCATTGCTACAACAAGGCTATAGCTCAGGAGAAATAGATTGCCGGCCGTTCCGGCGATTGCGGATGTAAAGATTATCATTATGAAAACAAGTACCAAGGCCATCCATTATTCTTATCAGAAGCCGGATGCATATGGGGCGTTAAGTATGCCAATCTACCACACCTGTGCCTACGAATTTCCGGATGCCGACATAATGGCGGATGCTTTCTGCGGAAGGGTGGAGTTACCGGATTACACCCGAGTCACAAACCCCACTGTAATCTATTTCGAGAAAAAGGCCAAGGCCCTCACCGGTGCCACATCCTCATTCGCCTTCTGTTCCGGTATGGCAGCCATCACCGGCACACTGATGAGCCTTGCCGCTGCCGGAAAAACCATAATTTCATCCAACCATCTGTTCGGCAACACCTGGCTGCTGATTTCCAAGACCCTCGGACGCTTCGGAGTGAAGAGCAAGTTCATCGACCTGACCGACCTCGAAGCAGTTAAAGCCGCCATTGACGGGGACAGCTGCTGCATCTATGCCGAAATCATCAGCAATCCCCACCAGGAAGTGGTGGACCTGAAAGCACTTTCCGAAATTGCACATTCTGCCGGTATCCCGCTGATTGCCGACACCACGATGATTCCTTTCACCAAATTCTCCGCAAAGAGTCTCGGAGTGGACATAGAAGTGGTTTCCACCACAAAATATCTGTCCGGAGGAGCCACTACTGTGGGAGGACTGGTCCTTGCATACGGGGACAGTGAGAAATTCGCAGCCGAAATGAAGGAAATTCTCCTCAACCTCGGAGGCTATATGTCACCTCACAGCGCCTATATGCAGACCCTCGGCCTTGAAAATCTGGAGGCCCGCTACAATCTTGAGGCATCCAATACACTCAAAATTGCCCGCAGGCTCACCAAACTGCCCTCAGTGAAGAAGGTGAACTATCTCGGACTGGAGGACAATCCTTTCCATAGCCTCGCCAAAGCCCAATTCGG
>JALFCH010000057.1 GCA_022771245.1 Rikenellaceae bacterium | reverse complement strand
CGGCTGGCTAAGAAATCTTGGCCAGTCGCTTGTTTTATATCAGAATTTGTCTTAACTTACGTCCCATTTTGCGAACTTGAGCAGTCCGGAAATCCCATAGTGTGAAATGATAAGTGTAGATCAGAAGTTAATTGACGGTGTCAATAAAGGTGACGAGCAGGCATTCAGAAGCTTGTTCGACTCATATTGGTCCTACCTCTGCTCTGTGGCTGCCATGTATGTACCGGATTCCTGTGCTGTGGAGGAAATTGTAGGTGATGTCTTTATGAGTATTTGGAATCATCGTGGGCAGTATCGTGCTCCGATTCGTGGCTATCTTGTCGGCAGCGTCCGCAATGCCTGTGTCAGCCATCTTCGTTCCAAAATGCTGAAGGCGCGTCTGAGAGAGAGCTATGAAAAAGAACTTCTTCTTTTCGCACAGCAGCGTTGCCTCGGTGATGAGCATCCGCTCGAGGCTCTTTCAGCGAAAGAAACGGAAGAGAGAATCCGAAAGATTGCAGACAGTCTTCCGGAACGCTGCCGTCAGGTGTTTGAACGATATTTCTACTACGGCGAGTCCACCGAGGCAATCTCTGAAAGGATGCATATCAGCCAGTCAACTGTAAGGGTGCAACTCAAGACGGCTCTTGACAGGCTCAGGACCGAACTCGGAATAGCTGTCCTCTTTGCCTATATCTTTGGAGGCATTATCAATTAGACAATATTTTTTTCAAATAATTTCGCTCCGGCTAAACACAGCCGGCGCTTTTTGCGTATTAGTGTATGTCAATCAAAAATAATGAAGATAAAATGTGTGAGAACATAGATTTTGATGAACTTGTCATTGACTATCTCTCCGGGAATCTACGTGGCGTGAGGGTGAGGACTTTCCTTGATATGATTGATGCCGATGAAAGGTATGCGAGGCGTTTCGATGAACTGAATCGTCTATATGCTTGTTCGCTTATGCCACATTTTGAGGCGGCACGCGGGAGGAATTGGAATCTGCTGCATCGTCGTATGAAAAGGGCTTCTGTCAAGAAGTTTCCTGTTCTATGGTGGTTATATGTGGCGGCAGCTCTTTTGATTGGGATTGTGTCTGGAATCGGATTTTCCATTTGGAGCAATGGGGACGCGCAGGACCAGATGCTCTGCGAAGTCGTTGTTCCCGAGGGGTCGCGTACTTCTTTGACTCTTCCCGATAGTTCGACAGTTTGGCTCAATTCGGGTTCTAGGCTTTCATATACAAAGGACTTTGGAAGAAAAAACAGGAACATCAGCTTGTGCGGAGAGGGTTTTTTTGATGTCCGGCGTGATGAACGTCATCCGTTCGTTGTCAGCATGGATGACTTGAAGGTCAAGGTCCTCGGCACTGTGTTTAATGTATGCGCTGAAAAGAATAGGGATGCCGTTTTTGTGGATCTTGTCAAAGGTAAAGTCGAAGTGATGTCGGAAAACGGGGAATCCCTTGTACTTGCTCCCGGGCAGCGTGCCGTTCTTGACAGAAGTACCGGAAAATTGGCGAAGTCCCAGTCAGGGCCCTTCGTTTCGGATTGGGTGAGAGGAAGGATGGCCTTTGTGAACAGTCCTGTTACAGACATACTGGAAAGGCTTCAGAAACATTTTGGCGTGAAGATAGAAGTGCTTGATGCTCGGCTTTCTGAAGAGCGTTTTACCGGTAGCATCGACCTCGGACTTCCGCTTGACGAAATACTCGACTACTTGGATGTAGATGAAAAATATTCTGTGACGATGAATGGTGGTGTTGTTTACATCGCATCTGGAAGCCGAAATGGGTATTAAAATAATTGACTGATAACCAATTATAGCATATATGAGAAAAATTATCCCTTGTCTGAAGAATGTTTTCAGATGGTTTGTTCCGGCGATCTTGTCACTTGTATTTGCCAGCGTGGAGGCAAGTGCACAGACCGAAGATGAAATGTATGTGACGATTCACATGAAGAATCAGCCGCTTGCGGTCCTGCTTGATGAAATCGGCCGACAGTGCGGATGTTCCTTTATTCTCAGGGACAATGACGTCAAACAGGATTTAAGGCTGGCAGTTGACGCTGAAAATGAGAGACTTGATCATGTTCTTGAAAAGATGCTGAAAGGTACTGGCTTACGGCATCAGATAGACGGTCGCAAGATTTCCATTTTTCGTCCTGAAGATAAGACTCCACGGACTCGTATGGTCAGAGGCCATGTAACGGATGAGTCAGGCTGCCCACTTGTCGGTGCTGTCGTATTCTTTCCTCAGAATCCGTCTTTGGGCACAGAGACGGATCTTGACGGGAAATTTGAAATTGCCATACCTCAGGGCATTGACCATCTGACTATTTCTCTTGTAGGATTCGGAAGTGAGAATATTTTCTTGCCGGCAAATATTTCTGAGCCTCTTTCCATTGTTCTCAGGGAGGATGTTCAGATGCTTGACGATGTTGTTGTCGTAGGTTATGGTATTCAGCGCAAGAGCGTTGTGACTGCGGCCATCAGCAGCGTCAAGGGTGATGCGCTCACGCAGACAGCCGGTACCCGCGTGGACAATCTGCTGAAAGGCATGGTGTCGGGTGTCACAATCACACAGAACTCCGGTCAGCCCGGTTCAGGGACAAAAGTTCGCATACGCGGCATAGGCACAATCAATGACAGCAACCCTCTCTACATCGTGGATGGTATGCCGGTAAGCGGCAGCATAGACTATCTCAACCCTGCCGACATCATGTCCGTCGAGATTCTCAAGGATGCTGCATCAGCTGCAATATATGGTGCCCGTGGTGCTAACGGAGTCATTCTTGTGACCACTCGTCAGGGCAGCAGAGATCGTCTGTCTGTGGATTATTCTTTTTCCTATGGCTGGCAAAGTCCGTGTCGTACCAAAGATGTGCTCGATGCCACAGAATATGCAGTGCTGATGAACGAAATGAATATGAACAGCGGCATGTCCCCTGTCTATGACGACCCCAAGTCATTTGGCCGAGGCACAGATTGGCAGAAGGAGGTCTTCAACTATAATGCCCCTGTCATAGAGCATCAGGCAAGCATCAGCGGTGGCAATGACAAACTGAGCTACTATCTCTCGTTCGGCTACCTCTACAACGAGGGCATCATAGGCGGAAATTTCAATCGCTCAAACTACGACCGCTACAGTGCCCGCGCCAATACCACTTACACTTTTTTGGATCATCAGGAGCGCAACTGGCTCCGCAACTTCCGTGGAGGAGTAAATATGGCTTACTCGCGTACGACCTCGATGAGCATTAGCGAAAACAGTGAGCGGGGAAGCATACTCGGAAGTGCCGTGTCAATGTCACCGATAATGAAAGTCTATGCCGATGATCCGCAGGTTGTCCTTGCCGCTCATCCTAATGCGGTTACGGACTCCAAGGGAAATGTCTTTGCCATTGCGGGAGACGATTTTGGAAATATGGTGAATCCTCTCGCGTCCCTGAGTCTTCCTGGTGATAAGTCGAAGGCGGACAAACTGGTAGGCAATGTTTTCGGTGAGATAGAACTCTATAAGGGCCTTAAATTCAAGTCTTCTTATGGCGTGGAACTGATCTTTAGCGGCAATGACGGCTATCAGATGCCTTATTGGCTCGGGCGATACACCTACATAGACCGTTCTTCCGTCTGGTCAAGCATGAACCGGCTCTTTACATGGCAGGTGGAGAATACACTTTCGTATAATTGCAGGATTGCAGAGCGACATGACCTCACAATCCTTCTCGGGCAGTCAGCCTCGTCTTCGCAGTCGCAGAGCATCGGAGGATCAAGCTACGATCTCGGAAACCCCAAACAGCCGTGGATAGACAATACCGAGTCTGACACCAATTCCCGCAGCGCGTGGGGCTCGCTGTCTCCCTTCCATAGGCTTCTGTCATGGTTTGGGAGGGTAAGTTACAACTATGATGAGAGATATATGGCCGAACTCACGCTTCGCCGTGACGGATCTTCAAATTTCGGTCCATCGCACAAATGGGCGACATTCCCTTCTGTTTCGCTCGGATGGAACATCACGAACGAGCCGTTTATGCAGAAGCGTCCGTCGCAGATTTCCTCGCTCAAACTTCGCGGAAGTTGGGGACTCAACGGAAATGAATCCATAGGGTCGTTCCGCTACATTTCAACGGTGACTTCCGGTGTAGGATACATTTTGGGTCCCGAGGGACTCAATGTGATAAAGCCGGGTGTGACACCGGTTGCCTATCCTAATGATCAGCTCAAATGGGAACAGTCGGAGCAGTACAATGTCGGACTGGATGCAGGATTCTTCGGCAACTCTCTGACATTTACCATAGACTGGTTCAATAAGAGGACAAACGGAATGCTCATGACTGTTCCTCTTCCTCAATATATCGGAAACTCAAGACCTTACGGAAATGTAGGCGACATGAAGAACACGGGAGTGGAAATGGACGTGCGTTATCGTTTTGCCAAAGGTGACTTTAATTTCGAGATAGGTGGGAATGCAACCTATGTGAAAAACCGCGTCATACGGCTTGGCAATCAGAATGGATGGGCGAATTATGACACTGTGCTCGGAAATATAGGCACCATCACTAGAGCCGAGAACGGAGAGCCGTTCCCTTTTTTCTATGGAATGCGCACCGCCGGGATATTCCAGACTACGGAAGACGTTGCCTCATACGTCAATTCGGAAGGGGAGATGCTTCAGAAGGACGCGAAGCCAGGTGATGTCAGGTTTGTTGACGTGAATGGCGACGGGACCATTGATGACGAGGATCGTACAAAGATAGGAAAGGGGTCTCCAGACTGGATTCTCGGAGCCAATATCAGCATCGGATGGAAGGGTATAGACTTTTCCGCATTACTTTATGCCTCAATAGGCAATGACGTTTTTGATGCATCCTATCGGTCTGATTATCCGTATCTTAATATGCCGCGTTATATGCTTTCGCGTTGGACTGGTCCAAATTCCTCCGACCGTATTCCGCGCCTATCCCGCAAAGTGGATGCTGTCAACTGGCAGTCTTCAGACCTCTATATCCATGATGGATCTTTCCTGCGTCTGCGCAATCTGCAGATAGGCTATACGATGCCGGAGAAATGGATGAAGACTATTTTCGTCCAGAGGCTGCGCTTATATGTCGGGGTCGAGAACCTCTTTACACTGACCCGTTACGATGGCTTTGACCCAGAGATAGCATCCGGCGGTACATCGACCGGAGTCGACAGGGGTGTCTATCCGACACCGCGAACAGTTTCTGTCGGAGCTCAGGTGACTTTCTAAATGAAGTGGATCTTTAATACCTTTAAAATGAAAAAGATATACATAGTAATAACTCTTGTCGGACTCTTTGCTACTGCATCATGTTCTTCTGATTTCCTGAATGTCACGCCAACAACGGAAATTCCTGAAGACGAATATTTCGATGACTATGAAAAACTGATGAAGGGTCTTATGGCAGCATACGCACCGATGCAGTGGCCGGATTTCGTGTTCGGAGGCTATGCTCCGCTGCAGTTTGTCTCTGACGTCATGTCTGACGATGTCCGCGTGGGTGGCGCGAATGAGACTGATATTCCGTATCTTCATCTGATGCGTAGTTTTTCGGCGACTCCGAACTATACGCCCTCGACACTTTGGGTCACATTCTATTCTGGGATCTATCGGGCCAATCTTGTCCTGAAATATGTCGGGACAGCAAGCGGGATGTCGTCAGCATCGCGCAGCCGTATCAGGGCTGAGGCATTGACACTCAGAGCATGGAACTACAGCTGGCTCTGGAAACTTTTCGGAAATGTTCCATACTACACTAAGAATCCTTCCGGTCCTTATATTATCGAGCAGTATGATGCGGACAGGGTATATTCAGAGATACTTAAAGACCTTGATTCTGCACTCGAAGGCAGCGCTCTTCCAAAAGTGGTGAAGTCTTCAGAATATGGGCGCTTCACCAGGGCAGCGGCTCAGATGCTCAGGGCCAATGTGGTCATGTATCAGAAAGACGAGACTATGTATGGGACTGTACTTGCTGATTTGCGGGAGATAATAAGCTCTAAGCTTTACAGTCTGTGTCCTGATTTCTCGAGCATTTGGACAGATGCCGGAGAGTGGTGTCAGGAGTCGATTTTTGAAGTCAACTACACGGATTCTCCGAGTGAGCGCACGTGGGAAAGTCCCACAAAGGTCGGTGGGTCAGTGTTCCCGACGCTCATAGGAATAAACGGATATTCCGGGCCTGAGTTCGATGCCGGCGGTTATGGATTCGAACCGGTTGAAAAGTCTCTGTATGAAGCGTTTGATCCAGATGATACTAGACGTGACGCTACCATACTCTGCTTTTCCAAGTGGCAGCAGGCCCATCCTGAAGCCACATACACTCCGCGTTACGATGACACCGGCTATTTCAATCGCAAGTACCTCGGACGCTCCGATGGCCACAGCCGCTATAACGGTAATGCGCCGGAACTCAATTTTCGCAATAACTACAGGGTATGGCGCTACTCGGAGACGCTTCTCGCCGCCTCTGAACTTATTCTCCGTACCGGTGGACCGCAGGCTGAAGCCGATTCCTATCTGAATGAGGTTCGGGCCCGCGCATTCGGAATGAAAGTTACGGACGCAGCATTCGCCTCAAGGAAACGCACCGCCACTCTTGACAACATTCTTCTTGAAAACCGGCTCGAGTTTGCGTTGGAAGGGCACAGGTTCTGGGATCTCGTGCGTTTCGACAAGGCCGGGCAGGTTCTCGGCGAAAGAGGCTATACCGATTCTAAGAAATGGCTGCCTATCCCGCAGTCAGAAATCGACCAGGCTCAGGGAACGTTGAAACAAAACCAATATTGACAACACATAGACTATGAAACGAATTTTTACAATCTTTGCATTGGCAGCTCTTGCAGCCGCATGTTCCGGTCCTTCATTTGAATTGGGCAAAGTTCCGGACAGTAAGTCTCCGAAGTATTCAGTGACACCGGATCCTGACTCCCCTAATATCATAAGATTTACATTTGAAGAGGAACAGGTTTCTCCGTTCTGGAAAATCAGAAAACCCGACGGCGGCTATTTGGAAAGCAGCAGCCGCGACTTTACGCTGCGTTATTTCATGAAGGGAGAATATGATGGCACGCTTACGGTTTATGGTAGCGGCGGAATGGGTGAACCGGTTCCGTTCACATTTATGGTCACAGACAATGATCCTGTCGTCCAGAAACTCACTGGCGATGGGGAACAGAAAGTCTGGGTGTGGAATTGGTCTGAGGACGGCCATTTCGGTGAAGGCGCGAGGGATGCTCAGGCTCCGGACTGGTGGCCTGTCGCCGCATGGGAGATGAAGGATTTTGCAATGTATGACGATGAATTGTCTTTTGTGACTGACACGTGGGAATATGTCCTCGACACGAAAGGTAAAATTTATGCGGACGGGACTGTGCTCACGCTCATCGATCCGGAGGGTTTCCCGGAGGGCGGCAGTTATCGTGGAACAGATGTCGAGTACACCCAGCCGGAGGGACAGAAATGGGGACTGTATGCAGACGAAAACGGGAAATTGTGGCTCAGTTTTACCGATGGTGGCTTTCCGTCCTATCCTTGCTGTCCTTCCGCTATGGGCGGTGCATACGAGGTGCTTGAACTTTCTGACGATACTCTTTTCTTGAAATACGACACGGGTTCAGACACTTATGGCTCGTGGTTTTTCCGCTTTGTGCTCAAAGGTACGCAGCCGCAGACCGGCGGCGGCACTCCGGGCGAACCGGGACAGCCTGATACACCGTCTATGACTGAAATGGAGAAGAACTTGACAACTAATAAGGATCTCTCGCAGAAAGTGTGGATTTGGGACCAAACAACCAAAGGACACTATGGCGAGGGAGATAAGGATGCTCTTGAACCGAACTGGTGGCCTGTTGAACCGTATGAGATGAAAAACTACTCGATGTATGACGATGAACTCGAATTTCGCTTCGACGACCATGCGTATATTCTTCGCTCCAACGGCTATGTCTATTGCGACAAGGCTGCGCTTCCGGCCATGGGGCATGAAGGAAGTGTGGCCACGGATATAGAATACAGTCAACCGGAAGGTCAGAGTTGGGAAATCGTTGAGGAAAACGGGGTGAATTACATCTGCTTCTCCGAGATGGCTTTCCCGAGTGCGATTCCTGTCCCGGCTGCCCTCGGAGGTAAGTACCGGATTCTTGCACTCACGGAGGACTGTCTCTATCTTCGCCTTCAGACCTCCTATGACTCATGGTATTTCAGATTTGTTCCGAAGAAATAGTGATGTGATATGAGAGCTAGATATTTGATATATATGGTACTCCTGTCGGTGCTCTGCGCGGCGTTGACGGGATGCATGAGAGAAGACCCCGAATATTTCAAGAAACCTGACTGGTACGCTCCGGACGAGGAAGATGAGGGTACAGGCGAATACCGCCTTGTCTGGTTCGATGAGTTCGATGAAGAGCCTGCCGACGGAAAGCCGTGGGCGTTTCCTTCGGACAGCTGGATTTTCGAGACTGGTGGTACCGGATGGGGTAACGACGAGGAGCAGTACTATGTTGACAAGTCCTATGATGACAAGGTCGTCTCCAAAGTGAAGGACGGTAACCTTATTCTGACGGCATACAAACTTGATACGCCTCTTGACGGCAAGAAATACATCTCCGCGAGGCTGACTACAAAGCGCTCCTGGACATACGGGAAGATTGAGATGCGCGCCAAACTTCCGGCAGGCAGGGGAACCTGGCCGGCTTTCTGGATGCTCCCGGCCGCGAGGACTTCGGACAACCTTCTGGACGGTGAGATTGACATCATGGAATATGTCGGCTGCGAGCCGGGCATAGTATGGTTTTCTCTTCATAACAAGAAGGACAGGACCGATGAAGGCAAGAACCTTCTTACCACATCGCTGGAGGTGGAGTCGCCTGAGACTGAGTGGCATACCTATGGCGTGGAGTGGACCGCGGAGTATATACAGGCCTATGTGGACGGCATCCCTTACTATACGTTCCGCAACGACGGCTCTTCAGACCCGCAGTCATGGCCGTTCGACAAGCCGTTCAATATCAAGCTTAACGTAGCTGTAGGTGGCAGTTGGGGTGGTTATATGGGGGTTGACGATTCCATATTCCCAGCAGAGTACATCATAGACTATGTGCGTGTCTATCAGCGCTGATGTCACATGCGACAGATAATCATATAATTAATTTGAGGACAAATATGAAACAGTATGAAACTCCGTCGGTCACATTGGTGACTGTCTCCACGGAACTTGGCTTCGCGACAAGCGGAGAGGAGATATTCAGCGGCTCCTACATCAATCCCGCAGAAGAAGAAAATTATGGAGAATTCTAATCTTTAATGCGTTATGAATAATATGAATAATCTGATGAGGAATATCGCGTTTGCCGCAACGGCATTGACGCTCGTCTTTTCTTGTAACGAGGAATCTATGCCAGAAGTAGTGAATCGGAATTCAGCTGCAATCGATTTTACGGCGTCTGGCCATGTTACTAAAACTGTTTTCGGAAGTCCGGACAACGGCTGCTATCCTGTGCTGTGGACGGAAAATCAGAAAGTTGCGCTGTTTTATAATTCGCAGACCGGCGGTCAGGATGGGACTGACGGTGCACAGTATGTGACCCCTGTTCCGTCCGAAGGAGGATTGAAAGCCTCATTCTCGGCATCATTTTCAAAGGAAGAGTCGGGCAGACATTCCTTCTTTGCCTTCAGCCCGCTTAAATCGCTGAAATCGATGCAAAATGAGGACTGGAATGGAGACGGAGTCAATGAGAAGAAGGTTGTTTATGCTATACTTCCGCAAGATCAGATTCCGCATAAGGGCACTTGCGATGAGAAAGGGCAGCTGCTTGTCGCACGAGAAGATTTTACGTATTATCCGGAGAATGTCCC
>JALFCH010000034.1 GCA_022771245.1 Rikenellaceae bacterium | reverse complement strand
CGGAGAACTTATTGAGGATTCAGTTACCGAGAAAATCTCGGCAACTGCCGCTGACGGAAAGAACTATCTTACAAAGTTCTACAACCTCGATGCCATCATCTCCGTAGGCTATCGCGTAAATTCCATCCGTGCCACGCAATTCCGTCAGTGGTGTACCTGCGTCATACGCCAGTTTGCCATCCGTGGCTATGTTGTGGATAAGAAGCGTATGGAGAACGGCTCGTTTATCGGAGAAGATTACTTCGAGCATCTGCTTGCTGAAATCAGAGAGATACGTCTGAGCGAACGTCGTTTCTATCAAAAGCTGACCGATATTTATGCCACTGCAATAGATTATAACAAGGATGCTCCCACGACACGTCTTTTTTTTAAGAAAGTGCAGAACAAAATGCACTATGCGGTGCACGGACATACCGCTGCGGAACTTATCGTCGAGCGGGCAGATGCAGAGAAAGAGAATATGGGACTCACTTCGTGGGAGAATGCTCCCGCTGGCAAGATTGTGAAAACGGATGTCAGCATAGCCAAAAATTATCTCAAGGGCGAAGAACTGGAAGATATGGGAAGGCTCGTAAACAGTGTGCTGGATATGGCAGAGCGTATGGCTCAACGACATATCCCTATGACAATGGAGGATTGGGCAAAACGCATCGACATCATCCTTGAAGCCGGAGGCGACACCATTCTGAAGGATGCCGGCAAGGTTACGGCAGAATATGCCAAGGAGTATGCCGAATCAGAGTTTGAGAAGTATCGTCTAATCCAAGACCGTCTTTTCCGTTCCGACTTCGACCGGCTCTGTGATGGTGACTGTCCGGAGACAGACCTTATATGCGACTATGAAAGAAACGAGAAAATATAAGCAGGCGGGACCCGGAGACGGGGAGCGTAATTACATAAAAATACGTGGAGCAAAAGCCCACAATCTCAAGAACGTTTCCCTGGACATCCCGAGAGACTCCCTCGTTGTGATCACAGGTCTGAGCGGCAGCGGCAAATCCTCCCTCGCATTCGACACCCTCTATGCGGAAGGACAGCGCCGCTATATGGACACCCTCTCTCCCTATGCCAAGCACTTTATGGGCGTGCTTGAGAAACCTCAGGTGGAAAGCATCGAGGGCTTGAGTCCCGTGATAGCAATCGAGCAGAAGACCACGGGCAAGAATCCCCGTTCCACAGTCGGCACCATAACCGAAATCTACGACTTCCTGCGCCTGCTCTATGCCAGAGCCTCAAAAGCCTATTCCCCGGTGACGGGCAAGGAAATGGTGCGATACACCGACGAACAGATTGTATCCCTGATTATCAGCAACTTTGCAGACCGCAAATGCCTTCTGCTCGCTCCTTTGGTGAGAGGCCGTAAGGGGCACTACCGCGAACTCCTGTCCCAGCTCAGACGCAAGGGCTACACCCACGCGCGCATAGATGAGGAAATTGTGGAACTCGCTGAAATTGAATCCCTCGACAGATACAAGGTGCATTTCATAGACCTTGTGGTGGACCGCCTCAAACCCCAGAGCAAGGATGAAAAGCGGATAAGGGAATCTGTGGCTTCGGCTCTGGCTCTCGGAAAGGGCTCTGTGGCGGTTATGGACGTGGAAAGCGGACGCATAGACCATTACTCCAAGCATCTGGTTTGCCCAGACAGCGGAATTTCCCTGCAGGAACCGGCTCCCCATTCGTTTTCCTTCAATTCTCCTCAGGGCTATTGTCCTCACTGCAAAGGACTTGGCACCATAGTGAATGTGCAGGTGGACTCCATAATTCCGGACCGTACAGTCTCGATAGCCGACGGAGGAATTGTTCCGCTCGGGCCCTTGCGCCAGACTCGGAAATACGACATAGTCCGCGCAATAGCCCGAAAATATGATTTTTCGCTCTACGACCCCATAGACACCATACCGCCTGAGGCCGTGACCCTGCTGATTTACGGCTCCGACGAGCTTTTCCGTATAGGCGAAGGGGCTATGTCCGAAATGCAGTCCTTCCCGGGTGTGGTGGAGGATATACAGGAGAAAGTGGTCTGCCCTGAATGTGGGGGCACCCGTCTGCGCAAGGAGGCGGGCTATTTCAAAATCGACGGGAAATGCATTTGGGATGTGTCGGCTATGGAAATATCGGCTCTGGCAAAGTGGCTGGATGAACTGCCTTCAAGATTGGACTCCAGACAGAATGCCATAGCCTCGGAAATCCTCAAGGAACTCAGGGAGAGGACGGCATTCCTGCTCGATGTGGGTCTGGATTATCTTTCATTGGACAGGGCCACGGCGTCGCTTTCGGGCGGGGAGAGCCAGAGAATACGACTTGCCACTCAGATCGGCTCCAAACTCGTGAATGTGCTCTACATACTTGACGAACCGTCCATAGGCCTGCACCAGAGGGATAATATCAAACTCATCAATTCGCTCAAGGAACTCAGGGACAGCGGCAATTCGGTGATGGTGGTGGAACACGACGAGGAGACAATGAGGGCGGCGGACTGGATAGTGGATGTGGGTCCCGGTGCCGGTCAGGAGGGCGGAAGCATCTGTTTCAACGGTCCGGCTTCGCTTGCCTCCGGAGACCCGGATGTGAGGGACCATTGCATAGTCGGAAAATCCATCACCATGGACTATCTCCACGGACGCCGGCGCATAGATGTTCCCGCAGAACGTCTCCCCGGAAACGGACATTTCCTGACCATAAGGGGCGCCCGAGGCAACAATCTAAAAAACGTGGACGTAAGCTTTCCCCTTGGCTGTTTCATTGGAGTGGCGGGGGTGAGCGGCAGCGGCAAATCCACCCTTGTCAATGAAACCCTGATGCCTTATCTGAGCAATCTTTTCACGGTGTCCAATCTGCCTGTCTTGCCTTTCGACAGCATTGAAGGGGTGGAAAACATAGACAAGGTCATAGAAATCGACCAGTCCCCGATTGGCCGTTCTCCGCGCAGCAATCCTGCCACATTCACTGGAGTTTTCAACGACATACGCAGCCTTTTCGAAGCCACTCCGGACGCCAAAGTGCGCGGTTTCAAGGCTTCCCGCTTTTCGTTCAACGTCTCTGGAGGCCGCTGCGAGGAGTGCAAAGGTGCCGGCATCAAGGTCATAGAGATGAATTTTCTTCCATCCGTGAACGTGGTCTGTCCGGAATGTGGGGGACACAGGTACAAGGAAGATACGCTTGCGGTACATTATAAAGGCAAGAATATAAATGATGTGCTGGAGATGCAGATAGCCCAGGCCTATGAGTTCTTCAAGCCTGTTCCGAGCATAGCCGCCAAACTCAAGACCCTGCTGGACGTGGGCCTGGGCTACATCACGCTCGGTCAGTCATCCGTAACCCTTTCAGGAGGCGAGAGCCAGAGGATGAAACTCTCCGCAGAACTCTCCCGCAAGTCCACAGGCAAGACCCTCTATATCCTCGACGAGCCCACCACGGGCCTGCATTCCGAAGACATTCAGGTTCTTCTCGGAGTGCTCCGCCGGCTTGTGGAAGGCGGCAACACCGTAATCGTGATTGAACACAATCTGGACGTGCTCAAGAGTGTGGACTACCTCATAGACCTCGGCCCTGAAGGTGGCAGACGCGGTGGAATGATAGTCTCGAAGGGCACGCCTGAACAGGTCGCACTTGACCCCGCTTCCGTTACGGGGCCATATCTGAGGCCGCTTTTGGGACTTTGATCAAGAAATATGAAAAAGATCAATTCCGAAATACTCTCCCTGGCCCTTCCGAGCATCCTGGCCAATATCACCGTGCCTCTGGTGGGTATGGTGGACATAGCCGTGGCGGGCAATCTCGATTCCGATTCCGCACCGCTGATAGGAGGCATTGCCATAGGCTCGATGCTCTTCGATCTGCTGTATTGGAATTTTGCCTTTCTGCGTGTGAGTACGGGAGGACTTACTGCCCAGGCCTACGGGAAGGCGGATTTTGCGGAAGCAATGAAGGTTTTCGTCAGGGCTGTGGGCATTGCCGCAGTTAGCGCTCTTGTTCTCATTGCCATTCACCGGCTCTTTGTGGGCGCGGCATTTCTGGTCGTGGATTCTTCTGAACAGGTGAGGGACCTTGCCTCCGTGTATTTCAATATAAGAATCTGGGCTGCTCCTGCAACTCTGTCCCTGATGGCTTTCAAGGGCTGGTTCATAGGTATGCAGGACAGTCTCAGCGCAATGATTACCGATATGGTGGTGAACGGGGTGAACATAGCCGGAAGCATAGTCCTGGCAATGGGCCTTCCGTCCATAGGCTACGAGGGTATGGGATTCAGGGGCATTGCGGCGGGTACTGTGCTTGCCCAGTATTGCGGCCTGCTGGCGGCGGTTCTTCTTTGCGCGATACGCTACCGCAGGCAGTTTGCCTTGTTGCGGGGTCTGGATTTGAGGGCCATATTCAAGGGAGGGGAGACTCGCAAGTTTTTCGTGATGAATGCGGACCTGGTGGTGCGTTCCCTTTGTTTCATAGGCATTTACATAGGCTTTACGACCATTTCGGCTGGTTTCGGGGACCTTCTTCTGGCAACCGGTTCGATTATGATGAAACTCCTGCTGCTGTTCTCCTACTTCACTGACGGTTTTGCCTATGCCGGGGAGGCTATGACAGGCAAGTACATCGGGGCGGGGGACAAGGCCGGGCTGCGCGCGACTGTGAAATGGACATTTATCTGGAGTATGGGCATTGCGGCTGCATTCGTATTCATATATATGGCGGGCGGAAGATGGATGTTGTCTCTGATGACCTCAGACAGGGCTGTTCTGGATGTTGCAGACGGTTTCCTGCCCTGGTTGCTGCTTATGCCCCTTGTGGGTTGTCCGGCCTTCACCTGGGACGGCATTTACATAGGCGCCACTGCTTCCAGGGAAATGCGCAACTCCACCCTTTGGGCAGTCGTCGCCTTTTTCGCCGTCTATTATTCAGGCATTTTCATCCAGTCCTATCTCCCGTCACCTGACTTCTCCACCTCCGTTCCGTCCTCGGAAACCGTCTCAATGCACATTCTGATGACTGCCTATTTCGCCCACCTCCTTGCCCGGACCCTCTATCTGAGCCTGAGACGCCGCAGAATCCTCTGATAAGTCCCGTTATGGTTCAGAAGTCAAGGTCAGGCTCGTTGAA
>JALFCH010000023.1 GCA_022771245.1 Rikenellaceae bacterium | reverse complement strand
CCGCAAAGATATACAAAAAAAGATATACAAAAATAGAAGAACGGCACGCGATTCACACCGAGTGCCGTTCCAATTCTAACCTAAAACTTAACCTATGAAAAAACTATTCGACCGAAAGAGTTTGCAATGTCTGTGCCAAACCCCGGTTTATTGTTAGAAAAAAGAAAAATTTTTCAAGTTTTCCCATATTTTTATCTATTTCCATCCTCCGGGGCAGTTCCGGACTCCTCCAATGAAGGCTTGACCCCGGTGCTGTCGGCACTGTTCTTTCCCAGACTGTCCTCTTCGGCATTGTCCTCTTCGGCATTGTTTTCGCCCGTTCCTTGCTCTTCAACCACCGGCTTGATGCTCAGAATTCTTATATCCTTGAGCGGCCTGTCATACTTGTCTGTCGGAGCAGCTGCAATTCTGTCTATCACATCCAGTCCCTCAATTGTCTCTCCGAAAACGGTGTATTCTCCATCCAGATGAATGCACCCCATTTCGTCCTGAACGATATAGAACTGTGACCCGCTTGAAGACTTGCGTGGATTTGCAGTGTTTCCACGACGGGCAGCCGCCAATGCCCCCTTCTTATGGTAATATTCATTCACGAACTCCGCCGGGATGGTATAGTCCGGTCCTCCTGTCCCGTAAAGCTCCACCTTGGAAGTATCTCTGGTCAGCGGGTCCCCTGTCTGAATCATAAACCCGTTGATTACACGGTGAAAAAGCAGACTGTCGTAATAGTGCTCGGCTACCAGCTTGCAGAAATTGTCCCTGTGTTTCGGGGTCTTGGAATAGAGTTTCACCTTTATGGTTCCCTCGGTGGTCTCGATGTAGAACTCCGGCTCAAGCTTGAGCATCAGAGCAGTGCTGTCAATTTGTTGTTCCATATTGTTTTTTTTAACATTCCTGCAGGAAGCGCACACAAGAAGGGGCAGTAATGCTGCCAGGGCCATTTTATATATTTTCATAGTAGCATTTCTTTGATGACTGCAAAATTAGACAAGTTTTGTTACAAAGTGAAAATAAGTTTTCACACATTCTGAGTGAACACCATATTTCGGTGGAGTCGGTCTCAGGAAGCCTGCCGGTCAGGTTGTCTGCCATATTTGTTGGGATAGAAATATTTACAGTTCATCTGCTTTTGTTTTCAGTTCGTCCTTTGAATGGTGTCATATATGAATCAAATGATTACATTCGCTGTTCGAACCAAATTGGACTAACCACTATGTCATTGACAAAAAATTTTGCAACAAGGCTTCTGATTGCCCTTTTCGTCTCATTCCTGGCAATCTCTTCCGGAACGGTTTTTACATCCTGTGAGAAGGAAATTATTGAAGACCCCGGCGACAATCCCGGCGAAGACAACCCTGGCGGAGACAATCCCGGCGGCGGTGATCCCGTGGTGGACAATCCTGATGACATACAGGACCCGGCAGTCATTCCGGACGGTTTCTCATATCTCCCGCAGGAACTCAATGCGGACAAGGCCTGCGTCTTCTACTACAAGGCCACAGGCTCAGACAAAATGAAAGGTTACAAAGGGGACGTATATGTCTATACCGGTGCGGTTTATGAAGACAATGAATGGAAATTCCAGCCTACCGAATGGATTACGAACACTCCTAAATACAAGGCAGTCAAGCTTGCCGACAACACCTGGAAATTCATAGTGAGCCCGTCCATACGTGAATGGTACGGTTCCGGCGAAACCCCTCTCGTGCAGCTCGGTGTAATCTTCAGGAGCGAGGACGGAAGCAAGCAGACTCAGGACTATCTGGCGGATGTTACCGATGACAAATACGAATTCGAACCTTTCATTCCGGACCCGGTGGTCAATGAATCCGTGCCTTCCGGAGCCCGTCTCGGCATCAATTGCAACAGCGACGGCAGCGTGACCCTGGTATTCTACGACAAGGACAAAAATGGCGGTCACAGCGACTATTGCTACGCAGTGGGCGATTTCAGCAACTGGGAGCGTCGGTCCGCCTATGCGATGAAACGCGACGAGACTGCAGGTTGCTGGTGGACCACCATCAGCGGCATCGACCCGGACAAGGAATACCGTTTCGAGTACTTCCTGACCAGGGACAGCAAGACCCTCAAGGTGGGTGACCCGTTCACTGAAATCGTCTATGACCAGTGGAACGACAAATACATAACAGGAGTTCCGGAGTTCCCATCCGGAGCAAAGGGCCTCATTTCCGCATTCCAAGTCAATAAGCCTGTCTATAACTGGCAGCACGACGACTTCAAGATTGCCGACAAGAACGACCTTGTAATCTACGAGCTCCTTTTCCGTGACTTCTCCAAGACCAAAGACATCAAGGGCGCGATGGCCCAGATGGACTATCTGCAGACACTCGGAGTCACAGCAATCGAGCTTATGCCGATCCAGGAATTCGACGGCAACATCAGCTGGGGCTACAATCCGAACCACTATTTCGCCCTCGACAAGGCCTACGGCACAAGGGAGGAATACAAGAAGTTCATCGACGAGTGCCACGGAAGGGGTATGGCGGTTATAGTGGACGTGGTCTATAATCACGCCACCGGCACACATCCTTGGGCAAAACTCTACTGGGATGCCAACGGCAACTGCACGGCGGAGGAAAACCCTTGGTTCAATGTCACTGCAACTCACCCATACAGTGTCTTCCACGACTGGAACCACGAGAACACAATGGTGCGGGAACACGTGAAGGAGAGCCTTGAATACTTCCTCACCGAATACCACGTGGACGGTTTCCGTTTCGACCTTTCAAAGGGCCTCACCCAGAAGAACACCGGCAGCAATGTAGGAGCCTGGAGCAGCTACGATGCATCCCGCATTGCCATCATACGTGACTACTACGACCACATCCAGAAAGTCAATCCGAACGCGATAATGATACTCGAGCATCTCGGGGACAGCAAGGAAGAGGCAGAACTTTCCGGCTTAGGAGCCTATCCTTGGCGCAAGATGACCGACCCGTACAAGAATGCCATCCACGGCAACAAATCCGGAAGCGACCTGAGCGGGGCCTATGCAAACGGTTTTGTCTCATATATGGAAAGCCACGATGAGCAGCGCGTCTGCTACGGGGCCACAGGTGCCGTTTCTGCAACCGATTGGGGCATCTGCGGCACTCTCACCGGATGGGGCAATTCAACCGACCCGAACTACAAGACCGATATCAAGCTGACTCGGAGCGGAGCCTTCTATGTCTCCAAGTCTGTCGATTTTGCAGCTGGGGCTCAGTTCAAAATCAGGGAGTCAAACTCTTGGGACAAGGGCAATCTCGGAGCAGACGGGGCCAACAAGACACTCACGGTGGGCCAGGGCTACAAGCTCAAGTCCGGAGCCGATTCCAAGAATCTTGTGGTGGCTGAAGCTGGCACATACGATGTCTATTTCGCTCCATCTGCGCTTACCGTCTGGCTTATGAAAGCGGGTGCAGCTGCGCCGGATGCTCCTGCGGAGGAAGGTGACAATTCTCCTCTTGCTGTGACTATGCGCAGGGCGGGTTGTGCAGCAGCCTTCTTCCTCACGGTTCCGGGACCGAAGATGATCTGGCAGTTCGGAGAGCTCGGCTACGACATTTCCGGAGGAAACGGAGATGCAGATGAGAAGCCTGTCAAGACTGAAGAATTTTTGGCAAACAAATACCGAAAGGGCCTCTATGACACCTACAGCGGTCTGCTCAAGTTCCGCAAGGAGTATCCGAGGTTCTTCGACAGGGATGCGAAGATTGAGTGGTATGTATCTGAGGATGAGTGGGATAATGGACGTTTCCTATATGGAAGCGTGGACGGTAAGTATTTCGCGGTCATCGGAAACTTCTCCAATTCGACCAAGGACATCACCGCCTGGCTCCCTGCTTCCGGACAGTGGAAGGACTACTCTGCTTTCGGCTCAGGTTCATACAATGTGACCACCGACGGCGAAGGACACAATGCAATCACCTTTAACCTCAAACCTGGAGAATTCAAACTGATAGTTAAGTAATAAATAATTGATAAACCAACCTGATTAAAATGAAAATTATTGCAAATCAATGCTTTCCCCCATTGGAGGGGGCAGGGTATGACTCGCCCAAAATAAAGGTAGTCAATCTCAAAGTGGAAGCTGGCAGCTCTGCGAGTGTGGAAAATGCTTCTGTGGAGCGTTGGACAGAGGATTCAATGGAAAACGTAAATTGGTAGGAGGACAGATTATGAAAAAGATTATATTTATTTTTGCAGCAATGGCTGTGTTGGTGTCCTGCCAGAAGGAAAACGGGCCGAAATTTAAGGATGGAACCTATACTTATTTTTTTGATGCTTCACAGGAAGAGGTGATTGGAACAAGGACGGTAATCGACGGCAAAGTTTCGAAGTGGTCCGGAAAAGAGGCTGTTCGCGTCATCGGAGCTGATAATTCCAATTATTATTTCGAGACGGAAATCCAAGGAGACCCGGTTGCAACTGCCACCTTCAAATACTCTGGAGAACAGGAACTCAAGGGTTTCGGAGATGAAGGAAAGACTTTTTATGCTGTTTACCCTTACGGCTCCTCAAATTTGACGGTTGACCATACAACCCAGACCATCTCAGGAATCAATGTCCCTACAACTCAGACCGCTGTCGAGGGTTCTTATGATGTGATGGCTCCGGTTGCAGTGGCCTATTCCACTGACGGCAAGACTCTGGCATTCAAGAATGTAACAGCCCTTGTGAAGTTCCAGGTGCTGGTTGAAGGAGTTAATAAAGTTAAGTTTTCCGGGAATAACTCTGAGCCACTATCCGGAAATATCAAGGTTTCGTACAATAATGGTCAACCTTCATTCGTTACCACTGAAACTACAAACACTTATGTTGAACTGATTTGTGAAGACGGCTTTGTTGTCGGCAAGGATTACTATTTCTCCATTCTTCCGAATACATTCTCAAGTGGTTTCAAGATTGAAATTAACGGAATACTTGCGCGTAATCTGACAAAAGAGAAAACAATTGAAAGAAGTTCTTGTCTGACAGATGTTACTTTGGGTTCTGTTATTCCAAGTGTAATATACGAGAACGGAGATTGGACCATAAGCAAGGGCGCAATGACTGATTTGGGCAATCGGAATTATGTGAAAAAGGGTGTAACGATATCGGCTTCCGGCTTCCGGATTGCTGACGGGGCGGCTTTGAAATCTACAATCAACACAGGAATATCTACAGAGACTTGGTATAACATACATTCTTCCCAGTCTGGCAATATGATTCAGGAAGGAACATATGATATTTATGTTCACAAAGAGGACTATGGTATCTTTTGCTGTGTTGTGAATAAAGGTGCTGAGATGACTGCATTTACAGCTGAAAAAAAACAATTGTATATAGTTCTTCAAGACAATGAAAACTGGTGGACAAACAAGTGTTTGTATGCGTGGAATCCTGATGATAAGAGTAAATATTTGGGAGAATGGCCAGGTGCAGATAAGACAGGAGGAGTGACTTTGTGGAATAATGACAAGCATGTATATTGGTCTATGCCAAATACGACTAATGATAAGAAAATCGGAATCGCTTTTAAGAATAAAGATTGGGGTGAAGATAATAACCAGACATCGGATATATTTATATCTCAATTTAATAGAGATTATGCATATTATTTCGATATATTTGACTCATATGACGGAAGTAAACGAAAGGTGAAATACATGCCATTGAATTAATCTGAATATTATAATCATATCCCGCCGGAAAGCCCCAAGCTTCCCGGCGGTTTTGCATTGACACATCATCTGGCTCAGCAATCCGTCAAAATAATCCCGTATTTCGTCCGGCTCTTTCAACTTTTCGGCATCGGTGCGGCCGGGGTGTCGGTTGGAGTTCTTATATTTGAAGGCTAACCACAATTTTATTGTCACTACTGCTGAAACCGAAAATTATGTGTGCTTTGGCTGTGACCGCACTTGCGGCCTGCACGACTTCCGGGCAAATCGAAATCCCGAAAGATACCTACGAAGAATGTGTCTATACAGACTCCAAGACCGAATTCGCCCTCTGGGCTCCAACGGCTGATGCAGTGGAACTCCGCCTCTATTCAGACGGGCTTGAAGGTGATGCTTATCAGAAACTGGCTATGAGACATTGCCGTGAGGGCCTTTGGAAAAAGACCGTAAGGGAAGACCTCGAAGGCAAGTTCTACACCTTCCGCGTGAAGCATTCCGGCGAATGGCTCCCTGAAACCCAGGGCATTGCACCGAAGGCGGTGGGCGTGAACGGCAACCGCGCCGCCATAATCGACTGGACCAAAACCGACCCCGAAGGCTGGTCCGAAGACGTAAGTCCGAAAATCAAGCCTTCCGACATCATCGTCTATGAGATGCACCACCGCGACTTCTCTGTCCATCCGACCTCCGGCATCTCCCACAAGGGTAAATTCCTCGCCCTCACCGAGACAGGCACCACCAATCCCGACGGCTTGTCCACCGGCATCGACCATCTCAAGCAACTCGGAGTGACCTATGTCCAGATTCTCCCTTCCTTCGACTATCACACCGTGGATGAAACGCGTCTGGATGAGCCTCAATACAACTGGGGCTACGACCCTCAGAACTACAACGCCGTGGAAGGTTCCTACTCCACAGACCCTTACGACCCCACAGTCCGCATCCGGGAATTCAAGCAGATGGTCCAGGCCCTGCACGCCAACGGAATCAGGGTTATTATGGACGTGGTCTATAATCACACCTATTCTTCTGAACTCTCCGGATTTGAGCGTACTATGCCGGGCTACTTCTACCGCAAGGACGCGGAGGGCAATTTCTGCAACGCCTCCGGCTGCGGCAACGAGACAGCTTCCGAGCAGCCTATGTACCGCAAATATATGATCGAGTCCCTCAGGTGGTGGATGCAGGAATACCACATCGACGGTTTCCGCTTCGACCTTATGGCCATCCACGACATCGAGACTATGAACCTCATCAGCAAGAGCCTCCACGAAATAGACCCGGACGTGGTGCTTTACGGAGAAGGCTGGGCGGCTATGTCCCCTGCACTTCCGGCCGACAGCATTGCCCTCAAGGTGAACACCTGGCAGCTGGACCGCGTGGGAGCCTTCAGCGACAACATCAGGGATGCCGTGCGGGGACCTCTTGACTGTTCAAATGCAGGCTTTATGGACGGGGTGCCGGGCAGAAAGGCCGACCTCGAATTCGGAATAGCCGGCGGGGTGGAACATCCTCAGGTGAGCGTGCCACACTGGACTGCAAGTCCGCTGCAGCACGTCAGCTATGTCAGCTGCCACGACGACCACTGCCTTCGCGACCGTCTGAATGAGGCCACCAAAGCCACTGAAAAGCAGAAACTTGCTATGGTGAAACTGGCCCAGACCGCAGTCTATACCTCCCAGGGCATACCTTTCATCTATAACGGCGAGGAGGTTTTCCGCCACAAATACGGCACCAAGAACAGCTACAAGTCTCCGGACTCCATCAATGCCATTGACTGGACACTCAAAACCCGCTACAGCGACCTCACAGACTACTACTGCGCCCTCGCTGCCATACGCCACGCCCACCCGGGTTTCTGCCTTGGTGATGCGGAGCTCATTCGTGAAAAACTTGAATTCCTGAGCGTGGATGACCCTTGCGTGGTGGCCTTCCGCATCAAAGGACTGGAGGGCATAGATACGGCAAAGTCCCTTACCGTCCTGCTCAACGGTTCCAAGAAGAGAGTGAAGCTGGAAATTCCTGAGGGACACTACAATATCCTGGCACAGAACGGATTTGCAGATGCTGAAGGATTTGCAGTTTATGCCGGGGATTATATCTCGGCGGCTCCGACTTCAGCTACCATACTTGAGGAGCTTGAGTAGAGATTCTCCGACGGAAAATCCAAAACTGACGCAAAATAATTTTTACATATTACTAAATTTGCAGAAAAATGAAACTGAAATATATGATGCTGGCTGCTGCGGCTGCAATATTGTCTTCCTGTGGGTCATTCAATCCTGAGAATGTTCCCGACGCAGGTGCCGACCAGGTGAAAAGGGTGGAGCCCCTCTCCTGGTGGGTGGGTATGAACACCCCGCTCCAGTTGCTCGTGCAAGGCGAGGGCATATCCGAATACGAAGTCACGATTGAAGGCGGCAAGGGCGTAAAAGTCACAGGGGTCACTCCGGGTGACAGCCCCAACTATCTTTTCGTGGACGTGAACGTGTCTCCGATTGCTGCTCCCGGCACCTATTGGCTCGTATTCAAGGGCAAGGATGGTGAGTCTTTCAAATATGCCTACGAAATTGCCTCCCGCGAAAGCGGTTCCGCACAACGCAAGTCCTTCTCCAGCGCAGATGTAATCTATCTCATTATGCCTGACCGCTTTGCCAATGGAAATCCGGATAATGACTCCACTCCGGACACCACTGAAAAGGCGGACCGCAATGCCTTTTTCGGCCGTCACGGAGGCGACATACAGGGTATAATTGACCATCTCGACTATATTGCAGGACTCGGAGCCACCGCAATCTGGTGCACCCCACTGCTCGAAGACAACGCCCCCGAGGAGTCCTATCACGGCTATGCCTGCTCCGACTACTACCACATCGATTCCCGTTTCGGCGACAATGAAAAATATGCCGAATATGTGCAGGCAGCCCACGCCAAAGGCCTCAAGGTCATAATGGACATAGTCACCAACCACTGCGGAACCTCCCACTGGTGGATGCAGGACCTGCCTTTCAAGGATTGGATACACATTTTCCCTGAATACACCAACACCAACATCTGCTTCTCGGCAAATATGGACACCAACGCTTCCAAGTACGACCTCAACATTCAGGAAAGCGGCTGGTTCGTGCCGTCGATGCCGGATATGAACCTGGACAATCCATTCGTACTCAACTATTTCATACAGTGGGGAGTGTGGTGGATAGAGAAATTCGGTCTGGACGGCTTCAGGGTGGACACCTATCCTTACAACGAAAAGGAACCTATGTCCCGCTGGTGCAAGGCTATAACCGACGAATATCCTCATTTCAACATAGTGGGCGAGTGCTGGACCTCCTCCATCCCTCAACTCGCATATTGGCAGAAGGACAATCCGAACCGCGACGGCTTCAACTCCAACCTCCCTGCAATTATGGACTTCCCTCTGCACGATGCCATCCGTATGGGGCTGAATGAGGGCGCCGGCTGGGGTTGCGGAATGACCAGGGTTTATGAGCTCCTGTCCCACGACTTTATGTATCAGGACATTGACAATATGCTGATTTTCCTCGGCAACCACGATGTGGACCGCTTCGGAGACTGCATAGGCAAAGACCCGCGCAAGCTCAAGCTGGGAATGGCTATGCTTGCAACTATGAGGGGCATACCGCAGATTTTTGCCGGAGATGAACTGCTTTTCGTTTCGGCAGACCGCAGTCAGGGGCACGGCGGATTGCGTGTGGATTTCCCGGGCGGATGGGAAGGCGACAAGTGCAATCTGTTCACGGAAGAGGGACGCAAGGCACAGAGGCTCGGCACAGACGGACTTCCGGTCTATCCCGGCCAGGCTGACGAGCTTTTCAACTATGCAAGCAAACTTCTCAACTGGAGGAAAGGCGCAGCTGAAATCCATCACGGCCGCACCCTGCATTTCCTCACCAGGGACAACACCTACGCCTATTTCCGCTACGACTCCTCCAAGGCAGCCTTCGTGTTCATCAACAATTCGGATGAAGCCAAGACCATCCCGTGGAGCCATTATGCGGAGATTACCAAGGGTCTGCACAACGGCAGGAATGTGATTACAGGGGAGACAGTTATTCCAGATGACAGCACGATTGTTGCTGCGCAGACGGCCCTTGTACTGGAGTTCGACAGATAATGAAAATTCAAAAACCTTTGACAGTCTCTGCTCCGGGTGGCGCGGAGACTGTTCTTTTGCACACCTGTTGCGCACCCTGTTCCTCGGCAATTATCGAATGTCTGATGCGCAGCGGCATACGTCCGACCATATATTATTGCAATCCGAATATTTTCCCTCTTGAGGAATATCTCATACGCAAGGATGAATGTACGCGTTATGCTTCTGCCCTCGGGCTGGACATCGTGGATGCGGATTATGACCATTCCGACTGGCTGCAATGGGTGCGGGCGGAGGCGGCAGCTGACGGATGCGTGGACATCGTAACTGAGAGGGAAAGGGGAGGACGCTGCCTGGAGTGTTTCAAATACAGGCTGCTCAAATCTGCGGAGTATGCGCTGGAACACGGGTTCAGGGTGCTTACGACCACCCTCGCATCTTCAAGGTGGAAATCGCTTGAGCAGATTGACAAGGCCGGAAAATGGGCTGTGGCGCGGGCGTTGGCAAGTCTGGACCAGTCCGGGGCGAATATTCAGGCAGAATCCGGGTCTTTGCCGGAGTCAAGGCTGGTCTGGTGGGAACAGAACTGGAGAAAAGGCGGCCTTCAGGAGCGGCGGGGCGAAATCATCCGGGAATACGGCTTCTACAATCAGACCTGGTGCGGCTGCGAATTCAGTCATCCTTCACCGTCTTCCTGCCGTCCCGTTATTGACGGAGCTGAGCGGTAATCTAATTCTTCTCAAACTTGAGCTGGTGGATGTCGTAGCAATCCTCCTTCAGACAGAGGAAAATGGTAACCGTGAAATTGGTTCCTCCGGCGCTGAGATTCCCCACTGCATATTTCACATTTCCCTGTGCTGCCTTGTGGGTGATACGGAAAGCCCTCGGAGTATAAGCCTGATAGAAAGCCTTGAGAATCTGCTTGGCCTGAGACCTGGAACAGGTGTTTGCCTCCCCGAGAAGCACCAGTTCTATGCTGTTGGAAAACCAGGCTGCGAGATTGTCCACCTCCCCTTTGCCGAGATACTTCGCTATTGAAGAGAGTTCGTCCGGCCCCTGCGCCTTGAAATTGCTGACAGGCACAACGGTCTGAGCAGCTGCCTGGTGACAGGCGACCGCCACCAAAGCTGCAGCCACGACAAATGTGTGAGCTATCCTTTGAATGTTCATCAAACCGAAAAAATTTGTCCGCGAACTCTGCAAATATTAAGCCATTGGCCAGCAATTCTTTTCCCTTCCGGTACACAGTTTTTCAATATTAACTATATTTGCAGGTATGAAAAGGAGATTTCTCAGCGACAAGGTTTTCGGCGTGATATTCACGCTGGGGGTCATCATTGTCGTAGGCATCATAATAGCCATAGCCATAACCCCTTATGGTCCCGAAACAGCATCTTTGAGGGTTGCCGCAAATGTTTCCCAAAGGATTAAGAAGATGGATGGTTATGTGAACACCGTACTGGAATCTTCCACTTCCGATTTCATCCACTTCGACAATCTTCCCAAAGACATAGTCATCTACAAATACGTGGATGACACTCTCCATTCCTGGTGCAACCAGTTCACCGAGACCAACGACGACATATCCTCCAAGACGGTCTTTGCCAGGATAATCAACACCCCGAGCCTGCTTTTCCCGCCTTTGGCAAGGGCAAGCGGAGAACTTACCTATATGAATATGGGCCCCAAATGGTATCTTGTGCGCTCGGTCAAGGGCCGGGGCAATGTTACCGTTGTCAGCGGAGTGGAAATCAAAAACACCATTATCGAGAGATATCTCAGGGGTAAAAACGGCATAAATCCCAATCTGCATCTCTCTGCCAACTACGACATCGTTCCCCTGAGCGAGGACAGCGGTTCGGAAGTGCAGGTCGAGGGACGTCCGGTGTTCAAGGTTGTGCGCAGTTCCACGGTTCCGGTGAAGAACGATATGGGCAGTTCCCTCTTTTCACCACTGGTCTATGCCGATGGTCCCGTGCTCTCTTCATTGGGCGTACTTTTGTTGCTCAACTGTCTTATATTCCTTGCTTTATGGCTTATTTACCACAGTAGGCGCAAAAGTCTGCGCCTGCTCTATATCAAGGACAGGCGTCTGAGAAGAATCTCAATCGCAGCCTATGGCACCGGCATAGCATTGGCTGTCGCGCTCTCTGCCTGGTACATATTGTTCACCTTCCGTTCCTTCATACTCAATTCTTCCCTGAATATGGATTTCTTCCGCTCGGGCGGGAATATCTTCTTTTCTCTGCTGGTGGTGATTTCCTACACCCTGCTCATAATGATGACCCTCTT
>JALFCH010000171.1 GCA_022771245.1 Rikenellaceae bacterium | reverse complement strand
GGGTATAATAGGGGCGGAGCCCCTAGGCATATATATGGCACCGCTGCAAAGCGGTGCATCTCCACAAAATAAAAAAGACATCCGTTTGGATGTCTTTTTTATTTTGTGGAGATAGTCGGAGTCGAACCGACGACCCTCTGCTTGCAAAGCAGATGCTCTATCCAACTGAGCTATACCCCCAAAATTTAAGAACTTGTGGGAGCAGAGGGAGTCGAACCCCCGACCCTCTGCTTGTAAGGCAGACGCTCTGAACCAACTGAGCTATGCTCCCGTTCCTCAAAGGGTTTGCAAAGGTACTCAATTTTTCTTTACCTCCAAATTTTTTTTGCAAAAAATTGCTAAGTAATCCTCAAAAAATAGCCCCAGTCAGGAAAGTATGGTTTGATTTATGCGGGGTCAAAAACATTACATAACACATAAAACTATGTTACGCAAGACTTTAGCCATAGCTGTGGTCGCAGCGGCCACGATGGCGCTTTCAGTTGGAGCGTTCGCCTGTACTGGCATTATGCTCAAGTCGGCGGACGGACACACGGTGATGGCCCGAACCATCGAATGGGCCGGCAATGACAATCACAACCGCTATGTGGTGGTGCCTCGGGGACATTGCTGGACCTCTCTTACTCCGGACTCAAGTGAAGGACGGATATTCTCTGGAAAGTATGGATATGTGGGATTTGCAGTGGAACAGGCAGAATTTATCGTGGAAGGGCTCAACGAGAAAGGACTCTCGGCAGGGCTCTTTTATTTTCCCGGATATGGGGAATATGAGCCTTTCTGCTCTGAAAACAAAAACAGCAACATTGCTGATTTACAATTGGTTTCCTATATCCTCGGAAGCTGTGCCACCATTGACGAGGTCATAGCCGAAATCGGTAAAATCCACGTCCACAATGTCTATCCTGGGGCATCCACCGCTCATTGGCGTTTTGCAGAGCCAGGAGGACGGCAGGTGGTGCTCGAAATCATCAACCGCAAATGCGTGTTCTACGAAAATGAACTCGGAGTGCTCACCAACTCCCCTTCCCTAGACTGGCATCTGACCAATCTCAACAACTATGTCAACCTCACAAGCGGAGCCGTCAGCGAAGGCAAGGCAGGAAGGCTCGCACTCAAATCCTTAGGAGGCGGCAGCGGTTTCCACGGCATCCCGGGAGACTTCACACCGCCTTCACGCTTTGTCAGGGCTGCATTCTTCCAGAGCACGGCACCTGTGCTGAAGACATCGGAAGAGACTGTGTTCCAGGCATTTCACCTACTCAACAATTTTGACCTGCCGATTGGGGCACAGACCAACGAGGGAGTAACGCCACCCGATATGCCATCGGCCACACAATTTACCAGCGCAACAGATTTGTCCGAAAAGAAAATCTACATCAAGACTATGTACAACAGCCACATACGCTGCGTGGACCTGAACAGGATAAATTTCAGCAAATGCAAATTCATCAACGAGCTGCTTGACCCTCAAAGGAAGGAGCCCGTCGAACCACTTTTCCGTCACTGACGAGGAAATTGAAAAACAATGGCAAAGACCACCATCACACCTATGAGCATAGGATAATAGAGATGTGGAATGATTTCAAAAGGAGAAAGTCCGGACAGGCCAGAAGCCATAAGTATCTGTGCACCATAAGGAAGCAGGCCCTGCACAAAGCAGGAAGTGGTGTCCATCAGACTGGCTGAACGCTTGGGTGAGATACCGAAACGGGAACTGATGTCCCTCGCAATGCCTCCAACGGTAATGATGGCTATGGTATTGTTTGCCGTACAGAAATTGGTAATCGCAGTCAGGAGTGAAATGATACTTTCCCCTCCCCTGCGGTTACCGATTTTTCTGGTCATACGCTCAATCAGCCAGTCAAATCCTCCTGCCGTCTTGATCATATTCATTATCCCCCCGGCAAGCAAAGTCACCAGAATCAGCTCACACATAGACTGGACCCCATCTCCGGCAGCCTCAAACAAAGCCAGGAACTTCACCCCGAAAAACAGCCCCAGAACATCAGTCAGCAGAATCCCGAAAACAAGCACCTTCAGTACATTCATTCCGGACAGGGCACAGACTATCACAGCCAGGTAGGGAATGGCAAGATAAAATGGGACAGAAGGAATATCATAGTTGTAATCCATTGATATTCCGCTAAACAGATATATAGCCAAGGTCACAATAGCAGCCGGCAGCACTATCAGCAGATTGGTCTTGAACTTGTCCTTCATCCGGCATCCCTGAGATTGGGTGGAAGCAATGGTCGTGTCCGATATGAAAGAAAGATTATCTCCGAAAAAAGCCCCTCCCACCACTATGGATATCATCAGGGCCAGGTCAACCCCCATTTCCTCTGAAAGGCCGGCAGCCACAGGAGCAAGAGCCACGATTGTACCCACAGATGTGCCCACCGACATAGAAATGAAACACGCCGCCACGAATATTCCCGCAGGCAGAAAGCGGCCCGGAACCAGATGCAAGGTCAAAGCCACCGTCGCATCCACAGCCCCGACAGCCTTTGCAGATGCCGCAAATATACCCGCAAGCACGAATATCCACACCATATACATAATGTTGGAATCGGCAGCACCGGCCGAAAATATCCCCACACGTTCCCTGAATGGTTTGTCCTTCACCACAAAGACGGAATAAACCGCCGCAACGACAAAAGACACACAAATGGGAATGCCATAGAAATCCCCGGCAAGCACCGAAGAAAGGAGATATACCAGTAGAAGGACCGCCATTGGAGACAGGGCGAAAAGCCCCTTCAGGTGTCGATTTAAACTATTGCGTTTACCATTATCCATAATATACTGGTTCACAGTGGGCTACAAATTATCAACAAGAAGCTGTTGAAAAATACCGTCAAAAAATCCGTCGCAAAGGTAAAATAAAATTGGCAGAATAAATAATAGTCCTTAGATTTGCAACCCGGAATTCAGAACCGCAACAGAATTTCCTGAGTCAGCATAAATCATAAAAAATATACTATGTCTAAAACTCAAAACTCCTCCCAAGCGGTTTACGATGCCCGGACGCTCGGTAAGCCTAAGATGCTCGTGCTCGGTCTGCAGCACATGTTCGCAATGTTTGGAGCAACTGTTCTCGTTCCAGCAATCACTGGTCTTCCTGTCTCAACAACCCTTCTGTTTGCCGGCATCGGCACACTTCTTTTCCACTTGCTCACGAAAATGAAGGTACCAGCCTTCCTCGGTTCCTCATTCGCATTCATCGGAGGCTACCTCAGCATAGTGGAAATGGGAAAATCCTACGACTTGACCGCCTCACAATCACTGCCTTATGCCTGCATCGGCGTTGCCTGTGCAGGTTTTTTGTATTTCGTACTCGCCGGTCTGTTCAAAGCCTTCGGGGCAAAGAAGGTTATGAAATTCTTCCCGCCGGTGGTGACAGGTCCAATTATCATCTGTATCGGACTCATCCTCTCCGGTTCGGCAATCGGTAACTGCCAGTCCAACTGGTGGATTGCACTTGCAGCAATAGTTTCGATTATAATCTGCAACATCTGGGGACGCGGAATGATAAAAATCGTGCCGATACTCATCGGAGTGCTTGTGTCTTATGTACTTGCAGCCTGCTTCGGTCTCGTGGACTTCTCGGCGGTGAAAGATGCCGCCTGGATTGGGCTTCCTATATATAAGGACAGCACCGCAATCGCAATCGCTGACACCCGTAACTGGGAAATGCTCACCACTGCAATCATCACCATTATGCCAATAGCCCTTGCGACTATGATTGAGCATATCGGGGATATGTGCGCAATTTCCTCAACCACAGGCAATAACTACCTCCAGGACCCGGGACTGCACCGCACGCTGATGGGCGACGGACTTGCAACTGCCATCGCTTCCCTCTTCGGTGCCCCTGCAAACACCACTTATGGAGAGAATACCGGAGTGCTCAACCTCACAAAGGTTTATGACCCCCGCGTCATCAGAATTGCTGCCATCTTCGCCATCCTCTTCTCATTCTGCCCTAAGTTTGCGGCAGTTGTGAGCGCTATGCCGGCCGCAACCATCGGCGGTGTGTCACTCATACTTTACGGTATGATTTCAGCTGTGGGTGTGCGCAATGTGGTGGAGAACAATGTGGACTTCTCATCCTCCCGCAATGTCATCATCGCCGCAATCATACTGGTGCTCGGAATAGGCATCAACTACGGTGTTGAGGGCGGCAGCATAGACCTCGGATTCACCAAACTTTCGGCTCTCGCAATCGCAGCCCTCGTGGGCATCATTCTCAATGCAATACTGCCCGGTAAGGACTATGAATTCGGCAAGGACCCTAAGGGTGATACTGCAGTCAATTTTGACGCTAACACAAACAGAGTGACTGAATAACCTTTTTTATTAATATCAACAAAATTTCAGGTATGAAGAAATTTTTCCTTTCCGCAGCTTTTGCGCTGCTCTGCTTCGGGGCTTTCGCTCAGAATGTCCAACTCCACTATGACTTCGGTCACAACGCCTACAACAAGGAAGGAGGCAAAGATCTCCGTTCCAGAGCCTACTTAACCACCACCGTGGAAATGTTCAAGCCGGATTCATTCGGAAGCACATTCTTCTTCGTGGATATGGACTATGTCAGCCGCAACAATCCAGGCACCACCCGAGGTGTGGTTGGAGCATATTGGGAGATTGCTCGTGAACTTTGCTTCTGGCAAGGTACCAAGGCAGATTGGCTTTCAGTTCACGTCGAGTACAACGGCGGACTGAATGTTTCAGGAAACCAGGCTGACGGTCTCAGCGGTCTGTCCTTCAACAATGCTTTCCTTGCCGGTCTCACCTATAGCGGACACTCCAAGGATTTCCGCCGCACCTGGTCTTTGAGCGCAATGTACAAACTCATACCTAAGACTCTTGATGCTGCTGGAAACAAGGATTATCACAACTTCCAGATTACTGGTGTCTGGGGCATCAACTTCGCTAAGGACTGGTGCACATTCTCTGGTTTCCTCGATGTTTGGAGAGAGGCTCGTCCTTGGCAGGGAACCAAATACATCTTCCTTTCTGAGCCTCAGTTCTGGGTTAATTTCAACCAGATCAAGGGGTGGGAGAATGTGCATTTGAGCCTTGGTACTGAGGTTGAGTTGTCGGTTAATTTTGCTGGCAAAGGCTTTTTTGCAATTCCCACACTAGCAGCGAAATGGACTTTTTAGTAAAAAATTGCTAAAAAGGTGATTTCACGCTCCTTGCGGAAATCCTCACAATCAACATTAGAGTTTTCAAATGCCCGGCGTTTGCCGGGCATAGAGATTTGTTTTTGCAGGCGGAATCCCTGTGATTCCACAAACGACACAACCAATCCATATTTTTTATGAAAAAGTTCATACAAAAAGCCTTCGGCTACGATCCGAAGACCTCAAGCATCAGGACCGAAATCCTTGCCGGTCTCACAACCTTCCTCACAATGGCCTACATCCTGGCCGTAAACCCGGGCATCTTCTCTGCCCTTGACGGTATGCCCGGCGGTTCCGTCTTCACAGCAACCGCCCTTGCATCCATACTCGGAACCCTCGTTATGGCA
>JALFCH010000143.1 GCA_022771245.1 Rikenellaceae bacterium | reverse complement strand
TTTCTGGCAGAGACATAGAGAGGTTTCAATGAATGAAAGGCAGGTCAAGGTTATAAATCGCTTGTGGGATGGATTTGAAGGCAAACTAACTACATCAAAGTGGGCGAAGATGACCAAGACTTCACAGGCTACTGCACTTCGTGATATTACAGATCTTATGGAAAAAGGAATACTTGTGGCAGCGGAAGACGGAGGACGAAGTTCCAACTACTTGCTGAAAGATGAATAGTATACTTCTCGGAGTAAACATTTTATTAAGACTTGCGAAACTTGAGTCAGATATTAGCCAGTATTTTCTCTACGCGGACTGTGACGGTTGATTTCAGCACCGGAGAGGCAGATATGTCCACATCATCCGAGTTCGCAAGGTAAAAGCTGCAGGCTGCTTCAAGGGAGAGCGTGTTAAACAGCGTCGTTCTCAGTCTCCAACGGGTAGAGCCGACCTTGTCGAGACAGATGGCGGAGTCCGGATACTGCTCGACAAGGATATTCTTCGCTCTCACTGTGTTCAGGGTGATGTCTATATCAATCTTGTCCTTGCCGCTGAATCCGAATATGTCAAGTTCATACACCTCGTGCTGGGCCTTTCGCTTCCACTTCTCGTCCAAGACCTCTATACCTTCGCATCTCTTCAGGCTGAACACCTTGTTCTTGCTGTCCTTCGGGTCGAATGCCCATACGGCATCGAGGCGTGAATTGTCCGTGAACGCAAATATCTCGACCTTTCTATCGAAGTCGGTGCTATTGCTGTGCGACGAGTCGTAGCTCTTTATTATGGCCGTGTGCTCGGTGTTGATTGCTCTTCTGGCAGCCTCTATCCTTTCTGACATGCCGCTGCGCTGGATGTATTTCCGGTTCCTCACTTCCTCCTCGATGGTCGGGGTCATGACCTTGCTTTCGGAACCATACCTGTAGTATGCGATTCCGTTCAAGTAAATGACACCTTCCGACGCTGGTTCCACGAGTATGTCTATCACTCGTCCTTCGCAGCAAACCACAGGGTGCACGTTCTGGTATGCGTCAGGGAAGCGTTCGCGGATCTTCTTCTGAATGATCAGTCTGAGATACTCGTCCGTGTTGTCCCCGGAGCCTGAAAGCCGGCCTTTTGATATCAGAGCGTCGATGTCTGCCTGTATGCCGTTAATGCAACGGCGTTTCTCGTCAGTGCCGATGTAGATGTGGCTCTCTCCCTGCTCGCGGTAGCGGTTCATGAAGGCGCAGATAGTCTTCATGATCTTGGCACTCTGTGATGTCTCGTTTAACTCGCCGTTCTCGTTGTCGAAGATCCAGGACATCTTGTGCTCTGTATCTTCGCCCTCCGGCTTGAAAGGGAAACGGTCGGTGTCCACCTCGTCCTGAGCTATGGCATCGGACACTCCGAGGATGACGCAGATCTCGCGGTGCAGGTCACTCCTGAGCTTTTCCAGAGATGGCGTCCCCAGGAACCTGTTCGATGCCTGTATAAGTTTTGCCACAGAGGCGAGAGGGGAGTCCCCCATGGTCAGGATGGCGTTTGAGAGGACCTCGGACTCCTCGGCGCATCCGTATACGGAGAGTATGGACACCATGGTTTTCATGGTGAGGCCGTCGATGGTGTCGGCGAAATCGTCGTTCAACTGCTTTATGTTCCCGAACTTTTTTGCTGCGAATGCTGTTATCGCCTTGAGGTATGCCCTGCAGTACATGTAGTAATCAAGGTCCTTGGCATCTCCCGTAATGGCAGAGAGTGCACAGCAGGCCGTGAGATTTGCAAGCTTTGCTGTCGATCCATGTGTGTCCACGTTCTGATATTCCGCCAGTATCCTATGAAACAGTGTCAGCTGGTTTGCTGGAACGAACTTGATCTCCGGCTTCTTGGGCATCGGAGTTGTGATCGTCTTGTTGGAATAGACCAGGAAGTGGATGAAGTTATCCCTGGCCTCTGCCTCTTTGAATCTCTCGCCCGAAGGCTCATCATCTGAGACTTCAGCGAGTAAGAAGTCATAGTCTTCATCGTAGTCGACAATCTTCAAGGCCTTGAAGGTGTAGCGGGGGAATTGCTCGTAACCTGACCTCACGAGGAATCCCTCCCTTGTCAGCCATGTGTTCATTATCTTGTCGTTGGCACAGAACAGGAGGATTGCGTCAGTTGTTTCATAATATACCTGATTCTCTGCGTCTCCAAACCAGTATTTGTCATGAATGAAATCAATGACTGTTTTCTCAATGTTGAAGCAGTCGTTATCTTCATCGTAGATTACGTTGATTGTGGTGCCGACCGGCATATTACGAACGAAGTCCGTCATATACAGTCCTCGCACGTTGGAGGCTGACAGTATCCTGACCTCCTTGTTGAGCGGGTTGTAGGCAGGATCAGTACTCGTAGCGAACATGGTGTCGTATGTGCAGTGCGTCACCTTTACAGTAAGCGAGTCTCCATCTTGATAGTCCTTCAGCACCATATGGTCTGTGTCCCGTTGCTCCACGGCATTGCAGTTCAGGATGAAATCCTCCAGGCGGAAATCCTTGCTTGTTTTCCTGTTATACATAATGCCGATGAATCCGTCAGCCCCGGATGCGACTTCCTTGACAGATGAACTGCTTGAGAAGTCGAGCATATACTTCGCGAGCGCATACAACTTGAATCCGTCTGCGGTTGCTTTCACTGTTCCGTTTCCCAGGAACCATCGTGTTGACGACGTGCTGGTCATAGATGTTGTCAGGAGCTTCTTGACGAAGTCAGTCGTGTCCATTGCAATCACATCATCCATAGTGTAGTTTATGGAGTCGACAGCGGATGACTTGAGACATCTCACGGCGAGGCCACTCAGTGACTCGCAGGAGTCGGGGGCGGCGACGCATAGAAGGAATGAGAGCAGCACGATGTAGTCGGCAATGTCAGTATCACCCTGATTCTTTTTCAGGATTATTGCCGCTGCAACAATCTTTGCTTCCAGCATCATAGCCCGCCTGCCCTTGCTCTTGGTCTCAAGCAAGGAATCAGAAAGCCTCTCTGACATGATGATGCCAGCCCTCTCGAGAATGAGCCGGACTGTAGTGCCCCATGACGTGTCAGCAGAGTTGTCTCTGTCAAGGTTGTCTCTGACATATTTCAGTACTCCGTCACTGTACCTGTCCACGTAGTCTGGCGTGAGCGGAAACCAAGGGAGTGCGGTGCTATCTGTTCTCATTGTGTTTGTGTCTTATGTAACTTCTTCTCAGTATTGTATATTCGGCGTTCTGCACGGTTTTACGGGTGTTGACAGGCACTGATTATTCCGGCAGTATTGCATCGTCATACAGACCGTTCCCGGAAGCAATCAGCAGTATTTCTTCACGTAAGGATTTGGGAGCAACGTTCTTTCTTATCACAGTGAAATATGAATGACGCAGTTCCCTTCTCACCACATCATCCGGTAACATTCTCACATTCAAGTCATTCCAGTGACGCTTGTTGAAATGCCATGCAGGGGTGATGGCAGAGTATTCATCACGCAGCAGTATTGCTCTGTCCGGATTGCATTTGACAGCTATGGTGTCCGGTCGGGAGAAGATTATCGTCGCAAACCATCTGCTGCATATCTTATATACGACTATATCTTCGTCAAACGGCTGACATTCCTCAACCATCGGGAATGTCAATATATATTCTCTACAATCCATCAAATCCATGATTTTCCTGAATTTGGCCTCACATCAATACTTGAACGAATGGCATCCTTTCCATTGTGGAACAGGCAGTCAGGATTGTCACCTCCAGTCCCGGTACTCATCGCAATGTCTCAGAACATACTTGCAGGCATCAGTGCCCCGGTAATTCTGGACAATCTCCAGACGCAGCTGCAGACGGAGCAGTTCCTGGGCCTTCACCTCCTTGTCCCTTATCATTTCCAGGCCATCCCTGACGAACATCTCCCCCAAGTATTTCTGACGCATCCATTTCCCTTCATCGTCCCCGCAACTCCAGGAGTAGCAGGTCAGCGGCCAGGCATAGGTAAATGAAGCTTTGAGCCCCACTCCGTATTGTATCATAGCCTGACCCTTTTCATCGGGACCGTAATTGCCGGTCAGTATCCTTTCACATTCCGCCATCTGCTTTGAAAAAGTGAGCTTATAGTTGGGCAGTTGGACCTTCATAAGTTTCTTATAGCCCAGGAAAGGGTCCCGGTCCATATATTTTGCAGTGTTCAGACGGTATTGGTAGGCCGACGGGACGCGGTCGAGAATCCGGAAGGCATCTGCATATCTCATATCCCTCAGGCATTTCGTGCCGGCAATATCCAGGAAATATGCCTTTTCAGTGTAGCCCCGTTCATCCAGAAACCGCTCCAGTTCGGTTCCGGGCCTGTCCAGAGACTCCAGATATGCTTCAATATCCTCCACGGCAACCTTACTGTAGAGAAGGTCAAAAAGCCCGTTGGAATAATCCAACCAATTGAAATTCACAGTACTGAGTCTATATTTCTCCAGCGAAAGGACCTGAGTGTTCCCGTTGTCCCAAGTCTGGGCCGCACCCACATAACCGAGCAAACGGTTGTCCGCCATATTCGCCAACCGTATTGCAAGGACAGGCTTCCCCATATCAATCATACGCGGACAGACTTCTCCGAGCAGGATTTTCTTGAGCATATCGTTCCAATAGTAATAACTTATATTGTAACTCAATTGCCAGTTCTCCTCTATTGTCTGACGCCTCACCTCTTCGGTTACATTGGACACGATTTTGGCATCCAGCCATTGCAGATCCCGCAGCAGGCGTTTTTCATAAGAGGCATTGAAGACGGAAGTCTTTGCATCGAGATATATGGACATAAGCCTTATGGAATCGTGGATGAAACCGGTGCCGACTGACGCAGATGCCGACTTGATTTCCACCACAGAGGCCTTGGGACGACCGTTCAAATCCAGCGCAAGAGCCTTGACATAATGCCACATTGCCGGATTTTCACAGAGCGGATGAGATAGTGCAGCCTCGCTGATGCGGCAAAGACGGTCTGCCTCCACACGGTTCAGCACCTGCTTGCTCAGTCTGTCCCTGTAGTTTTCCTCGGAACAATTGTCAATAAGTGTCCATACGAACCAATCCTGCAGCATCTTCGGAATCTCGCTATGGTTCGGACAATGCCCGACTATGTCTTCGACAAGATCCAGCTTGCCCACTTGCCTGCCCATTCTCTTGTAACAGAACAGCAACGAACTCAAGTCTCCCCTTGCCCTGTAGATTTCAAAAGCCTTTTCCGCACGCCCGAGTTCAAACCAGGCCCTTGCCACATAGCCCAGACACATATCCCCGACTACGCCCTCACTCATCTGAATTTCCGACCAGAAAGCATCCATCCGCAGATAATCCTGTAGCGAAGTCATTGCCCTGATGGCCTGCAAGGCATATCTTTGAGACAATGGTCCTCCTTCCCTGGACTTCGCAATGCTTTTGTCGCGGATCTCCTCCAAAGTCATTGAGACCCCGTCCTCCGCACTGGGATAATACCATCTGGAATTGTAGTGCGCCCTCGTGATTTCACACTGTTTGGCGAGGCTCAGATAAGCTTCTATGTCTTCCTTCGTCACTCCGGGACTATGGATTATCTTCTGCCAGTCCTCCGCGAGCAAAGACTGTTTGTCCGTCTGTTTCCCACTGCAGGACGCATCCCAGATACGGGGCAGGAGATAATCTGCCGGATAATACCAGCTCTGAACGCAGGCCCGGGTGCGGATTTGCCCCAAAAGCAGCAGGCTCGCAAGAGTCAGGAGTATATGCCTGAGATGGATATGCCCGGAGAAATGCTTAATTGTATATGTTTTCGATTTCATCGGTGGAGTACTTTGAAAGGTTGTCAGAATCAAGATGATAGATGATATTGTTGTGAGGAGCTGCGCCCAGGACCTTTTCCGCAAGGGCCTTGACTTTCAGAATCTCTTCCATAGGAGAAGTTTCCCGGCGGAACGTCTCTCCCACAGCAAGGGAATCCACACGGGAATCCCGGCCCAATCCTGCAAATTCGCCATTGCGGAAGAAAACCGTCCAGGAGAATGTGGGATAGGCAAGGTCGAAAGTATGTTTGGTGCATCCATTCTTGAGATATTTGCAGACATCTTCATAATCGATGATCGAGTTGCGGGTATCAGGATTCTTGACGGAACCGGTATTGTACAACATCAGCACCGAATGGTCGAAGGGATAGTATTCTTCCGAAATCTGGTGAAGACGCACCGTGCCGCTCAGGGCAATTCCCTTTTCTTTCAGCATTTCCCTTGCCGTCTCGCATAGAAGGAAATAGCTGCTGCGGGTGGAAGAGGTCCAATCGCAGTCGAACTGAACCATCCCGACCGGCCCGAGCTTGTGGAACGACACCATTGCGAGCACACGCTCAACTATCTGATGTGCAAGTTTTTCCTCATTCCCGGTGGAGTGTCTGAGGGCTTCCAGAGTTATGTACACCGCAGGAACCACGCTGATGCCTTCGGGTACGGGGGAGACGAATTTTGTCGTGGCTATGGGGAAAACGCCTATTTGGCCGCTGTCCCAATCCCGGTCCGGAGCCACGTCAAACATCTTCAAATAAAGGCGTTTGACATTGTGGTCCTGAAGAAAGGCTGTCTCGGAATCATTGAGCTGAAAGATTGATTTCCAGAAATATACTCCTCGCTCCGGAGTGGCTGACGCATCCTGATTCCGGCTATTGACTCTTTCGCGGCATCCGGCTGCCAGCAGAAGGGCAATCAGCAAAATGACGGGTGACAGACCCACATTATAGTGAGCGCGATTGTCATTAAACATATTGAAAAATTTCATATCTGAACTGTTGACCTCAATTGAAAATACATTTTGGCAAAAATACCTTAATCTTAGTAATCCTCAAAAAATAACCTGCATCATCTTTGAAAATCTTTTCGGTCCATATGTCCTCCCTCATCAGTCACATAGCTATGCTCTTTCTTCGGGTGAAAATCTGACCTCAAAAATCCAATTCAAATCTGACGCAACTTATTATTTTCATATTACTTAACTCCGTGTCCGGTTTCAGGGGACCATTATAATTTCAAGGATTCTTATGGTAATTCGACATTATTTTAGCAATTTTGTCGAATAAGGCATAAAAAAATTGATATTATGGAACTCGAAAAACAGATTCAGGCCGATATGGTCAGTGCCATGAAAGCGAAAGAGGCAGGACGCCTTGCATCTTTGAGAGCCATCAAGGCTGCAATTCTACTTGCAAAAACAGCAGAGGGAGCCTCTGGGGAGCTCTCTGATCAGGATATCGTGAAACTTATCCAGAAACTTGTCAAGCAGCGCAAGGAAAGTGCAGAACAGTACAATGCAGCCGGAAGGCCGGAACTTGCTGAGAATGAATTGGCGGAAGCTTCATATATGGAAGTCTATCTTCCCAAACAGTTGTCAGAGACTGAGTTGGAAGCAGAGCTGTTAAAAATTATAGCTGAAGTCGGCGCATCAAAACCATCAGATATGGGCAAGGTGATGGGTGTGGCTACCAAACGCCTGGCTGGCCTTGCTGACGGGCGTGCCATCTCTGCTACCGTCAAAAAGCTGTTATCATAGACTGGTTCCGCTGATTGGTGATTGATCTTCCCCGCGGCAGATGCCCCACATCCCATATCAACGAAAGGCGTTCAGCTGTGCTCGTGGTCCATGGCAAGAAGGCCCACTCACGCTATTATCCACCCGTCAAGCCTGCGGAGGGAGGAACTGAAGTTTGCACCCACTTTGATTACCGACCGGCCATCCTGCTGCCACGGCAGGGCGTAGGACTTGTCGTCAATTTGCCTGAGAGCGTCTTCAGCGGAACCGTCATATTTCAACTCCATCACATAGATGTACTTGTCGGTCTTCAGAAGCAGGTCTATGCGGCCGTTGCTGGTCTGGTGCTCGGCTTCAATGTATAGGCCGCAAAGGCTTGTGACTATGAACACTACGTTCTGAAACCAGTTCTCTGTGTCTTTTGCAATCTGGTCGAATTTCGTTCCGGCAAAGAAGGACTGGAGACGCTGCATAAAACCTTCGGCATTGCCAGCCTCGATGTCTGTCACGAACTGGCCGACTTCAAAGGCGGATTTCGTTATCTTCTTTGTTGAATAGAACGGGAGCAGGAACTTCATAAACCCGTCCTCGACTTCCCTGTTCGGAAATCCCAGTTTATATAGGCCGAAACGTTTGTCGTAGTCCTTGATTGTGAGATAACCGCTTTGATAAATCATCGGAATCGGATTGTCATCGTTGAAGATGCTGCCGAGTTCATCGGCATCAGCCTGGACGCTTGCCATTTCCTCAAGGTTGTAGTCGTATTTCTGGAGCAGCTCCACAAGGAAGGTAGGGGTGCCGGTCTCGAACCAGTAGCTGCCGTAACGCTGCTTGTCGAAGGTGTTCAGAAGGCTGAAAGGATTGTACATCCCCGGGGTGTCGTACGTAAAGTGATAGCCGTCATAATCCTGTTTCAATTGCGCACAGGCTTGCTCGTACGTCTGACCGTTGGCCTGGGCAAGACCCCTGATGGACTCTTCGAAATACTGGTACAGTTCCGCCTCGGAAATGCCGCACAGGTCGTAATAGCGATGGTCCATCGAAATGTCGTTCAGGTTGTTGAGGTCGCTGAATACGCTCACCTTCCCGAACTTCGTAACCCCTGTCAGAAGAGCGAACTTGATGTAGCCGTCACAACTTTTCAATGCTCCGTAGAAACTCTTGAGAGTGTTGCGGTACTCTTTCTGAAGCTCTTCGTTGCCTATTGCCTGCAGCATCGGCTTGTCGTATTCATCCACGAGTATCACCACATTCCGGCCCGTCTTTTCCTTAGCACGGCGGATGATGCCCTCAAAACGCATAGGAAGACTCCGTTCAGCTTCCCTTCTCCCGTATTCATCTTCCCACAATTCCAAAGTACCGGACAATTTTTCATACAGCACCTCGGCAGAATCATATTTTTCAGTATTCAAATCCAGATGCAGCACCGGATATTCCTGCCAGTCCTTCTCCAGATTCTCGATTGCCAATCCGTTGAACAGGTCCTTCCTGCCCTGGAAATACGCCTCCAAGGTACTCACCAGCAGGCTCTTGCCGAATCTGCGGGGACGGGACAGGAAATAATAGGTTCCTGTGGTAACCAATTGGTATAACGTAGCAGTTTTGTCCACATAGACATATTCACCTTCGCGTATCTTTTCGAAGTTCTGTATTCCTATAGGATATAACATAATCAAGCCGTTTTGACAATCATTCTGCAAACTTACACAAAAGTTTTGAATTGATCATCTGCCACTCTGGATGTACAACCTGCATCATCTTTGAAAATCTTGCAATATACGATTACCTTCCCAAACCTGCAAAGAACCGGAAGTAAAAGAAACCTAATACAACAATTTTCTCAAGTTTCGCAAGTCTTAATAATTTGATTTAAAGTTCATTGGAAAGACTTGCAAACCTTTGCCAACGCACTGTCTTTTATATCCACGTTACCCCCACCCTAAATCCCTCCCCTCGGGGGAGGGACTTTGTCGGGCCGAAGGCCCTCCTTAAGAGGTGTTTCGCATTGCGAAACTTGAGCAGTTTTTACTATCTTTGCAAGTTGCGGGGTAAAACATCATAGCCCGTCTTGAAAATATGGAACAGTACATCGTATCTGCACGAAAATACAGACCGGACAATTTCGGAACGCTCATTGGCCAGGACAACATTGCCAGAACACTCAAGAATTCCATTCTCAGGGGACAATTGGCTCACGCATACCTGTTTTGCGGCCCGAGGGGTGTGGGAAAGACTACTACGGCGCGTATTTTTGCCAAAATGATAAACTGCTCCAATCCGTCGGCTGATATGGAACCTTGCGGGGAATGCGAATCCTGCCGTTCATTTGCCGAAGGACGCTCCTATTGCATACACGAGTTGGACGCAGCTTCCAACAACGGAGTGGAAGACATCAAGGCGCTTATGGACCAGGTCAGGGTGCCTCCGCAGGTGGGCAAATACAGTGTCTATATCATAGACGAGGTGCATATGCTCTCGCAGCAGGCCTTCAATGCCTTCCTCAAAACCCTCGAGGAGCCGCCTGCACACGCCATTTTCATACTTGCAACCAC
>JALFCH010000138.1 GCA_022771245.1 Rikenellaceae bacterium | reverse complement strand
TGTGGCAGGAAAGAGAGCCGGATTCATCCTCGCCATTCTGTTCCTGTTGTTGGAAGGGGCTTGCCTCGGTTTTGCAATTCATCAAAAAAATGGCTACCTTGTGCAGGATGAGGCTGTGGTGAGCTTACCCGTCATTTCCGTCAAGTCATCCCCGTCTGCAGAAGGGACCAGTAATCTTTTCATTCTGCACGAGGGCGCAGAGTTGAAACTCATTGACACAGTGGGAGATTGGTGCAACATAGAAATTGCGGACGGCCGTCAGGGCTGGGTGGAAGCGCGTGGAATTGAGGTTATCTGAGGGGATTTCTCAGGCTGCATAAGACAACACTAACAACACAGATATGTATTTACACAAATTCGCGGTTATAGCCGCACTGACCATTTCGGCAACATCTTTTGCCGCAAACCCCAAAACTGAGCCTTGGAACGACCCTAAGGTATCTTCCATCAACAGGATGCCTATGTCTTCCACTTTTCAGTCAGACGACAAGACATTGAGTCTGAACGGATTATGGAACTTCAAATTCTATGAGGACAGGAGTACCCGTGCATCTGATTTCTTCCTTCCTGCCTATGACGACTCTTCCTGGGACAAAATTCCTGTGCCGGGAATGTGGGACCTGAACGGATGGTGTGACCCTATGTATGTCAATGTGAAGTATCCTTGGCACGGACATTTCCCATACACACCTCCGATTGTTCCCGATGAACACAATTATCTGGGACAATACCGCCAGACTTTCAACGTTGTTCCTGACTGGAAGGGCAGGCAGATAGTACTCCATATAGGTTCCGCAACCTCCAATGTGAGAGTCTGGGTGAACGGAAAGGAGGTAGGCTACAGCGAGGACTCCAAACTCGAGGCCTGCTTTGACATCACTCCTTACGTGATTCCCGGCGAGAACAGCATTGCTCTTGAGATTTCCCGCTGGTGCGACGGTACCTATATAGAATGTCAGGACTTCTGGCGTTTTGCCGGTATTGCCCGCGATGTCTATATTTCCGCAAGGCCTCTGAAGAGAATAGAGAACGTGAGGGTGAACGCCGGTGCTGACGGACATTTCAGCCTTTGGACAGAGACCACTTCCGGAGTTGCCGCAGTGCAGTGGAAGGTCATATCCCCTGAGGGCTTTGAAGTCCTTTCCGGTGAGGCTCCTGCAGTGAAGGCAAAGCAGGACAAGTCGTTGAAATTCAATCCTGCCTATGGCAATCCTATGCTCCCTGCAAAGGGCAATCTCGTGGCTTTCGACCAGGCTGACCTGGCATCTGTGGCTCTCTGGACAGCTGAGACCCCTTCCCTCTACCGTCTCGAACTTGCAGCTGTGGACAAGAAGGGTGCTGTGCTCCAGAACGCTTCCCTGAATTTCGGATTCAGGACCGTCGAAATCAAGGGCGGACAGCTGCTCGTAAATGGACAGGCCATACTCATCAAGGGTGTGAACCGCCACGAACTCAACCCTTACAAGGGCTATGTGGTGTCCAAGGCCGATATGGAAAGGGATGTGAGGATAATGAAGGAACTTAATATCAATGCTGTACGTACCTGCCACTATCCTGACGACCCTTACTGGTACGAACTCTGCGACCGTTACGGACTATATGTGATCGACGAGGCGAACATCGAGGGCCACGGAATGGGTTACGGCCCGGAAACTCTCGGAGATGACCGCAGATATGCCGAGGCAATTGTCGAAAGGGCCGAGAGAATGGTCCTGAGGGACTGGAACCACCCTTCAATCATTATCTGGAGTCTTGGCAACGAATGTGGATTCGGACGCAATTTCAAGGACTCCTACGCTCATCTCAAGGCTATGGACGAAAGCCGTCCCGTACAGTATGAAAGAGCTGAGCATCATCCTGAGACAGACATTTTCTGTCCTATGTACTACAGATTCGGCCCTTGCGAAAAATATGCTACTTCCGACACCTCGGTGCCATTTATCCAGTGTGAATACGCCCACGCTATGGGCAACTCAATGGGTGGTTTCAAGGAATACTGGGACCTCATCAGGAAATATCCAAAATACCAGGGCGGATTCATCTGGGACTTCCAGGACCAGGCAATCAAATGGCCGGTGGATGCTTCCGTATATGGTACAGACCATATTTTCGCATTCGGAGGCGACTTCAACGACTATGACCCGACTGACGAGTCCTTCAACTGCAACGGAGTAATTGCGGCAGACCGCTCTCTCCACCCTCACGCATACGAGGTGGCTTACCAGCATCGCAGCATCCATACCTCAGCTTCTGCGGGAGATGCTCTCGAAGGAACAGTTTCCATCTACAATGAGTATTTCTTCAAGGGGATTTCCGACTTCGTTCTGGACTGGACAGTGGAATGTGACGGTGCGACAGTGCTCAGGGGCACATATCCGGGCAAATTGGATGTGGCTCCACAGCAGAAATCAGTGGTCATCCTCGGCTACAATGCCTCCCAGGTGCTCAAGGCCTGCGGCGGCTCACTTGAGGGCAAGGACGTTTATCTGAATGTAAACTACTCCCTTGCCTGCGCCGATGGGCTTCTGCCTGCCGGAACCCGTCTTGCCTACGACCAGATTTGCATCAATGCGGCTGCTCCTAAGGCATATCAGCCAAAAGTTTCTAAGTTCGATCTCGTTGAGGATGAAAAGACCGTGGCCGTGTCCGGAAAGACTGAGTATGCGGGCGTATTTGTGGAGCGTACATCAGGCTGGAAGGCCGTATTCGACAAGACTGCCGGAACTCTCGTCTCCTACGAACTCAATGGCAGGAACATCCTTGCGGCACCTCTTAGTCCTATACTTTGGAGGGCAGCCACTGAAAATGACCTCGGAGCAAGTTACTGGAACCGCAAGTTTGTAGATTGCATAGCTCCTTGGAGAGACGCCGTTTACACTCCGGTTTCCTTCTCGGCCCAGGATAAGGGTGAATATGTTGCTGTTTCCGTAAAATACGGCGCTATTGCAGAATATGCTATCGTGAGCGTGGACTTCAATGTCTATGGAGACGGCAGCATTGCTGTGACAGAAAATCTCACGGATGCCGGCAAACTTTCTCAGGCTCCGGTGCTCGGACGTTTCGGAATGCGTTTCGCAATGCCAGGGGAGTATTCCACCGTAGAATTCTTCGGCAACGGTCCTTTCGAGAACTATGCGGACCGCAAGTCTGCGGCTCTTGTAGGATACTATCGCCAGAGGGTTGAGGACCAGTACCATTACGGCTATGTGCGTCCTCAGGAAAGCGGCACCCACACCGACCTCAAGTGGCTGCGTGTGCTGGACGACAACGGAACTGGTTTCGAGATTTCATCGGATGCCTTGTTCAGCGGTTCGGCCCTTCCTTTCTCTGCAGAGGAAATAGACGTGCCTAAGGGTTCTGTGCGTCACTCTCTCAAACTCAAGAAGGCTGCCTGCGAGAACCACCGCGCGGACGGCAAGACCTGGGTGACTTTCGAGCTTGTGCAGATGGGACTGGGAGGTGAGGACTCCTGGTCGGCTATGCCTCGCAAGGAATATCTCATTGAGCCTAAGCCGATGACTTTCAACTATGTGTTGAGGCCGGTGGGGAACTGATCATCTCTTCCAGCCGTGGCGTAAGGCATCGAGACGGAAATGCCACAGGACGGCTCCTGCGCAAACTGATACATTCAGGGAATGTTTGCTGCCGAACTGCGGTATTTCCAGGCTGAAGTCGGAATTGTCCACAACTTCCTGGTCCACTCCGTCCACTTCGTTGCCCAGCACCACCGCATATTTGATATCTCCTTTTACGTAAGCATCGAACTTGTCCATTTTCACTGAATTGACGGTCTGTTCGATGCTTACGATTGTATATCCGTCAGCCTTGAGCCTTTTGACGACATCCAGGGTGCTGTCGTACTTTTCCCAGACCACGCTGTCTTCGGCCCCCAATGCGGACTTGTGGATTTCCGCACCCGGAGGAGCCGGAGTTATACCGCAAAGGATTATCCTGTCTATTCCGAAAGCATCGGCTGTTCTGAAAATTGACCCCACGTTATGGGCACTTCTGATATTGTCCAGCACGACCGTTATTCCGCAGGGTGGCAGATTCTTATAGTCCTCGGCAGATATGCGGCCGAGTTCGATGTTGTGTAGTTTCCTGTCTGAAGTTGGCATTCTCAATATAACTTTTCTGCAAATTTACTGAAAATCGAAAATCTTCCCCGAAATGAAACAGACAAATCAAAAATTTAATATACTTTTGTATTGTTAATTACTATATATGAAGCAAGATATAACTATTTCTGAATTGTTGCGCGAGGAGGAAGACAGGCAGACTACTGGCCTTGAACTTATTGCCTCAGAAAACTATGTCAGCAAGCAGGTGCTGAATGCACTTGGTTCCGTCTGTACCAACAAGTATGCGGAGGGTTATCCTGGTGCCAGATATTATGGCGGATGCGAAGTGGTGGACAAAATAGAACAGTTGGCTATCGACCGTCTCTGCAAGCTTTTCGATGCTGAATATGCAAATGTACAGCCCCATTCCGGTGCTCAGGCAAATATGGCGGTGATGATGTCCTGCCTGAAGCCGGGGGATACCTTTATGGGTCTGGACCTTTCCCACGGGGGACACCTGACCCACGGATCTCCAGTGAATATGTCAGGGATATTGTACAATGCCGTTTCTTATGGTTTGAATCAAACCACCGGAATGATTGACTATGACGATATGGAGCGCAAAGCCCTTGAACATCGTCCAAAACTGATTATCGGCGGTGCATCGGCATATTCCCGTGAATGGAATTATGTGCGTATGCGTGAAATTGCCGACAAGGTGGGCGCCATTTTCTGGGTGGATATGGCCCATACGGCAGGCTTGATTGCCGCAGGCTTGTTGAGCAATCCGGTCAAATATGCCCACATAGTCACTTCCACCACCCATAAGACCCTGCGTGGTCCACGTGGAGGCATCATTCTTATAGGCAAGGACTTTGACAATCCTTGGGGAATTACCACTCCTAAGGGTCAGGTTAAGAAAATGTCCCAGATTATCAACTCCACAGTCTTTCCCGGCGTTCAGGGCGGCCCGCTTGAGCATTGCATCGCAGCAAAGGCAGTTGCTTTCTTCGAGGCCCAGCAGCCGGAGTTTGTGGAATATCAGAAGCAGGTGATTATCAATGCCGCTGCTTTCTGCGAGGCATTTTCCCGCAGGGGCTACAAGATTGTGTCAGGCGGTACGGATAACCACCTTCTGCTCATAGACCTGCGCACAAAGTTCCCTAATCTTACGGGCAAGGTGGCAGAGGTCGAACTGGGCAAGGCCGACATCACGGTCAACAAGAATATGGTACCTTTCGATTCCCGCACACCTTTCTCCACCTCAGGTCTGCGCATAGGTACTCCGGCCGTGACATCCAGAGGATTTGTGGCCAAGGATATGGAATGGATGACCGAGTTGATCGATACTGTTCTCGCCAATGCGGACAAACATCTGGACCTGATTGCAGGCAAAACTGAAGAGGGACGCGAGGATTATGAAACCACTCTCGCCTCCGTACGTGACAAGGTCCACAAGATGACTCTCGGCATGCCGCTCAACAAGTGGTAGGCTTTGAGCCTTACCACCTGTCGTAGTGGATATTCTCAGGTTTCCACTTGTCCTTGGGCGAAGTCTCCCCGTCGGGATAGCCCACAGGAACAACACATAAAGGACGGATATTTTCCGGTAATCCAAGGGCTTCAGCAACGATTGGAGCCCTTTCTTCGTCAGAAGCGGCAGTCCAGACAGCTCCCAGTCCAAGAGCCTGTGCCGCAAGCAGCAGATTCTCAGTGGCAGCCGAACAGTCGTGCTCCCAGAACTTGTTGTAGCCCGACACGTCTCCGCAGACCACTATGGCCACGGTGGCAGTTTCAAGCCGTGCATAAGGCATCTTAGGTGCCATTTCTTCCAGGATTTTCTTGTCCCTTATCACCACGAAACGCCAGGGCTGTACATTCTTTGCGGAAGGTGCTGCCATTGCTGCACGAAGCAGTTTCTCAATCTGTTTGTCTGAAACCGGTTCGGATGTGAATTTTCTTACTGATCTGCGCTCGAAGATGTTTTCGAGTACCGCGTCAGCCTTGTTGTTGCAACAGGAAGTCATACTGATTGCGATTAGGCCCGCAAGGGCGATTGTTTTAATGATTCTCATATTTTCCTACGGCCTATATGGCCATTCCTGCAATTATACCAATTTTTATTTATTCCGGCAATAGATATCCGGCCAAGTAAATCTGCCAAATTGTCAGTATTCATCCGTTGGCACTTCATTTGTCAATGTTATTCCCGGCTCCGCAGAGAGCCACGACAACAGTATAACAATAAAACACTATAATTATGATCAGACCATTGGCAGACAGAGTGGTTATCGAGCCTAAAGAGGCCGAGACCAAGACAGCAGCCGGACTCTACATCCCGGACACTGCGAAAGAAAAACCTCAACAGGGAACAGTCGTAGCGGCTGGACCGGGCAAAAAAGACGAGGAAATGGAGGTCAAAGTCGGAGATGTCGTTCTCTATGGCAAGTATTCCGGCACAGAGGTAACCGTTGATGACAAGAAATACCTCATTATGAAACAGTCAGACATTCTCGCAATCATCTAATTAAGGAGACAATACTATGGCAAAGGATATAAAATTCAATATTGATGCACGTTCCAGAATGAAGGAAGGTGCAGACGCATTGGCAGATGCAGTGAAGGTAACCCTCGGTCCTAAAGGCCGCAATGTGGTAATAGACAAGAAATTCGGTGCTCCGCAGGTAACCAAGGACGGTGTGACCGTGGCAAAGGAGGTCGAACTTGAAGACAGATTTGCGAATATGGGTGCCCAGATGGTCAAGGAAGTGGCTTCCAAGACCAACGAGCAGGCCGGTGACGGTACCACCACTGCCACAGTCCTTGCACAGGCCATCATCAATGTGGGCCTGAAGAATGTGACTGCCGGTGCCAATCCTATGGACCTCAAAAGGGGCATTGACAAGGCTGTAGATGCGGTTGTAGCTTCCCTCAGGAGCCAGTCCCGCGAGGTCGGTGACGATTATTCGAAGATTGAGCAGGTGGGCACAATTTCCGCAAACAATGACAGCTACATCGGCAAACTCATCGCAGACGCAATGGCAAAAGTCAAGAAGGACGGTGTCATAACTGTTGAGGAAGCCAAAGGCACAGAGACAGAGGTGAAGGTAGTAGAGGGTATGCAGTTCGACCGCGGATTCATCTCCCCTTACTTCATGACCAACTCCGACAAGATGGAGGCTGTTCTGGACTCTCCGCTCATCCTCGTGACTGACAAGAAAATCAGCACTATGAAGGACCTCCTTCCGATTCTTGAACCAATTGCAAGGGAAGGCAAGTCTCTGCTCATTATCGCTGAGGATGTGGACGGTGAGGCACTTACCACCTTGGTAGTGAACAAATTGCGTGGTACCTTGAAGATTGCTGCCGTGAAAGCTCCGGGCTTCGGCGACAGGAGAAAGGAGATGCTTCAGGACATCGCTACTCTTACCGGTGCAATCGTAGTGTCAGAGGAAAGGGGATTCACCCTCGAGAACTGCACTCCTGATATGCTCGGAAAAGCAGAGAAGGTTGTCATTTCCAAAGAGAATACCACCATCGTGAACGGACTGGGAGACAAGCAGGCCATAGCAGAAAGGGCAGATCTTATCCGCAAGCAGATCGAGACCACCACTTCCGACTATGACAGGGAGAAACTTCAGGAGCGTCTCGGCAAATTGGCCGGCGGTGTGGCAGTACTCTATGTCGGCGCAACCACCGAGGTTGAGATGAAAGAGAAGAAGGACCGCGTGGAGGATGCACTCAGTGCAACCCGTGCTGCCGTTGAGGAAGGAATTGTTCCTGGAGGCGGTGTTGCTTATATCCGCGCAGCCGAGGCCCTCAAGAATCTCAAGGGAGCGAACGAGGACGAAACCACAGGTATCCACATCGTGGCTGCTGCCATAGAGGAGCCTCTGCGTCAGATTGCTGCCAATGCAGGTCTGGAAGGCAGCGTGATTGTCAATAAGATTCGCGAAGGTGAAGGCGACTTCGGTTTCAATGCACGCACTGAGGAGTATGTGAATATGTTCGAGGCAGGTGTTATCGACCCGACCAAGGTTTCACGTGTAGCTCTTGAGAATGCTGCATCAGTGGCCGGTATGTTCCTCACCACCGAGTGTGCCATCGCTGACATCCCTGAAAAGGAACCGGCAGTTCCGGCAGGTGCAGGCGCAGGAATGGGCGGAATGATGTAATATCCCCTCTGTAAGATTGTCAAGCCCGATCTGATATCACAATCAGGTCGGGCTTGTTTTTTTTATGAGTTTAAGTTTCGCAAGTGCGAAACACCTCTTAAGGAGGGCCGTAGGCCCGACAAAGTCCCTCCCCCGAGGGGAGGGATTTAGGGAGGGGGGTAACGTGGATAAAAAAAGACAGTGCGTTGGCAAAGGTTCGCAAGTCTTTCCAATGAACTTTACATCAAATTATTAAGACTTGCGAAACTTGAGTTATGACTTTTTCCCTGCGGGCTTATACCCTTTCAAACGGATCGAGTGAAAAACCGGCCTCCAAAGCTTTGCGGGCATCGGTCTTGGCTCCTTCAAGCGACAGGTCGCGCCAGTTGCCGCACTGCACCTCATTTGCTGCCGGTATTTCCGTGGCCTCAAGCACATCCTTGAGGGCAGCCACCAGTGCATCCCTCATAGTCTTTACTTCAATGTCTCCCCAAACAGTAACATAAAATCCTGTGCGACAGCCCATTGGACTCAAATCTATGACTCCTTCCAGGTGCTTGCGCAAGTCTCCTGCCAGCAGATGCTCGAGAGCGTGCATAGCCGATGTTTCAAAAAATTCCTGATTCGGCTGCTTAAACCGCAGGTCGAACTTGCTCACCTGGTCCCCCTTTGGCCCGCATTCGACACAACATTTTCTCACATAAGGCGCCTTTACTTTCCTGTGGTCGAAAGTGAAACTCTCCACTTTGATTTCTTTCGTTTCCATAGATAGGTATTTTCAAGATTTATTCAAACTCAGTCAGCATACGCTTAACCTCGTCCCAGGTTTCGTCCTCGCTATGGCGTATGCTGTGCTCATACTTGTCCAGACAAAGATTGTCGCTGACTATTTTTATTGAGCCCACCAGCGGCATCTCAAACGCAGCCATATAGTTCAGTTCCATATCGAAGGCGCAAGGCTCCACAATGTCCGTCTGCAGCACGAAACTGTTGCTGGTGTAGCAGGGATAACCTTCGGGGCTGAGTTCGTAGCCGTTCCTCCAGTCTTCAAATTCCACAACATTGTCCATCAAGCGCCAGGTTTTCGACACTTTTATGATTGAACCTATAGTCAGGGAATTGCTCCCGCAGAAACCCACATTTACGATTTTTTCCTTTTCTATGCCCGGACGCTGCAATAGTTTGCTGCAGCATCGTATCACATTTCCGGCCCCGACACCCGTCTTGACGATTTCGTGTCCGGCGAGGTGTTTTGAGGCAAGTCTCAATTCATCATCAGTTGCTACCAGTATTATCATATTGTCATTATTATTGTACCGCAAATTTACACAAGTTAATAATCATTAAAAAAAATCCGCTCCACTTTTTACTGAGGGCAAAAAATATGTAAAATAATTTTTGCACATAAACACCATAGACACAGATGATTAGGCGATTTTCTCTTGTGCGGAGGTGAAAAAAGTTGAAAAATTTTTCGAAAAAAGTTTGGTAGTTAAGAAAAAAGGCGTACCTTTGCAATCCCTTTCGGAAACGGGGGTACGACAAGAGCCTTCGGGCGGGTCAGAGCCGGTG
>JALFCH010000003.1 GCA_022771245.1 Rikenellaceae bacterium | reverse complement strand
GGTCAGATTTTCACCCGAAGAAGGAGCATAGCCGTAGCTATGTGACTGATGAGGGAGGAAATATGGACCGAAAAGATTTTCAAAGATGATGCAGGTTATTTTTTGAGGATTACTTAATTCAATCCTTTGATGCCACCCAGTCCTCCTCCGAGCCTGCTGCCTCCTGAACCGCTTCCTCCGCCTCCTCCGGATGCAGCTTTTTTGTTCTTGTTCGAGCCGATATAGAACGGCCAGTAAATGCCCACTTTGAACGCTCTCTGGGTGTATATGTTACCGTGTGCTGTGAAGTAGTCGGCTGACTTCATCGGCCATCCCTGACCGGCATTCATGAATTTGAGGAAGATGCAGGCCTTGTACCATTGCACATTCACGAATACGTCGTAGTATGGGCAGTTGCCGTATTTGATTTCATTCTGGTTGTAGAATACACCCAAAGCAGGGTTGTAGCCTTGGGCGTACCAGGATGTGGTGAAGTAGCCGTTCAGACCCACCTGCATTTCCATCACATTCTTTACCACAGGAAATTGCAGATACCATCTGAGATTAAGACCGAGCATAGGCAGTGGCATCACCTGCTCGTCCGACGACAACTGGAAAATAGCCTGGTTGTCAAGATGGAATTTCCATAAGATGAAATTCTTCTTGAGGTATGCCGTCATCACGCTCACGGGATTGGCAGCCTGACGCACGGTTCCGGTGTTGTCGTAGTAGATTTGGTTCGCAAGCAGGGCATAGCCGAAAGAGGCTTGCATATCCCACCGCGGTATGTCCAGTTCTCCAAGTACTTTCGTCGTGGAAACCTTGGAGAATTCATTGTCCCATTTATAATGGTTTGTCAGCAGGTGTTGCTGATAGTAGTCCGGTTCCTTCAGTCCGGTTTCAAAATTCACGTTAAGGTTGATGGGACTGTTCTTATCCCTCTTGAAAGGGAAGAAACTGAATTTCAGCCTGGCCTTTATGTTGAAGTCATTCACTTCATAACCGGCGAAATTGTATTTCCCTGTCAGGTCCCATTCCATATATTTCTTGAGCTTTCCGTTCAATCCCGCATAGACATAGACCGAATTGAGCACTGTGGTGTTCACTTTGCCGGTGAGGAACGCATCCCGGTTGAAGTCGTAGTAGGTTGCCAGTTTATCGCCTATGCCCACGTCTATCTTGGACAGTGGAGCGTCTGCAGTCCAGGGTTGTAGGCGTATGAAGAGCTTGTTGTCCAGTCTCAGCGTGCTCAGGGAGTCGGCCGACTTGGAAGGGTGGAGATAGAAGGCGTTGTTGTAGAATTGGGCGGCCTCCGGATTGGAGCTTGTGATTTCGTCCGTATATTTCTTGGAATACACGTCCAGATTCGTGCTGTGCCCGATGAAGGCCGTCGTCATATCCTTGTCCAATGAGTCTGCGGAAAATGTATATGTGCTGTCCTTTTTCGCCTTGATCTTGTTGATGAAGGTGAAAGGTATGCGGAAGGTCTGGTCCACGAAGAAAGTATGCTTCTTGATGGTGTTGTCCGCATTGTGCAGCTTGACGGCAAGTTCCTTTGCATCGAGGGTCGTGTCCCTAATCATGGCCACATCCGCAACGCCGCCGTTCTCGCTCTTGACTATCTTGTTGTACACATAGCCGCTGTGCATCATATACTTCTTGCCCAGGTAGGTGAGTCCCACCACTGCGTTTCCGTTGCTCACGTCTTCGCGCTGAAGGATACCGTTCCCACCGTATTTGTAGTATGCAAGCGTGAGGTTCAGTTCAGGGAGAATGTTCTGGGAAGTCCACACCCGGACATTGGTTTCTTCCTTCTCGTCCTTGGCAAAGAGGGTACCCCAGTAGGCCAGTTCGGTATATGGGGTTTTTGTGTTGAACATCGGGAAGGTGGAGGCTGAGTAGCTGTAGTCCTTGTATGGAGTGTAGAAAATGGCATTGTCCACTTCCTCCCGCTTGAAAAAGTCGTAGGTCTGCACTGCCGAGCCGTCCACGCCCTGCCAGGTTATGTTCACGTCGTTGCGCAGCTGAGGCATTTCGTGGTACCACCAGTTGAAGGAAGTGTCCTGAACATAGAATTTCAACTGCTGGAAATCCTGGTCCAGTGTGTAATTGACTATTCTCTTGTACTGCATCGAATCCGGGAAGGCAAAGGTCTCAAGAATTCGCGGGGTATTCTCCCTTACGCTGTCCTTGTATGCCTTGATGCTGTCCTTGCGGTGCATAATCGAGTCTTCCCGGCGGAGAAGGGCAGGAAGCTGCTGTTCATAATCGTATTTCTTCCTTTCCCGTCTGCTGAGGCTCTTGTACCAGGCGTCGAACTTGATTTTTGCTATTTCTGAGGAGTCCTTGAAGTGCAGAGAGTCCAGTCTGTGCAGTTCGAGGCTGTCCCCGGAGGCCAGCACTGAGTCGCGGGTGGCTCTCCAGGTGGCCGTGTCGCGCAGGGCTATGTAATACTTGTACTTGAAAGGGTCCTTGAATTCGAGGGAGTCGGGTATGCGGATTGTGTCGCGGGGATTGATAAAACTGTCAATGACAGGCTTTACGGCAGTGGTGTCGCGGCGTATGCTTGAGGCAATGGCACGACCGGTGTCGATTCCGAATATCTGGAACCCTGCAAAAACCACCATCAGCACCGGCAGCCATATTTTCCTGTCTTTTCTCAAATCAGTCTTTTCTGAATTTATATCAGTTCTATTCCCTCATCCTGCATTTGGGCAAGTGCCTGCCTATGCCCTTCAGCATCCACGTAAGCCAATGCGTCCACCTTCAGAAGCACCTTGAATCCGGCCTTGAGCAGGTCCTCACAAGTGTTCCTGACACAGTATTCGGTTGCTATTCCGCAGACAATGACTTCGGTAACATCCAGCAGTTCAAGCACTTCCGCAAGAGACTGACCGGCGCTGTTGCGGCCTTCGAATCCGGAATACTGCTCACAAGTCCTGTCGTAGCCCTTGTCAAAGGTCAATTCCTCGCTGGCATAGGGCTTCAGTTTGTCGTGGATTTCTCCGCCGCGCTGCCCTGCTACACAATGTACGGGCCAAATCCCTCCGTTCTCTTTGAAGGAACAGTGGTCTGCAGGGTGATGGTCCCTTATGAAAAGTACCGGAAATGTGTCAAGTATTTCAGTCTCTCCGTTACCTTCCTGAGCGTCAGTCTTGGAACAGATGAGTTTCAGAGCCTCGTCCACTGCGCTCCCGGCATTCTGACAGGCCAGGGAGCCGTCTATGAAATCGTAGAGCATATCCACTACGACTATTGCGCTGTTCTTTTCCATCTTATTCATTCTCAAATTCCTTGATTTCCTTAACCAGACGGTTGATGATTTCCAGTTTCTTGGCTGCGAGGTCGTCTGAAATGTCCACCTTATAATAGTGAGGATTGATAAGACGTCTCTCAGAAGGACTGAAATGCATCAGCGTGTCCTTGTAGTATTGCCTCTTCTGGTCCAGACTGCGGTGCGGGGCCACTCTCTCGCCATTGACGATGGCCGGAATTTGCAGAGGAATGGCGGTGTAGCTGCCCGGAGTGAAGGTTTTGTATTTATAGCGGTCATATTCGTCATAGACCGTGAATTCCTCTCCGGCTTCAATCTTGCGGCTCAGTTCATCCCCGCGCAGGCAGGTCACGTCCACTTTGTAAATGTCTCCCTTTTCAGCATCGTGCCGCAGAATTCTGTAGGTAATCTGAAAGCCCGGATTGATGAGTTTGACTTTGTCTTCGGACCGTTTGAGTACCGCCTGAGAGCCGATCTGGACGAGTTTATAGACATTGCCGAAGCAAGGCTGGGCTTTGCTGGTCGCTATCGCGTCGCCCACTCCGTAGCAGTCTATGGCCGCGCCCTGACGCTCCAGGTCACTGATGAGGTATTCGTCCAGGGAGTTGGTTGCGAATATCTTGCAGTTCTTCAATCCCTGACTGTCCAGAATCTTGCGGCATTCCACAGAGAGATAGGCAAGGTCACCGCTGTCCAGACGCACACCGTATCCCTGAGGGTAGCTGTCATCGATTCCGTTGGCACGGAAAGCCTTGATTGCGTTCTTGATTCCGCAGTGGAGTGTGTCATAGGTGTCAATCAGGAGTATCAGGCCCTCGCCCCTGTGAGTCTTGATATAGGTGTCGAAGGCTTCGAACTCACCGTGTACGGAACATCCGAAAGTGGTCACGTAACTGTGCGCCATGGTGCCCGTGGAATCGCAGCCGAAATAACTGCCGGTGAGCACGTTGGAAGTGCCGGCACAACCTGCGATGATGGCCGCTTTTGCTCCATAGGTAGCTGCCCATGGACCGTGTGCCCTGCGTGAACCGAATTCGCTAACGGCCCTGTTGGTGCTTCGGCATACTCTGGAAGCCTTGGTCGCAACAGCCATCTGATGGTTCATTATGCAGAGCATAGGAGTTTCAAGCACCTGTGCTTCAATAAGAGGAGCCTCGACTATGACTATGGGCTGGTTCGGGAAGGCAATCTCGCCCTCTTTCATTGCGTACACGTTTCCGGTGAAGCGCATATTCGCAAGATATTTCCTGAATTCGGCATATTCCTCACCGGGCAGGAATTTCTCGAAGAAGGACTCCGGTTTTCCGCCCATAGAGAGCACCATTTCTATCACTTCTTCCGTACCGCTCACTACAGCCCAGTTGTTGTTCTCAGGAGCAACCCTGTAGAACAGGTTGAAAACGGACATCAAATCTTTGCGCCCGCTTTCGTAAAAGGACTTTCCCATAGTGTACTGGTACTTGTCCGAACAATATGCTATGTCTGAAAAATTCATTTCCAAATTATTCTTTGCTCCAGTCGGTGGCTGGAATTATGTCGCAGTTGCTTTTTTGTCCGTCTTTCAGCGGTATGAGGAGGAAAATCCGGCAAATCACCACCACAGCCACCACGCAGATTGCAAATGTGCTCCAGTAGGCTCCGGGGCTCATAACGTCAGCGAAACAATCGAAATCCTTGAGCGAGTCTATCCTGCTGAGTATGGCGGAAAAGGTGTTGTTCACGAAATGCATCAGCATTGTGAGTTTGAGTGAACCTGTCTTGTAATATACTATTCCGAACAGTACACCCAGTATGAAGGCCGGCACAGCCTGCCAAGGGTTCAGGTGTATCACCGCAAAGAAGAGAGCCGATATCAGGATGGCTGCCACCGGATTTGTCTTCTGCAGCAATCCTCTCAGAACCAGTCCTCTGCAAAGCCATTCCTCAAAAATGGGAGCGAAAACGGAAACGCTCAGCAGGGTGACCCAGAGAGGTCCCTGGAGCATTGACTGGAGCATAGTTTCCAGCCATTGCGGCATCGGCGGCATAACCAGATTGAGCGCATCCGCTGCAAAAGCCGCTGCAAGCGTGGCTACGCAGACCAGCAGAGCCGCTCCCCACCAGTGCAGCTTGCCGAAATTATTGCTGTCCAATGCAACTCCCGCTTCCGTGAGAGCATTTCTCCTGCTGGCAGCCGAAGCAAAAACCAGCAGGGGAACGAACATCACCGGATAGGAAATCAGCATTCCGTATCCGCTTGCGAAGTCAGGACCGGCAATCCAGGTCATTCCCACGGTAAGTATGTTGCCGAGAATGCCTCCCAGCATAAACATTATTATTATCCAGAAGATTCCGCTGCCTCCGGGAACATAATATTTGAAGGTGCCGAATATGTCGTACCCTCTTTTACCTTCGATTTTTTTCCTTTTGAAGAATGCCATAAACTATTTGTAGAGCGGAGTCGGGTAGATACCCTTGTCTGCAAATTCCTGGAACTTATCCACAACTCCCTGACGGTCAGCCTGATAAGTTACTCCAAACCAGCGCGAAGGAGTGGAAATCAGTTCGCAGCTTGCCTTACCTGCCTTGATGAGACAATCCACCACGTAAGGGATGTAGAACTCGGATTTGAGCTCGGTGCTGTGCTCTGCGAGGAACTTCTTGAAAATGTCTTCGCTGTTTTCAAAATAATCAGGGGTGAATCCCCACATATTCATGGAGCAGAGAGCTTTGTCCGCGAGTATGACTTCCTCTCCGGAAGCATTGGAGCCGTGAATTTTGCCGTCTTCCTTGCGGATGATATTGTGATGTTCTTCCACGTGGGTGAGAAATCCGTTCTCATCAGCTGAGCCTATGCCCCTGGAAACGGTGCCGGACTCGGAAAGAGTCTTGTCAAGTTCGAATCCCACGAGGGTGTATTTGCCTGTGGATCCGGCGTTCCTGTTGAACCAGTCAGCGAGCACCTTGAAGGACTCCTTGCCGTAGTAATCGTCCCCGTTGATGACTGCAAAAGGCTCCTTTACGACATCCTTGGCCATCATAACGGCGTGGTTGGTGCCCCAAGGCTTCACTCTTTCAGGATTCACCTCGAAGCCCTCCGGAATCTTGTTGAGCTCCTGAGTGACAAAGTTGAACTCGAGGGGAGTGCCGTCGTTGCATTTCACGTTGCTGTATCTCTGAGCTACGTGCTTTTTGAAATCTTCGAGGAAATACTCCCTTACGATATATACAACTTTTCCGAAACCGGCCTGAACGGCATCATAAATTGAGTAGTCAATGATGGTTTCTCCATTAGGACCGAGCCCATCCATTTGCTTGAGTCCGCCGTAGCGGCTTCCCATACCTGCGGCGAGTACCACCAGGGTTGGTTTGATTGTGTTTGACATAATATTAATCTTTAGTGTAGTTCCAGGTTTTGTTTGAAATCTTGCAAAAATAGTTAATTTTGCGGACAAATTCCGTAAATATTTCAGTTTTGGGCAAGATAAAAGACATAATGGGCGGGAGATACGGCTCTTTGATCAGATTTACGCTGGCTTGTCTGGCGATTTTTCTGATTCTGTGGCTGCTCGGTCCGGGCAATACCTTCATCAGCTGGATTCAGGCCGCTTCTGAGATTTCCGCTATGGAAGAACAGATTGAGAACTATAAGACCCAGACTGAGGCTCTTGACTCGCGCATCGAGGATCTCACTACCAACAGGGATTCCCTTGAGAAATTTGCCCGGGAACATTTCTATTTTGCGGCTCCGGGAGAAGATGTCTATATCACAGAATAAGGAGATGAACAAAAATTTTTTCGTTCATCTCCTGAGGGACTTTTTTAGCAGCCCACGATTTGTTGTGTCGTATTGATGCCGGACCTCCCGGCAATCTATTTCGCCAGAAGATGCTCGAAGAATCCGCGGCGCACCTCGTCCTGAAGCAGAAGGTTCAATTTGAACTGGCAGACATTTCCACCAATCTTCTTGATATAGGCAGCCTTGTACTTTGCAAACGCCTTGTCCACAAGTTTATGTCCCACAGGGTCGTTGATGCGGAATGACTTGCGCTTTGCCTCGTACTCGCAGTTCTTCTCCTTGAGCAGTTCGTCCACCTTGGCGGTGAATTTCGCTACATCTTCCTCCGAGGTATTCTTGTCGGTAAACTCGAAATAGAAGTGGTAGCGGCTTTCCTCCACCTTCGCAAATCCCACGAAGAACTCCAGATGCATCCCGAGTTCCTTCTCCGCATCCATAACTGCCTCCACGAACTGAGGTTCGCTGAGCTTCTCTCCGGTCATATTCACGATTCCGTTGATTTTGCGTATCATAAACACGGTGTTGGTGTTCTCGAACCGTGGACCTGCCTCGATGAGGTCGTTCATATTGTAGCGGTAGAGTCCGGAATACGTGGTCACGAAAGGACAGTAGCGCTTGCCCTGGGTGAGCTCATAGACCTGATGGAACTTCACCTCTCCTCCGGCGTTGAAGGTGTCGATATCCTCTTCTGCCACAAACTCATAGTAATGGAACTGCGGGAAGAGAATGGTGTTGATGGAATCGTCCATACACAATCCGAAGCGACATTCGGAAGCGATGTATCCCAACTCCTGGAAGAGCATGCTCTTAGGGAAATAGCCCTGGAACTTCTTCACGTAGATGCGGGTGTTGCCGCACTTCATCGTGTTCATAATCATAATGTCCGGCCAGATGTGCTTAGGGAGCACTCTTCCGTATTTGGCCTTCAGTTCCCTCAGCTCGGCAGCCCTCTGCGGATTCGGCTTGAGCCAGGTCTGGATCTCCGCTCTGATTTCGGGCTCTATTTCCACCTTGTCGGTCAGAGTACCGTGCTCAATGTCATTTATGTACTCGTCGAAGAACTGGTCACAGTTGTTCTGAAGCTCTATGATGGTGGAAGGATTGCCGGTCAGCAGGCAGGAAACGGGAGTCTCAACCGACATACGCATCAGGACATAGTACTTTGCAGTGTAGTCTCTGATATCGTAAACGCAGTCAGGATTAGGGTAGAGGCTCTTGATGAAGCTCGGGGCCTCGCTGCGGAGCGTGCTGGAAACGGAACCGTATATTGTGCCGTCAGCCACATAACCCTCCACCTTGCGGCTCACAATGTTGAGGAAACTGCCGTAAAACACCTTCGGACGGTTCAACATAAAGTTGTAGAGCCACAGACGGGTCATCTTGCCGTAAACGTCGTTGATGTATTTGTCCGTCATAGGGCAGAGCTTAGGCTTGTTGGTGGTGCCGGATGTGGTGGCGTACAGTCTCGGCTTGCCAGGGAAGAGGATATCGGCCTCTCCGTGCTGGTGTCTTTCGATCATAGGGCGGAAGAACTCGAAATCCTTGGCAGGCACGTTCTTTCTCCACAATGCATAGAATTCATCCCTGTTCTTGGCTGCCAGAATTTCTGCAAACCCGTATTTCTTACCGAATTCAGTGTCTTTGGCATAATTCAGAATTCCCCTGAGCGTCTTTTCAGCCGTCTCTTCAGGGTATCGGCAAGCCTTGATCAGCCTTCTGTGTTCTATTTTGCCGACCAGACCTATAGCCTTCGTCGCTATCCAGCCATTGAGTTTTTTGTTCAGTTTCATTTGAATTTTAATTGTCGTTTTCAAATTGGGAGTGCAAAGTTGCAACTTTTAAGAGCAAAACTGAAAAATATTAAGGCCAATGTTGCAAGATTGCGTATCTTTGTTGTAAGATTCCTCATAGATAGGCAAAAAAAAGCCGTTTTGTCGGTGAAATTGGCCTATAGAAACGGGAAATCAGGCTTGTATTTGACAAAAATGAATATGGAAGATATATACAGATATGCTGCGGACCATAGTTCAAGAGCCTCCGAAGCCCTCGCCTGGCTGGAAAAGCAGACCAACATACGGACCAATCACGCCCGTATGCTGTCCGGCTCCGTTCAGGGTGAGCTGCTCCGTCTGACAGTGCTTATGAGCGGTGCTTCCCATATACTCGAACTCGGCACCTTCACCGGCTACTCCGCAATCTGTCTTGCATCTGCCCTTCCGGAAGGCGGCATTCTCGACACCCTCGAACTGAATGACGAACTCGAAGACCTCATTCTCGAAGGGTTTGAAAGGGCCGGAGTGGCCGACAGGATCAGGCTGCACATAGGAGATTGCAGGGAACTGCTTGCCGCTATGCCTTCCGACCGCATTTATGACCTTATATATATAGATGCCAACAAAAGGGACTATTGCGAGTACTATGACCTCGTGTTTCCGCATCTGAAAACAGGCGGATGGATACTCGCCGACAATGTGCTCTGGGACGGGAAAGTTTGTGCCGAAAAGCCTTCCGCTGACCGCCAGACCCAGGGTATTTTGCGCTTTAACGAAATGGTCGCGTCGGACCCGAGGGTCGAAAACGTGATTCTTCCCATAAGGGACGGACTGAACATCATCCGAAAAATTCGCAACTTTGACATAAACGGCGGTACAAGCCGCACAATAAACCCACCAGCAGAATGAGTTCATTTGTAATAGAAGGCGGCCACAAACTGAGCGGCAGCATAGAACCCCAGGGAGCGAAGAATGAGGCCCTGGAGGTTATCAGCGCAGTTCTCCTCACCGAAGACGAGGTGACAATCTCAAATGTCCCGGAAATCCTGGACGTCAAAAATCTCATACTCCTGCTCGAAGACATAGGTGTGCAGGTGCAAAGGCTGGAAAAGGGAGTTTTCAGTTTCAGGGCGGCCGATCTCAAGGAAGACTATATAGACAGTGAGGAATTCGTACGCAAATGTGCCCGTCTGAGGGGATCCGTGATGGTCGTAGGCCCGCTTCTGGCGCGTTTCGGCCACGCCTTTTTTCCGAAACCGGGAGGCGACAAGATAGGCAGGCGCAGGGTGGACACCCACATTCAGGGTATGGTTAATCTCGGAGCCCGTCTGACATACGACCAGGGTTTGAGAGCCTTCTATCTGGACTGCCGCAAATCCGAAGGCAGACATCTCAAGGGCAGTTATATGCTTCTGGATGAGGCATCCGTGACCGGTACAGCCAACATCCTTATGGCCGCCGTTCTGTCCGAGGGCACCACAACCATCTACAATGCTGCCTGTGAACCTTATGTCCAACAGCTTTGCCGTATGCTCATAGCTATGGGAGCGGATATTCAGGGCGTGGGGTCCAATCTCTTGACAATCAATGGTGTGGACCGACTCCACGGGACCACTCACAGGATACTTCCGGATATGATTGAGGTCGGCTCATTCATAGGCATGGCGGCAATGAACCGCAGCAGCATCACCATACGGAACGTGTCATACGGCAACTTGGGAATTATCCCCGAATGTTTCCGCAGGTTAGGCATCAGACTCGAGCAACGCGGCGATGATATCTTTGTCTCGGCCCAGGATTGCTATGAGATAGAATCATTTCTGGACGGGTCCATCCTTACCTTATCAGATGCGCCGTGGCCGGGACTCACCCCGGACCTGCTTTCCGTTATGCTCGTGGTGGCCACTCAATGCAAAGGCAGTGTGCTGATCCATCAGAAGATGTTCGAAAGCCGCCTTTTCTTTGTGGACAAACTCATAGATATGGGAGCCCAGATTATACTCTGCGATCCTCACCGCGCCGTAGTCATAGGTCACGACCACCGCATCACGCTCAAAGCCGGGACTATGCTTTCGCCGGACATCAGGGCAGGAATAGCACTTCTTATAGCCGCAATGTCAGCCAGGGGTACCAGCGTGATTTCCAACATAGAACAGATTGACAGGGGATATGAAGACATTGACCTGCGACTCAATGCCCTCGGAGCCTGCATAAAAAGACTTGACTGATTATGAAACACAGAATTTTGTTCCTGACTTTGTTTCTTTCCTGCTTTGCGGCAGTCCACGCCTCGGCAGAACTCAAAAGATACACCGTAGAGACTGTCCCGGACACCGAAATCCTCAACTACAGTTATGTGACCGACCTGTCCTCTGTCATAAGTCCACAGGTCAGGGACAGCCTCAATTTACTTTGCCGTTTTGCGAAAGATTCCCTCGGTGCCGAAATAGCAGTCGTGACACTCCCCGGCATAGATACCGGAGCCTATGGTTCTCTTCACGAATTCGGCACTGAACTCTACAACACCTGGAATTTGGGCGACAAAAAGACTGAAAGGGGTTTGCTCATACTGCTTGTCACAAATCCCGAAGAAAGGGAAATATCTTTTGTGACGGGCTATGGTCTGGAAGGTCTTCTTCCCGATGTTTACTGCAAGCGCATACAAGCCAACATTATGGTGCCTCTGATGAAGCAAGGGGACTATGGACAGGGGCTGCTTGAGGGGGTCAAAGCGTCCTGCGGCATAATCTCGGGAGAGGTGTTGATTCCTGAATCTGAAGAAGATGACGATTGGGCGGAGGCTCTGGTCGTTATAGCCTTGATATTTCTCGGAGTTCTGTTCATAGCCGTGGCGGCTATGAGGGCTGAAAAGAAACGCAAGGAAAAGATGGGCAAAAGCCTGACTTGCACCACTTGCGGGGTGAAGGGCAATATGAAATATGACCGCTATGTGGTGCTGGTGCGTCCTACCACACGCTCTGTCGGCAAGGGCCGCTACTACTTCATATGCCAGAACTGCGGCGGAGAAAATTTCAAGGATGTGGTCATCCCAAAAGACGGAAGTGGCACCGGTTTTGCAGGCCCGGTAGGTGGTGGAACCCTAATTGGAGGAGGTGGAGACCGCAGTTTCGGTAGTTTCGGAGGAGGCTTTTCCGGAGGTGGCGGAGCATCAACAAGATTTTAACACCGATAAATATTAGCACTGATAAATATGAATGTGTTGTTATTGGATGCGGGATCTGTCACCCAGATTCCGCTTTGGTCTATGATTCCGTTTGTCCTGATGTTGCTGATGATTGCCATAGGACCTCTGTTTGCGGAAAAATGGTGGGGAAAAAATTCCCATAAATTGACCGTGGCCTTGATTCTGGGAGTGCCAGTGGCGGTGTTTATGATAAGGAACGGAATGATGGCAAGGCTTGAGGAGCAATTGCTCTTCGACTATATACCCTTCGTAGTGCTCCTTCTCACCCTCTATGTGGTTACGGGTGGCATAAGGCTCTGCGGGTCCATAAGGCCCACTCCGGAAATCAACACCGAACTGCTGGCTCTGGGCTATGTGATGGCATCCTTCCTCGGCACCACCGGAGCGGCTATGCTCTTCATACGTCCCCTTCTGGACATCAACGAAAAGCGCAAGTACAAGGTGCACACCATTCTCTTCTTCATAGCTCTGGTTGCCAACTGCGGAGGACTGCTGACCCCTCTCGGAGACCCACCTCTGTTTATGCTCTACCTCCGTGGCGCTTCTTTCGGCTGGTTTATGTCATTGTTCCCGCAATGGATTTTCATCGGACTGGTGCTTCTTTTGACATATTTCCTTGTCGACAAATTCTACTATTCCCGCAAGGAAGACACATCGGCATTCGAATTGCCCGAAACCGTCGAACCCATCAGAATCAGGGGATCGAGGAACTGCTTGCTTCTGCTCATCATTGTGGCTGCAGTCGCCTTCATCAACAAAGGCTTCATTCCCCAGATGGCAGAGCCGGATGCTCCTATATGGCTGAAATATCTCCGTGAAATCGTGCTCCTCTCAGTGGCAGTCCTGTCATACAGGGGCACCAGCCCTCGGGTGAGGTTCGTACTCAACAAATTCTCTTGGGGACCGATACTGGAAGTCTCAGTACTGTTCCTCGGAATATTCACCACAATGTCGCCGGCTCTGGTCTTTATGGAGCAACACGCCGCCGATCTCGGGCTTATCCATCCTTGGCAGTTCTACTTTGCGACCGGCTCTCTGAGTTCCGTGCTGGACAACACCCCGACTGCGGTGGCCTTCTACAGTCTCGCGAGCGGTTTGCAGGAATCCGTGGCTGCTGCCAATGCCGGAGTGTCCCACGGGGCATTTATGGGGCTGTACTTTGTCGCAGGAGTGCCTGAGGTGCTGTTGAAGGCCATATCCATCGGTGCCGTGTTCTTTGGAGCAATGACCTACATAGGCAACGGCCCCAACCTTATGGTGAAATCTGTCGCCGAAAGCAGGGGTGTGAAGATGCCTTCCTTCTTCACTTACATTCTTAAGTTTGCCCTTCCGGTACTTCTGCCTCTCTATGTCCTTCTGTATTTCATATTCTTTTGAACGGAAGAAAAATTCGGGGCAAGTAGGCATTCCACGACCTCCAGTGCCATTGTTGATAAGTCTGTTGAAAAGTCGTGGCGGCATTGCTTGCCTTTTAAGTATGCAAGGCATATATTTGTTAGTCCAAACAAGAAAGCAAGCCGCATTTCCGGCTGACTTGAACTTATAATTACATATTTTAATTAGCTTAAAGCGGTGGGAATCATTAAGATATGAAGCCATCGCGTTGGAATTGTCACTTTTTAATACAGAAACTGATAATATGGGTAGCTCTGAAATTTGCATTATCAAGAGGGACGGCAAACTTGTTCCTTTTTCAATCGAGAAAATCAAGAACGCAATACGCAAGGCGTTCATAGCTGTGGGCGGGTTTGCAACGGAAGACGATCTCGCCGCAGTACTTTCTCACCTTCGCCTCACCAACGGTATGAGTGTCGAGGAAATCCAGAACCAGGTAGAGACCGGCCTGATGGCCGAGAAATACTTCAAGGTGGCAAAGGAATTTATGCTCTATCGCCAGAGACACGCCGAGGACAGGGATACCCGTGACAAGCTCAACTTCCTCATCGACTACTGCAATTCCGCCAATCCGGCCACTGGCAGCAAGTTCGATGCAAACGCCAATGTCGAGAACAAGAACATTGCCACCCTTATGGGCGAACTCCCTAAGCAGGGATTCATCCGTATGAACCGCCGCATACTCTGCGACCGCCTCAAGGATATGTATGGCAAGGAATTGGCCGACAAATACATCAAGCTGCTCAAGAGCCATTTCATCTATAAGAATGACGAGACCTCCCTGGCCAACTACTGCGCCAGCATCACAATGTATCCGTGGCTGCTCGGGGGTACCATTTCCATAGGCGGCAACTCCACCCGTCCGACCAACCTCAAGTCCTTCTGCGGAGGCTTCGTGAACCTCGTGTTCATTGTCTCAAGTATGCTCAGCGGTGCCTGCGCAACTCCGGAATTCCTTATGTACCTGAACTATTTCATAAGCCAGGAATATGGTGAGGACTATTACAAGAGAGCCGACGAGGTTGTGGACCTCTCCACGAAGAAACGCACAATCGACAAGGTCATAACCGACTGTTTCGAGCAGATTGTCTATTCCATCAACCAGCCTACGGGAGCCAGAAACTTCCAGGCCGTGTTCTGGAATGTGGCTTACTATGACAAATACTATTTCGAGAGCCTCTTCGGCGAGTTCCGCTTCCCTGACGGCAGCAAACCTGACTGGAACGGCCTCAGCTGGCTGCAGAAACGCTTTATGAAATGGTTCAATGCGGAAAGGCTCAAGACTCCGCTCACCTTCCCTGTGGAGACTATGGCCCTGCTCACCGACGGTGATGAGGTGCGCGACAAGGAATGGGGCGATTTCACAGCTGAGATGTACGCTGAAGGCCACTCCTTCTTCACCTATATGAGCGACAATGCCGACTCCCTCTCAAGCTGCTGCCGTCTGCGCAACGAAATTCAGGACAACGGTTTCAGCTACACCCTCGGTGCCGGCGGAGTGTCCACGGGTTCCAAGTCCGTGCTCACCATCAATCTCAACCGCTGCATACAGTATGCAGTGAAGAACGGAATGGACTATATCTCCTTCCTCGAGGATGTCACCGACCTTGTGCACAAGGTACAGCTCGGCTACAACGAGAATCTCAAGGAACTTCAGTCCAAGGGTATGCTTCCGCTCTTCGATGCCGGTTACATCAATATCGCAAGGCAGTATCTCACCATAGGTATCAACGGTATGGTCGAGGCTGCGGAATTCCTCGGACTTGAAATTACCGACAATCCTCAGTACGCCGAATTCGTACAGAAAGTGCTCGGCGTAATCGAAAGATACAACAAGAAGTACCGCACCAAGGAGACTCTCTTCAACTGCGAGATGATTCCTGCGGAGAATGTGGGAGTAAAACACGCGAAGTGGGACCGCGAAGACGGCTACAGGGTGCCTCGTGACTGCTACAACAGCTATTTCTATGTGGTTGAGGACGACTCCCTCAATATCGTGGACAAGTTCCGTCTCCACGGACGCAAGTACATAGAGCACCTCACCGGAGGTTCCGCTCTCCATATGAACCTCGAAGAGCACCTCAGCAAGGAACAATACAAGCAGCTTTTGAAGGTGGCGGCTCACGAAGGATGCAACTATTTCACCTTCAATATTCCTAATACCGTCTGCAACGACTGCGGTCACATAGACAAGCGCTATCTCAAGGAGTGCCCTCACTGCCACAGCAAGAATCTCGACTACCTCACCCGTATCATCGGCTATATGAAGAGGGTGTCCAACTTCTCAAAAGCCCGTCAGGAGGAAGCCTCAAGACGTTTCTATGCAAAGGACCACGGCGAAATCAAACAGGCTTGCGAAGCTTGTGAGGCATAAGCGATGCTGAAGTTCCATAACTACGATATCGTTTGCCAGGAAATCCCGGACCAGATTACCCTGGCAATCAACATAACCGGATGTCCGAACCATTGCCCGGGGTGTCACAGCCCCTGGCTTTGGGAAGACAGAGGGGAGATTCTGTGCGACACCGCTTCAGATGACTTCACCGCATTGGAGACACTTGTGGGAGACTATTCGGCCTGCATCACCTGCGTGGGTTTTATGGGAGGGGACAATTCCCCGCTCGAAGTCCAGGCTTGCGCCCAAAGGGTGAAACAGCTCTGGCCAAAACTCAAAACCGGCTGGTACTCAGGACGCGAACTCCTCGCACCCGGCGTTGATGCTTCCAATTTCGACTACATCAAGTTGGGGCCTTACATCGAGGCCTGCGGCGGTCTGCGCGACCCTGCCACCAACCAGAAGCTCTACCGCATAGAAAACGGCCGCTTCATCGAAATACACGTACACGATCCCAAACGTGACTGATTCTTATGAAATCCAGATTTTACACATATACCGTCTTGCCTCAGGACATTGACTGTACAGCAAAGGCAAGGTTTACCAGCATCATAAGGGCTCTTTTGGACACTGCCGGAGAGGATGCGAGGGTCAATGGTTTCGGCATACAGCCTATGACCCGGTTGAATATGGGCTGGGTGCTTTCCAGACTTGCCGTGGAGATAGATGCCCGTCCTGCTGAACACGAAAATTATACTGTGGAGACCTGGGTGGCCGATTATGGAACCCTCGCCACTCACCGTTGTTTCCGCATCCTGGACTCCCGGGGCAATTGCATAGGGCGTTCCGTTTCCCAATGGTGCGCCATAGACTACACTGCCCGCCGTCCGGCTCCTCTGTCCAAACTTGCCCATTTGACAGCCGGCACCACCACCGACCAGCCTTTCCCTTGTGACCCACCATTGAAACTCAAGGCTTTCGAGGCAGAAACCTGTTTCAGCAAGACCGTAAAATACACCGACATAGACTTCAACAGGCATATGAACACCCTGCGCTACCTCGATATGCTTGCTGACGCGCTCCCTTTGGAGGTGGTTACCGGAGACTGCAAGATGAGGGCTGATTTTCATTTTGTAAAGGAGTCGGTCTATGGGGAAGTTCTGAATGTCGCCCAAGTCGAAGAAGTGCCTGAAGGAGAGGACGGAACCCAATCATATAAAATGTCCATACGCAAGGCCGATGGTACCCTAGTCATCCTCGCATCCCTCTCATTCAAGGCCTGATTTCCTTATGTCCAAAGCGTTCCGGAGTGAGGAACTGAGCTTTATGGTACAGGATTTGAACATAATGACCTCCGGTTTTTAATGTAATACGAAAATAATAAGTTGCCTCAGATTTGAATTAGATTTTCGAGGTCAGATTTTCACCCGAAGAAGGAGCATAGCCGTAGCTATGTGACTGATGAGGGAGGAAATATGGACCGAAAAGATTTTCAAAGGTGATGCAGGTTATTTTTTGAGGATTACTAAATAGTGTAATATTATGAAAAGAAAAATCGGAATCATTATCGCGGCAGCAGCCTCAGCTCTGCTTATGCTTTCCTGTTCCAAAGACAACGGTCCCGAATATGCTCCGGCCTATCGGAACTGGATAGTCACCTGCAAGACAGCGCAGGATGGAAAGTTCTATCTTCAGCTTGATGACAAGACCACCGGCCTGGTGGAAAATGTCTCAAAGCCACTTTACAACGGCAAACAGGTCCGTGCTCTTGCCTCTCTGACAGACAAAGGCCCGGGACCTGAAGGTTACGACAGACTCGTTGCAATCAACGCCATAGACAGCATCAGGACCAAGGCTCCCGTGCCGACTGAGGGAGATCTGGATGACGAGAAATTCGGCACAGCCCCTGTGGAAATCTACAGAAGCTGGCTCACACTCGTTGAAGAC
>JALFCH010000162.1 GCA_022771245.1 Rikenellaceae bacterium | reverse complement strand
TCAGAGGTCAGAAGGATCTCGAGGAGGCGGCAGGGGCTTACAAAGACATAGACGAGGTGATGGCTAACCAGTCGGATCTTGTGAAGATAGTAACGGCACTGTCTCCCGTTGCCGTCATCAAGGGTTGATCGGTTGTCATATATTACAACAACTGCATCGCTATCACGGCGCAGGCCTCTGCATCCGCAAGGGCGTGATGGTGGTTCACAAGGTCATAGCCGCAGGCTGCGGCAACGGTCTGGAGCTGATGGTTGGGGAGACGGCAGCCGAAGTGTCGGCGGGAAGCAGCGAGGGTGTCGTGGAACTCATAGTCGGGATAATCCATCCTATACACCCGGAAGACAGCCTTGAGACACCCTTCGTCGAAACGGGAGTTATGAGCAACCAACGGTAGTCCCTCGATGAGCCGCTCTATCTTTTCCCAGACATAGGGGAAGACCGGTGCATCTTCGGTGTCCTCCGGTCCAAGACCGTGCACCCTCTGGCAGAACCATTGGTAGTACTCAGGTTCAGGGTGGATAAGGCTGTAGAAAGAGTCCACAATCTCCCCGTTACGCACTATCACCACCCCGACGGAGCATACGCTGGAGGGCTGCTCGTTCGCCGTTTCGAAGTCTATTGCTGCAAAATCTCTCATTTCTTCCCGTATATCCTGTTCATCTCTGCAGCCGCATCGGCCATTTCCTTGCGAAGACTCTCCGGGGAGAGCACTTCCACGAATGCCCCGTGGGAGAGCAGTTCCTGCTTGAAGTCGTAGGTCGGCGCAATGTGGTAGGTGAACGCCGGCCACCCGTCAATCGGCTCTATCTCCTTCTGGCTGTGATGCTTGGGCACCGAGCGGAAGTAGTTGGCCTGAGAAGGCTCCACTCTGATGACGACGTCCTCTGCCTTTTTGTCTCCTACTATCACCCCGAAGTAATTGCTGAAGAATCCTTCGGCATCAAAATCTTCGGGAATTTCGAAAGTCTGGTCAAGCTCCTCCATATCGACGAAGCGGTCGAGGGAGTAGATGCGCAGGCCGAGTTCGCTGTCTGCGAGCATATACCATCTCTTCTTGAAATATTTGACGCAGTAAGGACGGACACTGAAAGTACTTGGCTCAGGACGGTAAAAACTCTGGTAGGTCAAGCTGATGACCTTTCCTGCACGCATCGCGCTGATGACCTCGGTGAGGAACTTCTCGCTCGACGGAGCCTTTTCGACAAGGATGCGGTTTTTCATGTCCGCATTCTCCTGCAGGACATTGTTCAGGCAAAGCGTATGCAGCATCCACTCTCCTGTGGAGTTGCCGTCCATATCGGAGCTGGCTATGTAGAAGCCCAGCGACCTGTCGTTCCTGATTTCTATGCCGAAGATGTCGAAGATGGCATCCCTGTGATTGAAGAATGTCCTTTCGGAGAGGGGAGCGTGAGTGTCGTTGAGTGGGCTCTTCTGCCATTCGTCGCTGATTTCCTTGAGCGAGATGTAACCCCTTCGGCTCAGCAGGTCCACCAGCCATATATACCTTTTGAAAAAGCTCTTTGCCATAATTGCGTCGTCTTTATTGTTTAACTGTGCGAAGATACATACTATTACTGAAAAAATGTGGCAGTGAAGAAAGATTGTATGACACTGTGTCTACTTTTTGCGTCTGGTACAACCATAGGCGCAGGAAGTGTCGTTGTAAAGGATATTCCGGACGGCTGTGTTGCCGTGGGCAATCCTTGCCGGGTGGTGAAAATGTTGGAACAGTCTATCCGTGTCATCGCATAGACGGGGAGGGGATTTGAACCGTCTGCGTTTCAGAGGCCCGAGAATGCTCCCTGTATCACCCGCTGGAGGCACTGAGGTATCTGTTTTCACGATAATCCTTCCAACTTCACTTCCTCAAGGATTTCCACATTTGTATGCTCGTTCAGCAGTCCTGCCTCCTGGGCCTCAATAAGGTCGTGGACCTCGGAGTATTCTCCGCAGATGTCTATTCCGATGACTTTCTCATTCCTGAAGATGATGTCAAGCAGCCGTTTGAGGTGGTTCAGGCATAGATTCCCCTGGTCCCAGTCAGTTATGGCGCTTTCGTGGTTGAGCACATCCTTGTCTATGGATATGTAAACGGGCTCCTTCAGGTGCACCTTGGAGAATTCCTTCCACCCGTCTTCAGTCAGCAAAACATCCTCGCTGATGAACTGCACTCTTGAACGGTAGCAACTGTCTATAGTGCTCCGCTGAACCTCGGTCGGTCCTACGATTATGACCTTCTTCAGATACGGATTGCTCTCCAGCATTACCCTCACCCAATTGCCGCATGTGAGTATACCGTCAAATGCTTCCCGGCGCATATCAGTGTGATGGTCGATCAGGACAAGGGAGAACGGAGCGGTCAGCCTGTCGGTCCAGAGTTTCGTCAGGTAGTGATAATTGCCCGAATCGTCGAGATGGATTCCCTCGGGAGCATAGTCAGCCATCCTTTGGGAGATTTCCTTTTGAGCTTCCTCCGAGCAGATGAACTCTTTCCCGCAGATATCCTGACAGTCGACAAGGTCGAAGTCCTGTCCTTCCATCAGCGGCTCAAGATCATAAGCCCCGCTCATATTCATTACTACCGGCCGTCTCATAATTTCAAAATAAGCCCGTCCACCGTTTCCGGCAGGCGGGCATCCGTACTAAGCCTGATTACTGAATTTCAATCTGCTTTATGGCAGGCTGTTTCTCAGTGGTCTTGATTTTCGGTATGTCGATGGTAAGAATACCGTCGTTTACCGTGGCTTTGATTTCGTCCTTGTTTGCATTCTCAGGAAGAGCGAGGCTCTGTTCGAACTTGTGGTATGAGAACTCCCTGCGGAGATACTTCTTCTTGTCCTCATCCTTGGATTCGTTCTTCTTCTCCATGGTCAGTACGAGATAGTTGTCATCCGTGACGTTGACCTTGAAGTCTTCCTTGTTCATTCCAGGTGCTGCGACCTCGACCTTGTAGTCTTTGTCGTCTTCAATTACGTTGATGGCCGGAGCTGTTGAGTTTGTACGGGTCATCCAATCATTGGCGAAGAAATCGTTGAAGATTTCGGGCAGCCAATTCTGTTCGTAACGTCTCATAGGTGTCATAATAAAAGTCTCCTATACTAAGTTGTTAAACATATTTCCTGCCCCGTTGTTCGAACGATCATTCATAATCGGACGGTCGCTCTCGCTTTCGCGGGAACGATTATGAGAAAGTCAAATCAGATGCCATAACCGCAATGACCCATTCCTGGATGGCAATGCTGACAAATTGCGCTTATAGATGGACAATATGGCACAGGATGATGTCAAAATATCAGAATGCAGATGATTCAAGAAGGCCGGTACTTCAACAATTTTCATAAGTAGATGCACCATTTACTGCCGTTATCGGCAAGAATGGCTATATTTGTACATTGTATCAATACCAAAGTGCGTCGTATTTATCGATGAATAGTTGCATGCCCTCGCGGATCTCCTTTCGTTTCTCCTCGGGGCATTCTGCAGGGCTGTCCAATGCAGCATAGTCCGCGAAGGCCTTCTGCATCTTCCACAGGTCTGCCTCCCAGAGACTCCAGCAGTTCTCCGGATCCTTCTGGCAGTAGCTTCCGGGAGTTGCTCCCGAGAGGCTAGATGCCTCGATGAACTCCTTGAGGTAGCGGCTTATGATTTTCGCAAGAGTGTGGTTGAGACTCCAGAGCTCACAGAGCTCGATTTTAGGTTCCTTTTTCTTCTTTCTGAACATAGTATTATCTGTTAGTCGAGTGCGAAGATAGTTTGTCTCAATGCAGGAACATGGCAGTGGAGCGAGCACTTCGAAATCGAAGTCGCTCAATTTGTGCAAAGATAAGGTCTTTCACTGCCAAAGTAATGCATTCATGGAATATTGGAACAGTAATTTGATATTCATGGGAAAATTTGATTTAAAGTTCATTGGAAAGACTTGCGAACCTTTGCCAACGCACTGTCTTTTATATCCACGTTACCCCCACCTTAAGAGGTGTTTCGCACTTGCGAAACTTGAGTTCTATAATCCTTTAAGTTTCCTGTGTATCTTTCTGATTTCCTTCAGGAAGTCTTCGGCCAGGCTGTCGTCCTTTCGGCAGTCCGGAAGTCTGGAGATGATATCGGTCTGAAGCCGGTCTTTAATCTCTTCGCAGTCCATTTTCGGAGCTTTGTCAAAGGTCTTAAGCAACCATCTGTGGCTCTCTTCTACCTCCTCCAGTTCGAAATACTCAATGCCCCTCCTCCAGACGAACTCCCCGAGGCTCTCTCCTGAAGGGCGGCTCTGTGCCTCGTGCATGAACTTCTCAATGAACTCCTGCTCTGAGCAGTTCTTCCACCAGAAGAAGCGCGTCCCGTCCTGCTCGCTTATCTGCTGCACGGTCACGTCTACCTTCACCTCGAAGGTGTTCATCCTCAGAAGGTCCGGGATTGGGTAGTCCTGATGAGTCACGACTGCGTGAGTCGCATAGCACATGCAGATATGGTCGAGTTTCGGATGCCTCAGCCAGCTTTCCGCCCAGGTCGTGCCGTCGTCGAGATGATTGTCGATGTCAAGCTCGGCATCGCTCATCGAGGACTTGTGGCCGCAGCCCGGATTCCAAAATGGAAGGCAGGAGATGATTCCCAGGTCGCCTTTGACATCCCTCTGGAGGGTGTCGTTGATAAGGATCATCCTCGTGAAGTCGGACCCATAGAACCCGTCATCCTCCAGGTGTATAACGTCCTGCGCCGAGTCTCCCCAGTACTTCAGCGTCCCTTCCACCGTGAGGTCATCGTCCTTGGGGTCCATCGGGAGGTCGAGGATGTTCCGGTACATCCTGCCGGTCCTGGAGAACATGTCGCAGGTAAGTTTATACAGATGCGCATTGACGCTCTCCATCCTTTTTACCTCTGCCTCGGAGCAATGGATTTCGAACATCTTCGAAAGAAGATAGTAGCGTCTCCCGAGCAGGTACTCGACCTTCTCGGCAGTCCTTTCGCTCTTCTCCCAGCGTCTGGACGAGAGCTTCAGGGGGTCTCCCGTGAGGCGGAGTATGCTTTTCTCCACCTTCTGCAGCTCTGCGCGGTACCTATCTATTCTCTCTTCTTCCGGGAGTGTATCAAGATCATTGATGATCTCGAACCATTTCATGTCCTGCTCATATAAATCGCCGTAATGTTTCATCGTTCCTGTCATTTAGCTGCAAATATGGGATATGCCACTGCAATAACATGGCAGGAGAAAATACTTCCGCAGAATTGCAGAAGAGCGTGTTCACTCCAGACGAATGGTGCAAGTATCTGTTTCAGACTCGTAGCACCCTGTCTATCTCATCCAGTATCCCATAGTCCGCTGGCAGCCACTTCACGCTGCGCAGATGCTCCCGGTCGAGCCAGGAGGCGGCTTCGTGCTCGTTCAGGTGCAGTGCCTCACAGGTGAGCTCGCACCAGAAGCAGTGCATAGTGAGATGGAAAGTAGGGTAGTCCCACTCGACTGTCTGCAGAAGTTCTCCGACCTCGATTGTTGCGTCCAATTCCTCGCGGATTTCGCGCACAAGAGCCTGCTGCGGACTTTCTCCGGGTTCAATTTTTCCCCCCGGGAGTTCCCACCAGTCTTTGAATTCCCCATATCCGCGTTGTGTTGCAAAAATCTCATTGCCTCGTCTGATGATGGCTGCTACTACCTCTATATGTTTCATAAGGATTGTTCTGTAATGTATTCGTAAAGATTGTGTTCTACCGGAGTGTGTAAACTGTAACCGATTTCTACGGCTGAAATGTTTTCTGTGCCAGGCATTATGAATTCTTTTGCAAAACCATTGTGCTCAATGGTTCCCAAAAAATAGAATTCTTTTGAAACCTTATCATCTTTATTCTTTCTGACAAAAAGGGGCATCACAATATTCCTGTCCTTGCTGTTGATGGCATTTACAACATCATCAGAATCAAGACTTCGCCGGCTTTTTGAAACAGCTATCAATGTCGTAGGATTCAAGAAATGGTCTTCATACCTGGTGCTGGCACTTACTTCATCTCCTTTTTCATAATTGATGAAAATCGGGTATGTTTTGGAATAGGTGTCATATTTATAACCTCCAACGTTGAGTGATACTTCTTCAGCTTTCCAATTCAATAGCCAGAACACCTCGCTGTAAGTGTATTTTTTGTTCAAGTTAAACAATGTCCCGGGGTAATTGTTTGAATAATCTTTTTCATATCTGAAAATTCCGAAATGAATCAATTCATTCACAGCCTCCCTGAAGGATGCAGAGGTCAAAGCTTTTTCAAACTGTCTTGAAAGAACAGGTGTACCATTCATTAAATCAATCAGCTGCAGTCGGAATGTTTCACCCCGGAAAAATTTACCTTGCAGGACATTGAAAACACTCTGCCTGGTAAGGTCAGATAATTGAAGTTGATATCTATCCCGGAGGGTATCTTCCCATAAATCAACCAGTCCGGGAGAATTTATCAAGATATTGAGCAACGACAACTCGTGAATCCTCATACCAGAAGCGAATTTTCTGGATATAAACTCCAGAATATTAAGTTGGTAACTCGTGAATGAGGTCTTATAGTCATCATCACTGTCTATGAGAAAGGCTTGATAAGAACCCCAAGTCTCAATTAATCGCAGGGGGTCAAGTTCACCCATGTCATCAAAATCTTTCAAACAAGGGATTCGTCCAATCTTGTATTTGAAATCCTGATATTCTTTCCTAAGCAGACGCCTGTTGTTGAGTTTTGCACAATCGATTGACTTGTAAATCCTATCTCTTGAGATTTCATCAAAAAATATAGTGGAAGCGCCTTTGATTATATTGTTTCCTTCCATCAGGCTTCTGCGGATGTTGTCTTTGTTGCCGCTCCTGTCCCCGGAAAGAGCGATTGGAATCATGTAGTTGTTCTGGTAGTTGCCGATGAAATCGATTACTATGACAAATTCCTTCCCTTCAGCCTTTCGGAGTCCGCGTCCGAGCTGCTGGACAAATACTATTGGAGACTGGGTGGGACGCAGCATTATAACCTGATTGATTTCTGGAATATCAACTCCTTCATTGAAGAT
>JALFCH010000153.1 GCA_022771245.1 Rikenellaceae bacterium | reverse complement strand
ATGTTCTTCTTCCTGAGCATTTTGGAAGACTCCGGCTATATGGCAAGGGCTGCCTATCTTATGGACAAGGTGATGCACGCTGTCGGGCTGCACGGCCGTTCATTTGTGCCTATGCTCATAGGCTTCGGATGCAATGTGCCTGCGATTATGGCAGCAAAGTCCATTGACAACCGCAGGGAAAGAACCTTGACCATGCTGATGATTCCGTTTATGAGCTGTTCGGCACGACTTCCGGTCTATATGCTCTTTGTCTCAGCGTTTTTTCCTCACTACAAAGCCCTGGTAATGATGGGATTGTATGTGATGGGGATAGGACTTTCCATCCTTTTCGCTTTCGTGATGAAGCATACCCGATGGTTCAAGGCTGACAATGAAGATTACGTTTCCGAATTGCCGCCTTTCAGAATGCCTACCTGGAGGAACACCGGACTGCATATATGGGAGAGGGTGGCGGATTATCTGCAGAAGATTTCCACTGTGATTCTGGCTGCTTCAGTCATAATCTGGGCATTGGAATACTTCCCTACCGACAAGACCAATTATGGAGAGAACCCCGAAGCATCCTATCTGGCCTCAATCGGAAAGGCAGTGGCTCCCGTTATGGCACCTTTGGGATTTGACTGGAAAATGAATATTTGCCTGCTCACAGGTCTGCCGGCCAAGGAGGCTATTGTCAGCACTATGGGCATACTTTATCACGCATCCCCGGACGATGAGACCGATGGGGAGGAGTCAAGGCCACTGTCTGTGGTATTGCGTGAGGAGGGAATCTTCAACACTGCATCAGCTTGGGCGTTTATGCTGTTTGTGCTGCTCTATTTCCCTTGCGTGGCCACTGTTTCGGCTTTGAGAAAGGAGATAGGAGTGGGGTGGGCTGCATTTACGGTCGTACATTCCATGCTGCTGGCCTGGGTGGTGGCGTTTTGTGCTTTCCACCTTATCAGCGTGTTCATTTAGGTCATACACTTCCCCATAGTCACGGGTCATCCGGACGGGAGTGAAAATTGGTGAACGGTCACTGTGCTGTCAGTGGCCGTTCATTACGTTGAATACGATGGAAGAGACCATAGACTTGAGTTCGGCAATGAATGTCTGGGCATCGTACTCCCCTTTTTCAATCTGTCGTAACTTCTTCTCCCATAGGCCCGTAAGTTCAGCCGATTTGAGCAAATCCTCACTTATTGTGGCTATTAGTTCCCGCCCTGTTTGAGTGGGAATGAGATTTTTGCGTTCCTTGCTTATATAGTTCCGTTTGAAAAGGGTCTCGATAATGGCTGCACGGGTGGAAGGACGTCCTATGCCGTTTTCCTTGAGGGCATCCCGCAGTTCGTCATTGTCCACGAATTTGCCCGCAGTCTCCATTGCCCGCAGCAGAGTCGCTTCCGTATATGGTTTCGGCGGTTTGGTCCATATTTCCTTGACCATAGGCTCGTGAGGCCCGGACTCACCCAGCTGGAACGCCGGCAGCACGGCATTTTCCTCGGACTGTTCCGCCGGTTCGCCCTCTGTTGCCTTCTGTTCCGTATTGTCCGAATCGGGCTGCTTCTGTTCAAGCACGCGCCATCCCGGTTTCAGTATCATTTTGCCGGATGTCTTGAATTCCAGTTCCCCTGCCTTGCCGTTTACGGTCGTGGTGGATATTTCGCAATCAGGATAGAATGCCTCAATAAAACGCCTCGCCACAAGGTCATAAACCATCCATTCTTCCTTGCTCAGATTGGCAGCCGGCACTCCTGTAGGTATAATTGCGTGGTGGTCAGTCACTTTCGAATTGTCGAAGACACGCTTGCTCTTGGGCAGTTTCTTGCCTTTGAGAGGGGCCGTAAACTGGGCATAAGCCTTAAGACCGTCGAGTATGCCGGGGACCTTGGGGTAGATGTCATCGCTGAGGAAGGTAGTATCCACTCGCGGATATGTAGTCACTTTCTTTTCATAGAGGGACTGTATGAGTTTGAGTGTCTGGTCGGCACTGAAGCCATAGCGTTTGTTGCATTCCACCTGCAGGGATGTAAGGTCGTAGAGACGGGGCGCAAACTCCTTGCCCTTCTTCTCAGTCAATGCAGTGATTGTAAAGTCTTTGTCCTTAATGACTTGAAGGAGAGCATCAGCATCATCCCGGGTTTTGAACCTCCCCTTGGTACAAGTGAAGAGTACTTTCCTGTACACAGTTTTGAGCTCCCAGGACTGCTCCGGTTTGAAATTTTCGATTTCATTCTGGCGGTTGACTATCAGTGCCAGGGTCGGCGTCTGCACCCGTCCTATAGACAGCACTTTGCGGTCCCTTCCATAGCCTCCGCCATATTTGAGAGAATAGAGTCTGGTCGCATTCATCCCCAACAGCCAGTCTCCTATAGCCCTGCATAGCCCCGCCTCATAGAGTTTCTGGAATTTTGATGCATCTTCGAGGTGGTTGAAGCCTTCCCGTATTGCCTCTTCCGTAAGTGAGGATATCCATAGCCTTTTGACCGGACATTTCGCTCCGGCCTTCTGCATCACCCAACGCTGGATGAGTTCTCCCTCCTGCCCGGCATCACCGCAGTTCACTATCATATCAGCTGCCTGCATCAGTTGTTCTATCACTTGAAACTGGGTTATGTAAGTGGTGTTGTCTATGAGCTTTATGCCAAAACGCGGAGGTATCATAGGAAGGCTTGAGAGAGCCCAGATGCGCCACTGCTCAGTGTAATCCTGAGGCTCCTTGAGAGTGCAGAGATGCCCGAAAGTCCAGGTGACCTGATAACCGTTACCCTCCAGGTACCCGTTCTTCTTGAGCCCTGCTCCCAAAACCTGGGCTATTTCTTTCGCAACACTCGGTTTTTCGGCTATGCAGACTATCATTTTTCTATAAACTCAAATAATTTTTCTGCATCTGTAAAGTCCGGAACAACGATGTCGGAATACTGAGCCACAATATCGGCGGGATTGGTGGTGCTGAGTCCCACAACTTTAGCCCCTGAGTTTCTGCCGGAAATGAGCCCGTTCACCGAATCTTCGAAGACGGTGCTGTCTTGGGCTTCGGTGCCGAAAAATGCCATTGCCTTGAGGTAACAATGGGGAGAGGGTTTTGATTCAGTGAAATCCTCGCTTGTGAATACCCTGTCGAAAATGGCCGGCAATTCCGGATGCTGAGAAAAAACGGACTGCATCTTATGCAGGTTTGAACTGGTGACAATGGCTGTTTTATAGCCCCGGGCACGAGCCATTTTCACGAAATCGCACACACCCGGAATATATTCATAACTCATTTCAGCCTCCTGCTCATCAAGTTTGCGCTCAAGTTCCTTCCAGACAATGCGCGGAAAATATTTATCGAAAATGGACACCAATGTGCAACCCTTTATCTCCAGCCCAAAATCTTCCCTTCCGAGATAGGTCTTCCCTATTCCGTTCCAGAATCCGGTGTAATATTTCTCGCTGTCTGCCACAACCCCGTCAAAATCAAACAGAAGCGCCTTTGCAGTAATTGTCTTTTCCATTAAAATACGTCTTTGGGCCACTGGCCATTCTCAAAATAAGGACGGCAAATTTACGAAATATATTTCAAGACTGCAGAACATTGGTGGAAATGTGTAAATTTGCGGCCGGTTTGAAATTATAAGACAATGTTCAGTAACGACGATACAATTTGTGCCCCGGCAACAGTTCCGGGAACCGGTGCCATAAGTGTAATAAGAGTAAGCGGCCCCGATGCTCTGACCATAGCAGATCGTCTGGTGCAGGTCAATTCCTCCGATACAGCCCCATTGTCCGGAGCCAAAGGCTATACGATACGTTTCGGAACCATTTCCGGCGACGACGGAACACCGCTTGATGAAGTCCTGGTCAGCATCTTCAAGGCTCCACATTCCTATACGGGTGAGAATTCTGTGGAAATCTCCTGCCACGCATCGTCATATATAGTGTCGGAAATTTTGCGTAAACTCAACAATCTGGGCTGCCGCAACGCCAATCCCGGTGAATTCACCCAGCGCGCTTTCCTGAACGGCAAAATGGACCTTGCTCAGGCAGAGGCAGTT
>JALFCH010000159.1 GCA_022771245.1 Rikenellaceae bacterium | reverse complement strand
GTAACGGCCCGCGAAGACGGAAAAGACAACGGTTGCATCACAAATACGGTAATGCAGCTCACAACCACCCCAAACCGTATTTCTTTAGCTGTCAATAAGGCAAATTACACTCACGGAATGATTCAGAGAACCGGCCGGTTCAATGTGTCAATCCTTTCAGAATCAGCAACTTTTGATACATTCAAGCATTGGGGATTCCAGAGCGGCAAGGATGTTGACAAAGCAGCAGGCATCACTTTTTCCCGTTCCGACAACGGAATCATATATGTCACGGAAGGTGTGAATGCAGTGCTTTCTGCAAAGGTAGAGTCTATGGTGGATCTTGGCACACATACTCTTTTCATAGCTGAGGTCACAGATGCTGAATCCCTCAATGATACTCCTTCAGCAACTTACGCATACTACCATAAAAACATAAAGCCGGCACCTGAGCGTCCGAAAAAGAAGGGTTGGGTGTGCACGATATGTGGCTACATTTACGAGGGCGAAGAACTCCCGGCAGACTTCATCTGTCCGCTCTGTAAACATCCTGCTTCTGATTTCAAACCCATTGAAGCCTAAAATAGGGGGCTGTTTCTCGAAACGAAACAGCCCCCTTTCAGCAATCTCGAATAGTCAGCTTTCTGAACAGGGACCTGGATTATGGTGAGCCATTTCTCAGGGTCTTCCTGGTTCCATATCCCGTCCACATAGCAGGCACGAGGAGCATCGACAATCGTGTAAGACATTTTGGCGATTTCGGAAAAGAGCTCGAGGTAGCTCTCGCGCAGCTTGCCATATGGGCCATAGACCTTCATACAGATGGCTGTAGGGTATTCCGGCAGGGTCTTGAATTTCACGATGTCGGAGTCTTTCCCGGCAGATGTAACCTGCTCGCAATACTCTATCTCGAAATTTTCCGCCTTGTATTCCTTTGCGGTCTCGACGGTGAAGCAATAGCCCGGTTCCGGACACTCACAGCCAAGCCTGGCCATTTCGGGCGCTACGACACTCACAAGGTGCATCCCGAGGGCATCGTAGTCAGGCAGTGTGGTCCTGTTGTAAGCAACGGTGATTGAAGGCAATGAGTCAAAATAAATTTTTTCCATATTCATTCTTTTCTTTTGGGCGGCCACCAGACTCTTGAGCTGGGAAAGACGGGTTTTGAGCATCTGCAATTCCTCTTCGCAAGTCTTGATCTTGGACTCGAGGGTGCTTATGTCCGGAGCGTGCGTGTCATTCTCATAAAGTTCCGTTATCTCCGCAAGGGAGAATCCAAGCTGTTTAAGTTGGATTATGGAGAGAAGTTTCTGCAGTTGACCCGGGCTATAATAACGGTACCCTGTCCACATATCCACTATCTCGGGCTTGAGCAAGCCAATTTTTTCATAGTGGCGCAATGTCCTGACTGTCACTCTGCCAAGTCTGGAAAACTCACCGATTTTATACTTTGTCTGTGTCATCACGAAAGCGCTTTTTGTGTTAACGGATGCAAAGATAGTATATTACCTAAGGTACGAGTCAAGAGGAAATATGGAAAAATTTTTATATATCCCTTGTCTCTTGCTCATTGCAATTCCTTATTGTTCCTCAATCCAGGGATTCTCTTTCAATTTCCGTTCAAAGCGGTTGATGGCGAAGATGGCAATCAGATATACAGCTCCAATAAGTATCAGTCCTAAGCCCACGCAGATACTGAGGGTTGTGCCGCCGACTCCGGGAACGCTGAATGAGAGGAAGCCGAGTATTGTGGATGCAATGCCGAGGATGAGGTTTGCCCACCAGAGTCTGAAACCTACCTTTCTGTAGTCAAATGACCGTATGGCGAGGTTGACACCCTCAATGATGAGGAAGAAGGCAAATATGATAGGCATAATGGCCGCCATAGCGAGGTCGTGTCTGAGGAAGATTATACCAATGATAATCTGAAGGATGGATGAAAGCAGGATGCTGCCACTCTGTGGAAAATAAGATCTGAGGCGCAACCAGTTCATTAGGGTTGAAATGCCTGAAATCAAGGTGAGAAGCCCTATCATCCAGGATAGTGAAATCACTGTGGAGAGAGGGTTGCACAAGCAAATGATGCCGAGGGTCACCAGTGCTGCACCGGTGATGCCCATATAAATTTTTCTGCTGGGTAACATTGTAATGTAAATATAATCGTCAAAAATAACCTATGATGCCGTTGCTTCAGTTGACGAAGCACCCGGCTCTGTATGAGGCGAGTCAAAGAGGGTGCCAAACTCCGCAGTCTCGCCTTGGTAGGCCAGGTGATGCCGTAATAATGACATTTTGTCACCCGAAATGGCGGTTTCGCAAGCGAAAATATATAGATGCAGAAAATTTTTGCGCGGCCCCGTGTGGGGTTTGCTCCCATAAAGACTTCTTTTTTTAAATTCAGACTTCTTGTTGCTTTGGTCCCTTGATTATGATTATCATAATCCTTAACTTTACGAGTCTATATATATGATTCAAGTGTCTCAAGCCTTTTCCAACGAATTATCAATCAAATAATTAAGATTTGCGATGCTCGAATACATATTATTTGCGTATTATGGTGTACAAAATGGAATACTATGGACATTCACTCTTTACGAAAAACAATTCTGACTCTTCTCGCTTGTTTGTTTTGTTATGAGTCAGTTGCCCAGCGCATCGTTTGTGACGAGACCTGCAATTTTGCAGATGCTTCTACACCTGTCAAAGAGAAAGGACCCGGATATGCTGTAGTCAGTCCGGTTGGACGCTCTGCGGTGGCGATGATTAAACAAGCTCCCCGCCTTGAGACATTGGAGGGGAAAACAATCGCAGTCACAGGTGTCAGTTTTATGACTTCCGTAACCCACCCGGAAATCAAGCGTTTGATTTTGGAAAACTATCCTTCTGCCAAGGTGATTCTTTTGGACGAAATCGGCATCGCAGGGCCCTATCCCGCACCGGGTGTCTCCAGAAAACAAAAAGAAGATTTTCAGAGCAAACTGAAGGCAATGGGTGTGGATGCGGTAATCTCCGGAAATGGAGGTTGTGGCTTATGTACGCCAAAAGAAACCGGTTCGTGCATTGCTGCAGAATATTTGGGAATCCCATCGGTAATGATTGCCGGTCCTGGTTTTGCTGACCAGGCGAGATACACAGCGCTCAACAATGGCGTACCCGTGATGAGGGTGGCACAGTATCCCGGTGCTTTTGCAACCCATACTGCAGAAGAACTGATTCGGAATACAAGGGAAATTCTCTGGCCACAAATAGTAGATGCATTGACCAGTCCTATATCCGAAGCAGAACGTTCAGCCGGAATTGCCGGCAGTAAGGGAGACATTCGCGATGATGCCTTTTATGGCACTATTGACGAGATTAATGAGTACTTTACAGATATGAAATGGTCGGACGGCCTGCCAATAGTTCCTCCGACTTTTGAGAAAGTGGAATCCTTCCTCAAATATACCGACCAGAAATGGGATGAGACCGTTGCTGTTCTCCCGATTGCGCACCGCAATGCGACAGTCTGGCAAGTGGCTGTGAATGCTGTGATGGCAGGATGCAAGCCGGAATATATGCCAATTCTCATTGCCCTTACCAAAGGATTGGGAGATCCTGAGTTCCGTCGCACTCTCTCCAGCACACACGCCTGGATTCCATATTGCTGGCTCAACGGCCCGGTGGCGCGGCAGCTGGGAATCGACAGCGGACAGGGACAGATCAACGAGGCCGCCAACATCTCCATAGGCCGCTATATGAATCTTGCTCTGATGAACCTCTGCGGCTATTATGTCAAGCAGGACCGTATGGGTACCTTCGGCTATCCTATGTCCTGGTGTATGGTAGAAGATGAAGCCGCCTGCTTACGGGTGGGTTGGAAGCCATACCACGTAAGAGCGGGCTTCGGACTTGATGAAAGCACTATCACACTTGGTTCCACTCTTCTGTGGGGCAACAATATGGCCCCATCGACCACTAACCCGAAGATATTGATGGAAGTGCTTGCCTGGGACATCAGCGAGCGCAGCCAGTTCGCCCTCGGCAGCGGCAGGCAGTTTACATTCAGGACAGTTTTGATGACAGAACCGGTGGCTGCAATTCTTGCCTCAGGTTACTGGAGTCCCGAAGCACTGGAGAAGGATCTGATTACTGCTTCACGCCGACCCGTAAAAGAGCGGGCCTTTGCGAATTACTATGCAAACCCGGGAGGAGCAAAAGATGGCGGACAGTTCAATCTGCGTCAGTACCAAGGGCATATTCGCAAGGATGAAGGTGGCAGGATGACCCCTACTCCGCAGTGGTACGATTCTCCCGAGTCCGAGCAAATGACAATCCCTACTATGAAAGAGGGAATGACGGCCTTTATAATTACCGGAGACTCTGCCCGCAACAAGGTTCAGACAATGCCCGGAGGGGGTTATGCCACGATTAAGATAGAACTTCCTGAAAATTGGGATGCCCTGATGGGTGAATTGGGATACGAGTCACTCGACAGTTATCAGTGATTTTAATTCCTGCACGCTCGGGACCTTCTTCTTGCACTCCGCCCTTGAAAGTCCTGCATATTCATTCTCCATCCCCTTGATGATTTTCATCATCTCCTCGCGGACATCGTTTGGAGAGAGCACTTCCATATAATTTCCGTAGCGGCAGACCTCCTGATAGAAGTCTTCGTTGGGGTGCAGACGATAGCAGAATATGGTGTAGCCGTCCTCCGGGCAGTCGTAAAGTATCCTCTGGCTGCGGTGCAGGGGAGTGTGCTTGAGGTAGAGATTGACCTTCTCCCAGGCGAGGATGATGACATCCTTTGGCTTTGAGGCTTTTGTAGGGAATGTGGCCGTGCCGATGCAGTCGGCCATGAAATCCTCCGGGCTGAAATCTTCAGGATAAATGAACTTTTCGTCCAGCACCCTGAGATTCTTCATCCTGTCCGTGTCAAGGGCGTAGGATCTGATGCTCTCAATCTTGCCATCATCGAGCGGCCCGATGACTTTCCAGTGCTGGCGGTAAAGTTTCACGAAATAGGGCTGCATCGTGACGGTGATAGGATCCTCCCAGTAGTCCTCGTAGTCGAATCGGATGAGACGGTTCTGCTTGACGGCATCGAGCACAGTCTTAAGCACATCCCCTGATGATGGGATATCCTCAAGCAGTATCCTGTCCCTTATGGTGAGATTCTCTCTCAAAGTATTCTGGACAGAGACGGTGTTGATGAGCCATTTTCTGGCGTTGCCGGCTCCCGGAGCTGACTTGAGGCAATAGAGTGTTTTCCTGCCTGCGAACCGGACCATCTCCACATCGACTCCGAAGTAGGCTGCCAAATAATTTCTCCAGTTATCGAAGGTCTTTTTGTCGAACGGCCTGCCGGGATAGTTGTTCATAGGATCATACATCCATTCTTCCTGAAGTTTTCTCATAGTGACAGGTGTCCGAAGACGTTCCATCAGCCAGGTGGCTTTCTCCAACATTGTAGGCATAATCAAAAATTTTTTAACAAATATATGAAACAGGGGAGAAAAACTCCATAGTTTACCCCATATCTTTGCAGAAAAGTTTATCAAACATGCCAAAAATCAACTTTCTTCCCTGGATAGGGAAACATTACAGCACCACCGGCTTTGCAGGCAAGCGCATCCTTGCCCTCGGTGAGTCACACTACTGCGACAAGTCCTCGGATGCGACTCAGGACATCACACGCAAGGTCATATCCGACCTCTTTGACCCTAAGTCCGAACACGAGTCCTATAAGAACACCTACACCAAGTTTGCAGAGGCCCTGCTCGGAAGGGATTGTCTCAGTTTTGAGGACAAGGAGCGTTTCTGGAACAGCATAGCCTTCTACA
>JALFCH010000113.1 GCA_022771245.1 Rikenellaceae bacterium | reverse complement strand
CATCAAGGAGCCGGCCAAGACTCCTGCACCGGGCTATAGCGAAGCTCTGTCAGCTCTCTCGGGTGACTGGACACTGAGCTCAACAGCCGAAGTTAAAAATGATGACGGAAGCACAACTGAGATTCCTGTCAAGACAAAGGTCAACATCAGCGCCGGATACTCCTATCCTGATGTACTCCCTGAGTCTGTATATGAGATCTATGCAGATGCCGTTGGCGCTTCACGTGAAAAAGTGGATGCTCTCTACACAGAGTTCAAACAGGAAGTGGATGAATTCAACGCTTGGCTCAAATCCCAGAACCGCATACTTTGCCACGGGTTCGGATTTGACAATCCTGATGCCTATTACACATACTTTACTCCAAATACTCCTTTCGAACTGTTCTGCAGCGAAACATATAATGGAGTGGACACCAACTCAATGCTTTGGGATTGCGGTCCGAAGTGGTATCTCCAGGTCAATGACGAAGGCGGTCTCGAAGTTCCTGTCAACTCCCAGAGGCAGTACCCAATGTCCCTTGCGACATGGTACACCATCTATCCTCTTGCTGTTTCAGAAACGGGCTTCCTTGACTGCGGTCCTGACGGCGAAGACATCATATTCCCTGTATCATTTGACGATCCGTCTGCATTGACCATAGGAAATGCAGTGCTCAAGGATACCGAAGAAAATGAGATAGAGTTCAGTCTCACCGCCGGTTACATATCTTACGGTTATGCTTATGCCTGTGGATATCAGCCTGTTTCAGCTCTCAAACTCAACCAGGGTTGGACAGAGGAAGAGGTTCCTGCAGTGTCTTCAGTTGCGGCTAAGGCTCAGAAGGTTCAGCCTTATGGCAATAGCTATGGCAAGAGTGTAACTCCTGTTAAGCGCAAGACTCCTATCAGGGCTCCTAAGAAGGTTGAATTCAAGGAAGTCAAGTATAAGATTCTCACCGCCGATGAGATTAAAGCCAATATCCAAAAGGTATATGAGGCACATCGTCGCTAAGACCATACTCACTTGTACATTAGGTCTGTCGTGCTGGACTTGGTCCGGCGCACAGACCTTTTTGGACAAAGGAAAATTCTCGGCAAGCATCGAGACCAACAATGTGGTCTATGTGAATGATGAGGCAATTGGAGCGGAGGCTCCCGAAGACAGATTCGGCTCGAACACCTATCTCAAGATGGATTATGGAATAGGCAAGTTCTCGGCCGGTCTTCAAATCGAAACCTACCTCCCGGCCCTCTACGGATTTGAATTGGGGCAGCAGCCGGATCCAAAAAAGTTCTTTCTCGGCTCCAAATATGTCCGATGGAGTGCAGACAGTTTCACCATTCACGTAGGAGACATTTATGACCAGTTCGGGAACGGACTTGTGTTCCGTTCTTATGAAGACAGGAACCTGGGCTTCAACAATGCCCTGGAGGGCGTGTACGCTGCCTTCAATCTGAACAACTGGTTTACTCTGAAGGGAATGTACGGCAGGCCGAGACTCTACACGGACCACGCAGGTTCCTGGGTGCGCGGAGCCGATCTGAACATCTCATTCGGCGACATATTCAAATGGGACAGCATAGTTCTGGATTTGGAGGGAAGTTATGTGAACCGTTACGAAAGCCTCGACAAGCCCAGCGACTATGTGTTCAGCGAAATGGGGGTGTCCTCTCCTAATGTCCATCTGTTTTCGGGAGCCCTGAACTTCGGATGGAACGGTCTTTCCCTCAAGGCTGAATATGCTGCCAAGAGCAAGGACCTTTGTGCCTTCACCCAGCCCAATGCCACCAAAGGCGCTGCGATTTTTGCGGAAATCAATTATGCCGTCAAGACTTTCAGCGCATCCGGCACTTTCAGGCTTGTGGACCATATGGGCACAATGCTTTCCCTCTATGGAAACGGCACCGGCAACACTCTGAACTATATTCCAGCTTTGAGCCGCCAGTACCACTATCTGCTGGCAAATCTGGAGCCTCATCAGGTGAATCTTGTGGGGGAGTGTGCAGGGCAGGCCGACCTCTATTACACTTTGCGCAGCAAGTCCAGCCGCAGCAAGTACTGGATTTTCCACGCCAATTTTTCCACTGCCTGGACCATCTCGAAGAACCAGACGGACGACGGCAGCCGCAGAATGACCTGGATGGACATCAATGCCGATGCTGAATGTCATTGGATGAAGTCCCTCAAGACGACCTTCCTCTATTCCCGTCAGGAATACAGTCCTGACCACGGTTTCATACCGGGCACTATAGCATCCAATATTTTCGTTGCGGATGTGCAGTACAAGTTCAACAAAACTTACGCCTTCAGGGGAGAACTCCAGTACCTGTTCGCAAAGGCCAGGGGCTATGAGGAGGGTATGACTCCGATAAAGTACGAAGGCGACTGGGTGGCAGCCCTGCTGGAGTTCAGCATAGCCCCTCAATGGAATGTCTATGCTTCTGAAATGTACAACTTCGGCAAGAATCAGCACTATTACAATGCCGGTGTGAGCTGGGCAAAGGGCAGAACCCGTGTACAGGTCAGCTATGGACGCAACCGTGCCGGTTATGTATGTTCAGGGGGAGTCTGCCGCTACAGCCCGGCTTATACGGGACTCAATGTTCTGCTGACTGCAGTCTTTTAATTAATCCAGCATCAGGGATGAGCTGGCAATATTTATGAATTTTTTGAAAGCTTATGGAAATTAAAACAATATTCAGAACTATGCTTGCGGCAATTTTGGCTGCAGCTCTTTCGTTTTCGTCCTGTTCACTTATTGATGACGGTTCACAGGTGGAAAAGCCGGGAGATGAGACGCCGGGAGATGAGAATCCGGGTGAGAATCCGGGTGATAATACAGGTGAACCTTCCGAAAAAGAACTTACAGTACAACTTTCAACTTCGCTCATCACCGCAGACGGTCTTTCATTCGCGGAAATCAAAGTTTTTCTCGGTTCTGAGCAGGTGACGGAAGGAGTTAAGTTTTATGATGCCTACACCAACAAGCCTGTCTCTATTCCGGACTTCGTTTTCACGGCCAACACTGCCGGAAATTACACTTTCTGGGCAAGTTACAAGACTTATGTCAGCAAGTCTTTCACCATCACTGCCATTTCATCCCGAGTTCCAGTGATTCCACAGGACACCGACCCTTCCAATACATCCTTTGCACGTAGGGTACTTATAGTCGATTATACGGGTACCGGTTGCGGATATTGTCCTTTTATGGTATCACTTCTGCACAAGTTTGGACTTGATGCCCAAAACAGCGACAGATATCTCCTCGCAGCCTGCCACAGCTTCAATGAATCGGACCCTTCATTCTTCAAACCGAATTTGGACGGTGCGATGGGAGTGGCTTCATATCCGACTCTTGTGCTGGATATGAACTCCGCCAAGAAATTCTCCAACTATCAGTCATTGAGCTCATTCCAGACAACTTTCAACTCGGAATATGCTGCCGAAAATGCAGAATGCGGCATTGCGGTATCCAATGTCGTGGACGGTAATCAGCTGATAATCAACATTGCTGTCAAAGCAGCCGTCTCAGGGGAGTACAGGGTTGCGGCACTGGTACTCGAAGACGGGATTCAGGCAAAGCAGTCCAATTCCGGGGCAGCCAAGATTGACGGTGTGGATTTCGATGTGCACAACCACAGCATCCGCGCAATCTGCGGTCAGAGATCGTCCGTGGATTTCTCAGGCAACAGTCTCACCATCGGGGCTGGAGAGAGTGCGGAGCAGTTCTTCATCGTGGATATAGATGAAGCCTGGAAAGCTGAAAACCTCAATCTCATTGTGTATGTAACAACAGATAAGAACAAAAAGTTCACAGTGAACAATGCTGTAGCCTGCCCTGTCAACGGCAGCGTGGGCTTTGATTACGCAAAATAGTTCATCCGGGTGGCTAAAAGCCCCTTTATTACAGGCACGGCAGGAATGTCGTGCCTTTTTTGTGAAAAATTGTATATATTTGAAGTTTAAATTTTGTGTGAGATGAACATAAGCGATACAGCCTTCCTCTGCGGTTATTTTTCCATTGACAACAAGAGAGTCTCCGATATCGGAAAGGGAATGCTCCCGGAGTGCTTCAGTGAATGGAAGCCCGCAAACTATTCCGGGCAGCAGGTTTCTATGCTTTCCAACTTCTACTACCCCGAATTTGTGGATTTCTGCACGAAAGTCAGGCAGATGTACCGACTCCGGGTGGACAGGCAGGTCAGCATAGCTGAGGGCAAGGACAATGCTTGCAGTTTCAGGGTGGAGGACATTCAATTCGGAATATACCCCTATGGTATAGTGATCTTTTCCATCAGGCTGGACTTTGCCGACATCGATTCCGGCACCCTGTTCTCGGCCCTTTCACGCTTGCGCAACATCTGTTTCTATGAAGGTGCAGGTCTGGATGAGTTCATATCCGTGTGCATAGCCCCTCTGAAAAGGCTCTATGGAGGTCTCACCGGACAGCCCGTTTCCGATGACCCGAATTGCGCCTGTCTTGTGGAGAACGGCAATAAGTTCAAACTCTTTCATATCGTTTCATCGGATGACCTTTCCGACGAGTTCCTCTATTCCTGCGCGACTCTCTGCCCCTACAGACCAGATGAGCAGTTTTCCACAAGCCGGGAATATTTCGAAAAAACTATTTCGGAATCGAGGGTGAATGTATTCAACAATTGGAAGGCCCTTATGCTGCTGGATACTGTAACCTTCTGTGCCAAAGGTCTTTCTGATTTCACAAAAGGCATCTGGACAAACGACTATTTCGAAATGATATATCTGTACGAACTATATCGCAAGACATATCTCTACCGCCAGAACCTGCTCTTCCGCAGCCGCCGTGAAAAACCGGAAGTCCTGCACGACCGGATCAAATGCTTCGAACGCAAATATACCTTCAGCAATATAAGTTACAACTTCCTGCCCAACGAGGTGGACAAGGCAATGGAACACGGACTCGGAACAGTTCAGGTGGAAAGTGATGTATATCGCGTCATCAACCAGGAAGTGGAGTCCAAGAGTGCCGAGATGGAGTCCCGCAGCAATGTTTTTCTGACCTTCCTGACCTGCGTGGCTTCCCTTTCAGCCGTCTGGGACATAAGCTGTATGGTGGATGCAATGGTCAATTATGAAGTTGCATTTCAATATTCCACAGTCGGTTACAGGGCTGTTGTCTCGGTCCTGATTGCTGTCATCCTGATAGTTTTGCTCGTAACCCGTTATAAGAAATAATGATGCTGCCCCACACCCTGTCCCATCCTTTCTCTCAGTTTCTGAAACACCGGGAAACTGCCCAGTGGTCCAAAGCCGCCAACTATCTGCTGGATTTCTTTGAGGCCGGAGTGCAATATGTGTCCGTCGTCCTGCTCGGCCTGCTGCGGGATGAAGTTCTGAAGTCGGGCTATGTCCCGGGGGACAATGTCACTAAAGTTGTAGCCAAAATTGACGGCAAGCGACCTCTGTCAATGGGTGATTGGTGCAATGACATTCTGCCGCCTCTGGTGAGGGAACTCGCCTGCGTGCTTCCTGAGCATCCCCTGAGTGCGTCTCTGCCCAAGGTCGTGGGAAAGAAAAGGAATATTTTCCTGGGGTCGAAGGCTGAGAAGAGCATAGTTCAGGTGAGGAATGAGTACAAGGGTCACAGCACCACGCTGTCGGAATCCATTTATGCGGAGGTTGCGCAGATGCTCCTGCCCCGGGCGGAGGAGTGGATTTCCGCTTTGCAGCCGCTTGAAGACTATGTGCCAGAAAATCTTGAGCCTTTAGTATGGTACGATTCCAAAGGGCACGAATATGTCTTCCAGTCGCTCAAAGAAGAGTCCGTATCCTATATTTCCGTGGACGAGGATGCGCTCACATACATTGGAGAGGATTTCAATGAGGCTTTCGATGCCTGGATGCAGGTGCTGGTGCCTTCCTTCGACATTTCCAAGGAACTTAACTGGGAGGAGTATGTCTGTGTCACTCACGGCATTTCGGCGGGATACCTGGACCGCATCTATGCCCAGAAAAAATACAATAGGGAACTATTCGTGGACCGGGAGGCCTTGAACGGGGCCTGGTCTGACTTCCTTGCATCAGACAAGAGCGTGTTTCCTCTGCTCGGAGAGGCCGGGCAGGGCAAGACGAATCAGTTGTGCCATTGGACCGAAACCTTGTGCGAGTCAGGGGAGGCGGTGATGATTTTTGCAGGCGCTGATTTTGCCGACATCAGTCTGACTGACCGTCTGAGGGATATTTTCGGCCTGTCGAGGCGCAAACCCCTGAGCCGTCTCACAGACCACTTGCACAAGGTCGCCGCAGAATCCGGGCGCTATGTCCATATATTTTTCGATGCAATCAACGAGTGCATAGCCTATCCCGGGCTGGAAAATTCAGAAGATGGGCCTTTGATGCTCTTTCGGGAAATCTGCTCCATCTTCGCAAAACCTGAATACACCCATTTCAAGCTGCTTTTTACCTGCCGCAACTTCACCTGGCATCAGACTCTGGTGCCCCAGCTCAAACTCATAGACTCCTCGATGTTCTATGGCAGGGGAATGGAAGATGAATTGTCCGTGAGGGGCTTTTCGGACAGTGAGGTTCAGAAGGCCTACGGCATCTATGGCGAGCTCTACCAGATGGAAACCCGTTTCGAGGAG
>JALFCH010000075.1 GCA_022771245.1 Rikenellaceae bacterium | reverse complement strand
CAGGAAATCCCAGGGAGCCTCCAGCAGGCCCATCCAGTTCGCGCAATAGAGCCCCTTGTGCCAGACGAGGATGCAGAACGGAAGTATGGATATGGTGAAAAGATGGTTTCTGGACCGGCTCAGCTTGCATTTGTCTTCGGTTCTGACGGCTGTGGAAGTGCTGAACAGGCTGCCGATAAGGGCTGGAAACAGCTTTATGTACTGGTCCAGCAGCGGGAGAAGCATCAACAATGCCAATCCGATGGAAACGGTGAGTGTCAGCCTGTCTATATCCATCTTCAGTTACCCCTCTTGGCATTGTAGCCGGCTTCCTTGAGTAGGGCGGTAACCCTGTCCCGGAAGTCTCCCTGAATGACTATTTCCCCGTCTTTGGCACTTCCGCCCACTCCGCATTTCACCTTCAGCATCTTCCCCAGCTCCTTCAGATCCTCATCAGAGCCCACGAACCCGGTCACGAGAGTAACCTGCTTGCCTGCGCGCCCCTTGCGGTCTATACCCACGATGAGTTTCTGCCGGGACGGTTCGAGTGTCTGCACGGCTTCTTCGCTTTCTGTCTCATATTTGAAGTCCGGATTGGTCGAAAACACCACTCCCAGACGGCTTTTCCAGTCATTATCCTTCGCCATAATCCGTCTTATCTTGGTTCAAGAGTGCAAAAATAATAAAAACTTAGTAAATTTGCGGGTTTGAACAATATCGAAAAGGAAATTAATGGACAAAAGAAAATTCAACATCTGGAACCGGGTGGCAGCCCTGACGGCGTTTCTGGTGGCCGCCGTCACTTACCTCCTGACCATAGAGCCCACCGCTTCCTTCTGGGATTGCGGAGAATTCATAGCCTCATCCTACAAACTCGAAGTGGGTCATCCGCCAGGAAACCCTGTCTTCCAGCTCATTGCCCGCTTCTGCACAATGTTCACCGACAATATGCACGCAGCCGTGGCCGTGAACTCAATGAGTGCAATATGTTCCGCCCTGACTATTTTCTTCCTATATCTGACCATAGTCTTCTTTTCCAAGAGGATAGTGAAACCGGATTCCGAAGGCAGGTACAGCACCGGCAAGGCCATAGCTATATGGGGCAGCGGCCTGGTGGGCTCCCTGACCTACTGTTTCACTGACACATTCTGGTTCTCAGCCGTGGAAGGCGAAGTGTACGGAATGTCCTCCCTCTTCACAGCCCTGGTCTTTTGGGCTATGACAAAATGGTACGACGAGGCCGACCAGCCATACGCCAACAGGTGGATAGTCCTGATTTCCTTCCTTATGGGCCTGTCCATCGGGGTGCACCTGCTCAACCTGCTCACCATACCTTGCCTGGTGTTTATCTGGTTCTATCGCAAGAGCAAAGGCAAGGGCTACACCTTCCTCCAGTATCTCGGCATCTTTGCCTTCTCCTGTGTCATACTTGCAGTGATACTTTTCCTCATCATCCCTTATGTACCGAAACTGGCAGCCTATTTCGACCTGCTCTTCGTGAATGTCTTCAACCTGCCTTACAATACGGGTGCAGTGTTCTTCCTGCTGCTGCTCTTCGGGCTCTGCTTCTGGGGTCTTTTCCATACGATGAAGAAAGGTAAGGCTGTGGCAAACACCATATTGCTCTGTTTCACTACCATCATCGTGGGCTTCTCCATTTTTGCAATCGTGGTCATACGTTCCAGCGTGCACACCCCTACTAATGAGTACCAGCCCGACAATCCTTTCACCCTCTGCCGCTATCTCAGCCGTGAGCAGTACGGAAGCACACCGATAATCTATGGACAGTATTTCGATGCAGACTATTCGATTGAAGATGACTGGTATTGGGCACCCGTGGACGGAAAATACGAAAAAGTGCCTTCTTTCGGCAACATAATCTACGACAGCTCGGACAAGATGCTCTTCCCGAGAATGTGGAACAGCGGTTCCGGAGGAGATGACCGTTATCGGGAATTCTACGCATCCTATATGAGCAAGAATGCCAAAAGGGGAGACCGCTACAGAAAGCCGACCTTTATGGAAAATATGGCTTTCTTTTTCGACTACCAGCTCAACTGGATGTATTGGAGATATTTTATGTGGAATTTCGCCGGGCGCCAGAACGACTGCCACAGCCCTTCTCCGGGGGAGATTTTCCTCGGAAACTGGGAGAGCGGAATCACCTTCATTGACCAGATGCGCCTCGGGGATCAGTCTATGGCCCCGGACTATCTCAAGGAAAACAAGGGCAAGAACCATTATTATATGCTTCCTCTGCTGCTGGGACTCATAGGCTTGTTCTATCAGCTCGTGAAGGACGACAGGGGATGCTGGCTCACCTTCCTGCTCTTCTTTATGACCGGTATCGCTATCGTGGTCTATCTCAACCAGCCTCCGTTCCAGGTCCGGGAAAGGGACTATGCCTACGCCGGCTCCTTCTACGCCTTTTCCATTTGGGTGGGCTTTGCCGTGCTGGCTCTATATGACCTGATTACCAAGGCTTTGTCGCGCAAGAATGAGCCTGCCAAGGCAGTATCGGCAGTGGCTGCATCGGCTGTGTCACTGCTTTGTCTCGGCGTGCCTGCGCTTATGGCTGAGGAAAACTGGGACGACCACGACCGCAGCAACCGCCGCACAGCCGTCGAAATGGCCCGCAACTATCTGAATTCCTGTGGGGAAAACGGAATACTCATCACCCACGGAGACAACGACACCTTCCCTCTCTGGTATGCCCAGGAGGTAGAGGAGGTGCGCCCTGACGTGAGAATCGTCAACACCTCCCTGCTCGGCACAGACTGGCATATCGACCAGATGAAATGGGCCTGCAACGAATCGGCACCTCTGGATTTGACCGTCGGGCCATGGCAGTATCTATACGGCACTAATGAATTTGTATATATTTATGACTCAAGGAATTCCGTTCTATCTCTGAAGGATGTCATGAGGGTGTTCAAGGAGCCTCGCGCTAAGCTTCAGCTCCAGTCCGGCAAGGGTGTCA
>JALFCH010000155.1 GCA_022771245.1 Rikenellaceae bacterium | reverse complement strand
TCAAGGCCATCCGCATACTAAAGACTGGGAATAGAGCCATCAGCGTGATGAAGTACGGGCTTGAGCACATAGCCAGCGTGCTTCTGAACCCTCTTAGGCCCCAACCATTCGATATTTTTAAAATTTTGTCATGTGCTTAAGGACAAAATAAAAAAACGTTTATAAAAATGAAGAAAGCTCCGTTTATAATAGTGCTGCTGTCGGCTTTTATCCTGTTTGCCTGTAGCCGGGAAGACCTAGATCCTGTCCTGCCTCCTGATTCTCAGGAAACTACCGATGACAACGGAAAGGAGGAAGATCCGGGAGATGATGCCCCAGGAGAGGAAAACCCCGGAGACGGAGATTCCCAGACTCCCGGGCCTGAAACGCCGGACAAGCCTGGATATGACCCTTACGGTGACAATCACGGGGAATTGCCGGTAATCCGAATAGACACTCCCGAAGGTGTTGCCATAGACAGCAAGGAGAAATGGGTGGAGAATGCTGTGTTTTCCATTGAATATCCCGGTGCGCCTGCAGAAGACCTTGGGCTTGCCAAAATCAAGTTGCGCGGAAATTCCACTCTTTATTACCCCAAAAAGTCCTTCAACTTCAAACTTGACCATAAGGCATCTCTCGTGAATATGCCCCAGGACAAGAGCTGGTGCCTGCTTGCCCAGTGGATGGACCGCACCCTGCTCCGCAATGACGTGGCTTTCGAAATCGCCCGCAGGACACATTCCCTGGGATGGGCACCAAGGGGAGAATTCGTCGAATTGATTTTGAACGGAAAGTTTCTCGGTACTTATTATCTGTGTGAGAAAATCAAAATTGCAAAGCAGAGGGTCATAACAGCCGAAAACGGATATATACTTGAACTGGATACATATTATGACGAAGAGTATAAGTTCAAGTCGGAGAAATTCAATTTGCCGGTAATGTTGAAAGAACCTGATCCGGAAGATATAACACCGGAATATTTTGAAGATGTGAAGGAGTTCTTCAACAAGGCTGAACTGTATCTGACCTCTTCAGATTGCCGCATTTACGGTGAGTACATAGATATGGACAGTTTCATAGACTGGATTTTCGTGCACGAATTGACGTCAAACTACGAACCGTCCCATCCCAAAAGCACCTATATGTTTCTGGCTCCTGACGGAAAACTGCACGCGGGACCTGTCTGGGATTTTGACTGGGGAACTTTCAAACCGAACAATAAGGGGCTGGTTATGGCGGACCAATGGTGGTTCAAATGTTTTTTCGCCGATCCGTATTTTGTCACACGGCTCAAGCAGAAGTGGAATGAGGAGCTGCCTGTTTTTCTCGAAATATCTGACTATATAGACCGCCGGGTGGTGCATCTGAGAAGGTCGGCAGAAGACAACGGCCGCCAATGGCCCATCAGCGGAAAGGTGAACGGAGATGAACAATTGTCATATCACGAAGCCGTTCAGAGGATGAAACATTCCTATGAGCAGAGGCTGTGCGTGCTCGACCAGACAATCAGCGAACTTTAGAACCTGTTGGTAAGGCTCACGAAGTCCTCGACCCCGAGGCGCTCCGGACGCAGGTCGAACACCGGGTCGGAGAGAAAGGTCTGGATTTGCTCTTCGCTCAGGCCCTGCTTTGCCGCCATTTCGCGGACAAGGGGTTTGAGAGAGTTGCGCAGGGTCTTGCGCCGCTGGTTGAAACTCGTCTTGACTATGGTCTTGAACAGTTTCTCGTCGCATCCGAGGTCGGTGCGGGAATTCCTGCGCAGGCGGATTACTGCGGATTTCACCTTGGGCGGCGGATTGAATGCCCCTTCGCCCACCGTGAACAGATATTCTATGTCGTACCAGGCCTGCAGCAGCACCGACAGGATGCCGTAGGTCTTGGTGCCGGGCTTTTCGGCGATTCTTTCAGCCACTTCCTTCTGTATCATACACACCACCTGGGGCACCTGTTCCTTGTAGTCCAGGATTTTGAAGAAGATTTGCGACGAGATATTGTAGGGGAAATTGCCGATTACGCAGAACTCGCCCTTGAAGAAATTCTCCAGTTTCAGACGCAGGAAGTCCGCCTCCACAAGTCTTCCGTTGGCCCTGCTGAAATGGGTGAGCAGGTAATTCACTGATTCAGTGTCGATTTCCACCATTTTCAGGTCCACATCCTCCCTTTCCAGAAGGTATTGCGACAGCACGCCCATACCCGGCCCCACTTCCAGGGTCGGCATTACGCATCCCTCATCCACAA
>JALFCH010000007.1 GCA_022771245.1 Rikenellaceae bacterium | reverse complement strand
TCGACCGTGAGCATCAAGTCCGAAAGCAAGACACTTTCAGGGGACTTCACTCTCAACCTCGAAAACGGACAGGTGGCATTCAGCAAGACATCGGACGAGGTGAACGTGACTGTTCCGAAAGGCACTACGCTCGGCAATCTTGCGGCATGGGCAGTGACCGCACCATTTACCCTCGCCGACGAGTCCCTTACCATCACCATAGTCACGAACATGAACACCATCAGCAAGACAGTCAAGCTCACCAAGGAGTTCAAGGAGGGCAATGTCTATACCTTGGGAATCAACATTGACGAAAATTGTGCGGTGAAAAAGGCCTTGGCATTCGCCAAAGAATACTCAGAATCCGAAAGAACCTGCTATTGGAGAGGAGGAGCGGCAAACAAAAAAGTGTATGAAGTAAGTTCCACAATTGACTGGAAAGTCTCAATCACTGATTCCAATGAGGCTACGGTGACGAAAAACGATGACGGCAAGAGCTTCACCGTCGTGTTCCCGAAGTCAAAGTGGCCTGTAAGAAAAAAATATACCGTCACACTTGAGCCTGCGACTGCGATTGAAGGCGTTACGCCGAAGACAATGGACCTGTTCCTTGCAAGTCACTCGTGGATGGCCGGTGCCAGCAACTGCTTCGAATCTTACGATGACGGTTCGGTAAAACTGACTCTCTCTGCAAATGGAACTGCCTGCCTTCAGACATCAGAGACATTCAAATACGGAAACTATGTCTGGACATTCGAGAACGTAAATATCTCCGAAGGATATTTTGGAACTGAGATCTGGGAGAATGGTCTGAATCTTCGTATGAGATACGGCGTGAACACTCATGTAATCCACAGCGGAGGAACTGTCGAGCATAATGGTGTCAAGACCAATTTCGGATTCGACAATGGGTGGGGAGGTGTATGGGACAACTCCGTAGAGTTTTCAGCCGGAACATATCCCGAGAATGTCTCCGACCTTAAATCAATCCGACTTCTCATCAAACCTGTCACAAGAGGTGGCGGGATGAAACCCGTCGAAGGCCTTTCCAAGAAAATCTGGATAAACGATGTTCTCGTGTTCGACAACAAAAATAACAGTGGCGACGTGTGGCGAATAAATCCCGCTCTCGGTGGACTGCACTATAAATATGGCATTCTCAGCGCTGTCGGTTCCATCGTTATAAAGTCCTTCGACATTGACGAAAATTATTCAAACTACAACGACTGACAATGTTCAAAAGAATTCTGACATCAGTACTTTCTGCAGTCGTTGCACTGCCCGCATCAGCTCAAGTGACAATCGGTGAGGAGGCTCGGCAAAGAGCCTCCGAACTGGTTGCCAAAATGACCCTTGAAGAAAAGATTGACTTTATCGCCGGAGATGCCGACGGATTCCACATCTATGGAGTTCCACGGCTTCGTATTCCCGAAATCCGCACGGCGGATGGTCCGCAGGGATTGCGCAACGACACGCAGAGTACAATGTACCCCTGCGGTATCGCGCTTGCATCCTGTTGGAACAGGTCTCTGGCACTGGCCTACGGCAAGTCAATCGGCTCAGACGCGAGGGCACGCGGGGTTCACATCCTGCTCGGACCCGGAGTAAACATCTACCGGGCACCGATGTGCGGACGCAATTTCGAGTACTACGGAGAAGACCCTTTTCTGACTTCGGAGACTGCAGTGCAGTACATACTCGGAGTGCAGAGCGAGGGCGTAATGGCAACTGTTAAGCATTTCTGCGGCAACAACCAGGAATGGAGCCGGCACCACACATCATCGGACATAGACGAACGGACTCTCAACGAGATTTATTTTCCTGCCTTCCGTAAGGCTGTGCAGGTCGCCGGTGTCGGTTCAGTGATGTCGAGCTACAACCTGCTGAACAGCGTGCACACCTCCGAAAACGAGATCCTTGTCAGGATTCTCAGAGAAAAATGGGGATTTGAAGGTATATATATGTCCGACTGGGCAGCGACGTACTCAACGGTCGGGGCCGCAAATGCCGGTATCGACCTTGAGATGCCGATCGCGCTATACTTCACTCGCGAACTGCTCGGAAAAGCCGTGGAGAACGGAACGGTGAGCGAGAGCGCACTTGACGAAAAATGCCGTCACATCCTTCAGACTTTCATTGCCTTCGGCTTCCTTGACCGGGAGCAGAAAGATGAAAGCATTCCACTCGACAATCCAGAGTCCGACAAAGTAGCACTTGAAGTGGCACGTGAAGCTGTGGTACTCCTCAAAAACGACGGGATTCTGCCACTATGTTCAAAATCACGCTCAAAGTCTTTAAGAAACATCGTGATTCTCGGTCCGAACGCAGACTGCGTGCCTACTGGAGGAGGCTCTGGATTCGTGAACCCGTATCACACGAAAAGCGTCTTCGCCGCACTTTCCGAGCAAGGCAAAAAGTTGAAAGTCAGCCTCGTGCCATTCGCAGGAAAGATTGATGCCGTTCAGCCGGACTTCACACCTGAACAGAAGGCGGCAATCCGTAGTGCAGATGCCGTGATTTACTGCGGTGGCTTCAACTCCGACCTTGAGCACGAGGACGGCGACCGTCCGTTCGAGATTCCGGCCGCGCAGACCGCCCAAATGCATAGTGCGGTAGAGCTCAATCCAAACCTCATCACTGTCATCAATGCCGGTGGTGGTGTGCGCTTCGCCGATTTTGACGACATTTCAAGAGCTACTCTCATGGCGTGGTATCCAGGACAGGCAGGCGGCCAGGCCATAGCTGAAATTCTCACCGGAGCAACCAATCCGAGTGGACACCTCCCCATTTCCATCGAGGCACGCCCCGAGGACAACCCGACTTTCGGCAACTACTACGAGAACACGCTCCGTAACCTCAGCAGCCCATATTCCCGTGTCTGCTACAACGAGGGAGTCTTCGTTGGCTACCGAGGCTACTGCCGCAACGCAGCCTTCCCGCTCTACCCCTTCGGCTTCGGACTCAGCTACACCACCTTCGAGTTCTCGGATCTCAGCGTATCCACGCCAGAAGGAGGCAAGGTGAAGGTGACTTTCCGCATCCGCAACACCGGCAAACGCGACGGAGCTACTGCAGCGCAAGTCTATGTCGGTGAATGCTCCCCGACACTCCCCCGCCCTAAAAAGGAACTTAAGGGATATGAAAAGATATTCCTTAAATCGGGAGAAGTCAAGGAAATATCCATCATCCTCGACAACGAGGCATTCAGTCACTACGACACCGCACTCCACGACTTCACTGTAACTCCCGGGAAATACCGAATTTTCGTAGGCGATTCCAGTGCAAACCTCACGCTGACAGCCACCGTTCAGCGGTGACTGTATAGCCCAGAGCGATTATCATGTCGAGATTATAATGGTCAATCTCACGTTTCACCTGACGAGATCCCTCTTGACGAACTAACAAGAATTTCTTGTGAGTTGCTTCATCTGAAAGTTCCCCATCCGCATATACGCACTTAACATGCTGACTGACATTCTGTTGTGTTGTAGCATATATTTGCGCCAACTGTTCTTGCGTCAACCACACATCCTCATCGGCAAAGCACACATTTATAGAGACTTTGCCATCATCGTCCGTGAACAATATAAGTTTATTCTCTTTTTTCATTATAAAATATTTTCACAAAATTCAAAAATCAACTAAGTTAGGAAAAAATCACATTTTTCTTGTAATATTTTACATTTCTCAAGTGCAAATGTCAGAAGATGGCCAAATCAGATAGGGTAACCTGACTTTGAGTACACTATAACACAAGAATCAAATAACACTGACTATATGGAAAGAAGAGACTTTCTGAAGATTTCTGCGGTCACAACAGGGGCGGTGCTTACAATTAATCCGCTTTCGGCGCTCGCGGAGACTATGGTCTCGGAAGAGACTGGAATGGCCGAGTCAAGGCCTGAAGGAGGATATGCCCCAAATCCGAAAATCGCGAGAAAAATTGAAGGCTGCGGGCCAATGGACATAAGGAAGCTGAAAATCAAGGTCGGGGCTAAGCGACCGTTCTCTATGCTACACATATCAGACAGCCATCTTGTATTGACAGACAGCCGCAATGACGAGAAGAAGGCACAACTCGCCAAATTCAGAAACAGGGAGTTTCCATGGGCGGTGCTCTACCACGAGCGGCTGATTGCCTACGCACGCGAGAACCGTCTTCCGATTATCCATACAGGAGACCTGATTGATTTCCTTAGTGAAATGGGACTCGACTATGCAGTGGAGGCATTCTCGCACGGAGAATGGATTACGTCCTGCGGCAACCATGAGTTCGCGAACTATATGGGATGGTTCGGTCCAGAAAAAGAGGACGCAGAATTCCAATCAAGGTACTTCGCGCAGGTTCAGGAAGCGTTCCCTGACAACCTCACATTCACGGCAAGGGTCATTAACGGAGTAAATTTCATCACACTCGACGACAGTTTCTATTTTATAACTCAAGAACAATGGGACAATGTCGCTGCAGAATTTGCAAAAGGACTTCCGGTAGTAATGATGATGCACATCCCTTTCTACACACCGAAGCTCTACGACCACACCTCGCACGGTGGCACGAAGTTCTCCTATCTCTGTGGGGCACCATCCGATACTGAGCGAGAAGACAATCTTACACAACAATTCGTCAAATGGCTCAAAGAGCAACCACAGCTCAAGGCCATTCTCACCGGTCATCTCCACGAGTTCTGGCAGGAACAATTCTCCCCCACCGCTGTCCAATATGTCGTTGGCGGTGCCTTTAGGGGCGATGCCTATCACATCAAGTTTGTGTAGAATGGAGTTGAACTACATTTGAAGAGTTGTAGATATGTTCGTCCCCATGGACAAATTATACGAAAAACAGTTCCAATGAAGAAAATTCTTGTCATGATTGCGGCTGTGACCATGTCCGCATCGTTTTCCTACGCCCAGAAGTCATGGGAGAGCAACCCTTTTGCATCAAAGGGGAAAATAGTCGCTCCGGTATTGAGCAGTTCGATTGTCGATGAAATTGTCATCGTCTCTGACAATCCGGGAGAATGGAAATTTTCGGCTTCTGTCGAGACTGAGGGAGGCAAGGAGATTGTCAGCATCGTGATGGACGCACCACAGCCGTGCGCGCCGGCAAGATTCAACGTCTATTTCACATTTCCTCAGAAAGGAGTGTTCAACACATGGACTTCGGACGTCTCCTGCGGTACCCATCTCGCCCCGTTTTGGGGCGGCAGCAACAACTCCAGCGGACTTGCGTTCAGAATGCCGCTCTATGAGTATTTCGACGACAACGACACAAACCGCCTGACAATCGCGTGCAGCGAGAGTTTCAGACGGGTGGAGGCCGCTCTCGGCGTGATGGAGGAGGGCTGCGACATCTGTTCGGAGCTGCGTTTCTTCAGGGAAGCCGAGGCTCCGATGAGTCATTATGAGACCAAGATTCGACTCGACGGGCGTCATATGTTTTGGGGAAAGGCCATTCAGGACGGCGTCAAGTGGATGATGGAAGAAAAGGGATTGCAGGCCCTTGAGGCTCCTGAAGCCGCTTTCGAGCCGCTCTATTCGACCTGGTACCAGTTTCATCAGAACGTAACCGACAAGGCTGTGGCGGAAGAGTGCAAGCTCGCTGCTGAGCTCGGAATGAAGACTGTGATTCTCGACGACGGATGGCAAACAGAGGACGGGAACAGGGGTTATGCCTTCTGCGGGGACTGGAAACCGACTCCAAAGAAATTTACGGACATGGCCTCACACGTCGCCGCAGTGCAAAAACTCGGGATGAAATATATGATCTGGTACAGCGTACCTTATGTCGGATTCAACAGCGAGGCATATGCAAAGTTTAAGGGAAAATATCTCTACAACGACCATGGCATGGGCTGCAGTGTTCTTGATCCTCGTTTCCCTGAGGTTCGCGAACATCTTGTAAATTTATATGTCAATGCGCTGAAAGACTGGAATCTGGATGGGTTCAAGCTTGACTTCATCGACAGTTTCGGGCTGCGGGGAGAGGATCCGGCCGTAAAGGAGAACTATGCCGGACGCGACATAAGGAACGTCAACGAGGCGGTGAATGTGCTTATGAAGGAGGTTTCGTCTGCGCTGAAGGCCATAAAGCCGGACATTCTCCTGGAGTTCAGGCAGCAATACATCGGACCGGCCATCAGACAGTACGGCAATATGTTCCGCGCCGCCGACTGCCCAGGAAACGCGAAGGACAACAGGATGAGAATCGCATCGTTGAGACTCACGAGCGGCTCGACGGCCGTTCATTCGGACATGATTGAATGGAATCTGCAAGAAACTCCGGAGAATGTCGGACGCGCGATAATTAATGCCATTTTCGGAGTTGTCCAGTATTCCGCGATGTTGAAGGATATTCCGCAGGAGCATCTTGAAGTCATAAAAAAGTGGATATCATTCACGTCCGAGCACCGCGAGACTCTGCTACATAGTGAGTTCCGCCCGCATCACCCAGAACTTGGCTACCCGGTCATCGAGGCAGAAAGCGACACGGAACGCATTGTCGCTGTCTATCAGGACAACGTCGTCGTTGAGGCTGCCCCTCGCGGCAAGCGTCTCTACATCCTAAACGCATCCGGCTCTGAGCGCATAGTCATCCGCCGCGGTGAGAAGCTCCGCACCGTAAAGGTTCCCTGCGGAGATTGGAAAGAGGTATTTTGAAATGAGACGGGGGTCAGTTATAGCTGAGCATCAGGCTGTCGAGCCGGGATTTCTGCGCCTCGAATTGCGGGCGGAGATCGGTGCGGACAGGCTCAGCTGGAGGTGACTGCATTTTCAGCGGATTTATCGGGCTGCCGTTTTTCCACACACGGAAATCCAGATGCGGACCGGTGGAACGACCGGTGGAACCCACATAGCCGATGGTCTGCCCCTGGCGTACACGAGCTCCCGTCTTCACTCCCTTTGCATAGCCCTTAAGGTGCAGATAGGCAGTCGTATAGACACTGTTGTGCCTGATTTTCACCGTGTTCCCACCAGCGCCCTTATAGCCCACAGCTATCACTGTCCCGTCTCCGATGCTCACCACCGGTGTACCTGCCGGAGCTGCATAATCCACTCCGGTATGTGGTTGTACTTTTCGGGTAATGGGGTGCTTGCGCGCATAACTGAAACCTGAACTGATGCGGCTGAAATGCAGCGGTGCCTTCAGGAAAGCCTTGCGCATACTCTCGCCCTTGCCGTTCCAATAGATATTTCCTCCGTCGCCCTGGTTGAACATATAGCAGGACAGTGTGTCGGTCCCGCGTATGAACTGGGCTGTGCGGATTGTGTCCACTGCAATCACTTCATCCTCAACCGATTTCTCATCATAGACCACCTTGAACCGGTCTCCCTGCTGCAAGCCGAAGAAATCGACTGTCCAGGCATAGACATCCGAAAGCGAGAGGATGAGCATAGGAGACACCCCCGCGTTCTGCATATCCACCCACAGGGATGTGTTTATAGTCACATCCGCAAACCTCTGGCTGGTAACCACTTCCTTTTCACATTCCCAGGCCTCGAAGGGAGGAGTGCATCTGAAAACCACTGAGCTCACCTTATCCTGTTCATACACAAGGTATTGCAGTTGAGAACTGTCCCTGAAGGCCACGCAGGTCTTCCCGCTGCGCAGGTTTTTGGCCGGGAAAACCGAATCTGCGGCCTGCACAAGGTCGTAGGCATCTTTCTGGCTGAGACCGAGCTTGGCAAACAGCAGGGAAAGTGTTTCCCCGCTTTTCACTCTGAATGTGTCGGCCTCAAAAGTGGAGGGATTGAAGCCCAGTGGGAAAACCGGGGTGTCTTCCACCGGCGTGTCCGAAACGGAAGCATTGCGGCAGGAAAAAGTCAGGAAAACCGACAAAATGGCCATAGACATCAGCCAGAAACATTTTTTCGTCATAATACGAGACAGTCATAATTTTTTTCAACGGCAAACTTACTAAAATTGTTGAAAAGTTTGTGGAAAATTTTGGAATATAATGGAACAAAATGGAAAAGATTTAATACCTTTGTACCACGTAGCGTAAAAGGAAAGAAAACTATATGGCATCATTCATCGGACAATACGAAGCAAAAGTGGACGACAAGGGGCGTTTGGTCTTCCCTGCCGCCTTCAAGGCGCTTCTGCCCGAGGGTGAACTGCCGCGACTGGTCATCAAAAAGAACATCTTCGAAGATTGTCTTGAGATGTACACCTCACAAGAATGGGAGCGTCAGTCTGAGGAATTGAAGTCCAAACTCAATTTCCTCAACAAGGAACACGCTGCGTTCTGGAGAAAATATATGCGTGACTGTGCGGAAGTGACATTGGATGCCCGCATCGGCCGCATTGCAGTACCCAGAAATCTTCTTGAAAGAATCGGTGTAAACAAGGAAGTGGTGTTCTCAGGCAATGACTACAAGGTTGAACTATGGGCAAAGGAAAGATTTGCCGCATCAGAGATTTCTGATGAAGAATATCTCAAGATAGCCGGAGCACTGTCCACTTTAGGATAGGAGGCCCGGGAATGTCAGAATATCACAACCCCGTGCTTCTTGGGGAGTGCATAGAGGCACTAATCACTAACAAATCAGGGATTTATGCAGATGCGACCTTCGGTGGCGGAGGACATTCGCGGGGCATACTCGGAGCTTTGGACTCCAGAGGCAGACTACTTGCCTTCGACAGGGATGCAGACGCGATGGCCAACACCATAGATGACAGCCGTTTCTGTCTCATCCGCAACAATTTCAGATTCATACACAATTTTGTTCTGCTCAAAGGCTATACTGAAGGAATCGACGGCATTATGGCAGACCTCGGGGTTTCATCCCATCAATTTGACACAGCTGAGCGCGGTTTTTCTTTCCGCTACGACGCGCCGCTGGATATGAGGATGAATACCGGGGCTGCCGTGACTGCCGCAGACCTGGTGAACAGTTGCGAAGAGGCTGAAATCGAGAGACTGCTCAGGATTTATGGAGAGGTGGCACAAAGCCGCAAGATGGCCTCGCTCATATGCAAAGCCCGCCGCAACTCAAGCATAGACACCACGACCAGGCTCAACAAGGTCATAGAGCCTTGCCTCCCGAAATTCGCAGCACACAAGGAACTCGCCAGAGTCTATCAGGCACTACGGATTGAAGTGAATCAGGAAATGAGGTCGCTGGAGAAATTCCTCGAGGGGGCGGCTGAATCGCTCAAACCGGGAGGGCGGCTGGTTATAATCACCTACCACTCCCTGGAAGACCGGATGGTGAAAAACTTCATCAAGGCGGGAAATATAGACGGAGAAATGCGCAAGGACATCTACGGACGGGCAGATACGCCTCTTACAGCGGTAAACCGCAAGCCCATAGTGCCTTGCGAAGAAGAAATCGCCGGCAACACCAGAGCAAGGAGCGCCAAACTCAGGATTGCCGAAAAGACAGGAGGGAGCGGGAGATGAAAAAGCTGTTTCACTGGATCACTCAGGCTTTCCTGTCTGTGGGACGCGGAGACATATTGCTGAAAATGGGCGTGCACAGATATTTGCCGCACATCGTGGTGGCTTTCATATTCTGCACCCTGAGCATCATCTTGAGTTATTTTGCAGACAACACACTCATACTCAGGAGCCAGAAGATGAAGGAACTGGAGAAGGTGAAAATACTCTACAACATCAAGAACGGGGATATGATTTCCCTGTGGAGGATGACTGAGGTGGAAAACACTCTCGAAAAGATGGGCTCCAAGGTCACGGCACCGGAAAAGCCGGCAACGGAATTGAAATAAGTCAGACAACAGACCATAGCAACAGGGGAAAACAAATGGCACAGGAAGGAGGAAATAAATACAACACGGCATCCAGGACACTGCTGATGCTGACTATTGCCTTCACCATTGCCTCAATAGTGCTGGTGGGAAGAATCGTGTACATAAGATGGTTCTGGGAGCCAAACCCTAAGGCGCTCAAGATGAAGGACTTCAAGGTTCAGAGCCTTTCAACTTCCCTTGCCCCGCGCAGGGGCGACATACTGGACTGCAATGGGAAAACACTTGCCACCAGCGTTCCGAGATACGATATAGAAATCGACTGCAAGGTACAATGGTCCACTTACAAGGGCCAGACGGACAAGCTGGAACACAGCAACAAGACCAAGGGAGCGGCAAACGAGGAAGAGTGGAAGAGGGACTTGAAAGCCTTCATCAAGGGTTTGGTCAGAATCCTGGATGACGGCAGATCAGCTGAAAAACTGGAAAAGGATATACTCAGGAGAAGGGAAAGCACCGACCCGGACGTGAGCAAGACAATACGCATCGCATCCAGCGTGGACTACAAGAAGATGCTGGAAATCAAGAAATTGCCTCTGGCAAGGCGCAATACTTCCGAGGGAGGAGTGAAGTTCAATGTGGTCGAAGAAAGGGATTATCCCTACGGAGAGCTGGCCCGCAGGACCTTGGGATATGTGAAGAACAATATTGACTGCAACAGGGCAAAGGGTATCGAGGGCAGCTACAACTATGAATTGCACGGCAGCGAGGGCATTGAGTGGAAAAAGATGGTTGATGACAAGACCTGGGTGAAAGACACCGACAGCACCTCAGTGGAACCGGTGAACGGCAGGGATATAAAGCTCACTCTCGACATTGATATTCAAGACCTTGCGGACAGGGCTCTGAGGAGACAGGTCATTGACGACGAGAACATCAGGAATGCCTGTATGATTGTTATGGAGGTGAAGACCGGCGCTGTGAAAGCTATGGTGAACCTGCACAGAGACAAGAACGGGAAGGTGGACGAAAGCCTCAGCATAGCCCTCAAAGAATCCACCGAGCCGGGGTCCGTGTTCAAGACAGTAGGACTTATGACCCTGCTTGATGACAACAAGGTGAGACTCAGCACCCGCATTCCGACCAACCACGGAGTTCTGCAGAATTTCAAGACCGACCGTCACATAGCCGATTACGAAAGACAGACGAAAAGAAATACCATATCTGTGCTGGAAGGACTGGAAATGTCTTCGAACTATGTTTTCGCCTACCTCGCCATAGACAAATACAAGGATAATCCTAAGGAATTCCTGGGAAGGTATTACGACTACGGTTTCGGCTCCAATTGGGAATTCGACATCAAGGGTATGGCCCGTTGCCAACTTCCGGACCCGAACTCGAAGAGGTTCTCCATCACTGACATAGGGTCTCTGGCCTATGGATATTCGGCGCACGTGACACCCCTGCACACCCTGACATTCTACAATGCCATCGCCAACAACGGGGCTCTGGTAAAACCCTGGATTGTGGAGCAGGTGCTGGAATACGGCAAACCGGTCAAGACTTTCCGCACCGAATACCTGAACAGGTCGATATGCAAACAGAGCACAAGGGACAGCCTTGTGAGGGCATTGAGGAGCGTGGTGACCAACGGAACCGGCAGCAAGCTCAAATCTGCGAAATGCAGCGTGGCAGGCAAGACAGGTACTGCCCGGATGATACTTGAGGAGAACGACAGTCCGAGCCCGTCCAACCCCTACATAAGCACTGACGGGAAAATGAGGAATCAGGGGTCCTTCGTAGGTTTCTTTCCGGCAGAAGACCCTGTGTATTCAGCAATAGTGGTGGTTTATTCGGGACTCTCCGAGAAGTCCTACTACGGCGGTTCGAGACCTGCGGAGGCATTCAGGGAAGTGGTGGACGGATTATACGCGATGAGACCGGAATGGAGGACTGTAGTGTCGGAAGAGTCTGGCATCCCGGCTATGCAGACCCGAATCAGCGCAGTGGGCAGGAACGACCCCGATATTGTGCCCGACGTTATGGGTTTGGGACTGAACGAGGCCATATACAAGATTGAAAACAGCGGATATAGATGCCGTTTTGAAGGTGTGGGACACGTGCAGTCACAGTCCCCTCAGGCGGGAAAGGATTTGCAGAAAGGCGGCACCATAAGCATAAGATTGGAATAATGAAGAAGTTAAGTGAAATATTGAGCGAAGAGTGTCTGGTGCAGGAAATTGCTCCGGGAACGGAAGATGCGGTTGTGGCCGGGATATGCTTCGACTCGCGCAAAGTCGCTCCGGGCAGCCTTTTCGTGGCAATACCGGGAACGGCCTTTGACGGGCACGAGTTCATAGGCAAGGCCGTGAAAGACGGGGCCTGCGCTATAGTTTATGAAAACGAAGAAATGGCGGCTGCATCCCTCAGGCGGGAAGGCCTGGACGGGAAAGGAGTCGTGATGGTGAGAGTGAAGTCTTCGAGAAAGGCTCTTGCCCATCTGAGCGCCAATTTCTATGACAACCCTTCCCGTAAGCTCAAGCTTGTGGCCATCACCGGCACCAACGGCAAGACCACGACGGTCACTCTGCTCTACAGGCTGTTCACAGCCCTGGGCTACAACTGCGGAATGCTCTCCACCATAGCGAACTATGTAGGCAGCCGCCGCAGCGAGACCGCCAACACCACCTCCGATCCTCTTACCATAAACAGCCTGCTGGCTCAGATGGTGGACAGCGGATGCGGGTACTGCTTTATGGAGGCCAGTTCCATAGGCATAGAACAGGACAGGATTGCCGGGCTGGAGATCAGCGTGGCCATATTCTCCAACCTCACCCACGACCATCTGGACTACCACAAGAGTTTCGCCGAGTACCTTCGCTGCAAGAAGATGCTCTTCGATTCCCTCCCTAAAGAGGCCACTGCCATAGTCAACATAGACGACAGGAACGGGGAAGTGATGATACAGAACTGCAGAGCACGGAAGATGACATATTCCCTGAGGGGCACGGCTGACCACAACTGCCGCATATTGGAAGAATCCTTCGCCGGAATGATGCTCAGAATAGACGGCACCGAATGTTGGACTCCGCTGGTGGGAAGGCACAATGCATACAATCTGCTGGCAGCCTATTGCACCGCACTTGCACTGGGAGCCGGTTCAGAAGAAGCTTTGGTGGCGTTGAGTTCTCTCAAGGCAGCTCCGGGAAGACTCGAAACGCTGAGGGCAAGTTCCGGACTCACTGTGATGATTGACTATGCCCACACCCCGGATGCTCTTGAGAATGTGCTCACCACTCTCAAGGACGTGAACTGCAGCGGAGGGAAAATAATCTGCCTGTTCGGCTGCGGAGGAGACAGGGACAGGACCAAAAGGCCGGAAATGGCAGCAGTGGCCCAGAAATATGCCGACAGAATCTTCGTCACCTCAGACAACAGCCGCAGCGAGAGGACTGAAGACATAATGGAAGAAATTAAAAAGGGTTTCGATATCTCAGGACTGCGCAAGACCCTCTTCATTGCAGACAGGAAAGAGGCGATACGGACAGCAATACTCACCGCTGATGCACAAGACGTGGTGCTGCTTGCCGGGAAGGGACACGAAACATATCAGATCAATGCAAACGGAAAAGAGCATTTCGACGAGAGGGAAATCGTCAATGAGGTCTTTTCGCAACTAATGTAAGTGATGATTTACCATATTTTTGAAGCACTCAAAGATTTCAACATCCCGGGGCAGGGACTGATGGGATACATATCCTTCAGGGCATTGATGGCTTGTGTCACAGCCCTGATGGTCGGCATATTCGGAGGGGAGAAAATCATCCGCCGCCTGCGCAAACTCCAGATCGGGGAAGATATACGGGATCTCGGGCTTCAGGGTCAGATGGAGAAGAAGGGCACCCCGACAATGGGAGGCATAATAATCCTCATTTCGCTGCTTGCGGGGGCACTGCTCTGGTGCGACCTCACCAACAGGTTCATAATCATATTGATATTCAGCGCTCTGTGGTGTTCCGGCATAGGTTTCCTGGACGACTACATCAAGGTTCACAAGCACGACAAGCACGGGCTCAGCGAAAAGAAGAAGCTCATACTCCAGACCATTCTCGGACTTGGAGTGGCTCTGGCGGTGTGGTACGGTGACAGCGAACTGGGCACCACGACCACAATACCTTTTGTAAAGAACAACGAATTCGACTACAAATGGCTCACACCTTTCACCGGGGCCTGGGAATGGTACACCAAATGGGCGATATATATGGTTATGATTACCATTGTCGTGGTGGCCTGCTCCAACGGAACCAATCTCAACGACGGGCTTGACGGTCTGGCGGGAGGCAACTCTGCGATAGTGGGAGTGGTGTTGGGCATATTCGCATATTTGGGCGGCAACGTAATAAACTCCGACTACCTCAACATTATGTACATACCCCATAGCGGTGAAATTGCAGTCTTTATGGCGGCTTTCACGGGTGCCCTCATAGCCTTTCTCTGGTACAATTCGTATCCGGCACAGGTGTTTATGGGAGATACCGGCAGCCTTATGATAGGCGGGGTGATCGGAGTTTGCGCAGTGCTCATACGCAAGGAATTGCTGCTGCCTGTGCTCTGCGGAATCTTCTTCGTGGAAAGCCTTTCGGTGCTGGTGCAGAGGTTTTATTTCAAATATACGAAAAAGCGCACCGGGACAGGAAAGCGGATATTCAAGATGGCTCCATTGCACCACCATTTCCAGAAAGAGGGAGTGGAGTCGTTGATACAGAGGCCCAAAAGGGCTATGCACGAGGTGAAAATCACCACACGTTTCTGGATAGTTGGAATCATATTGGCAGTGCTTTCAATCGCATTGCTGAAAATAAGATAGGCTTATGTCAAGGATTGTAATTTTGGGAGGCGGAGAAAGCGGAACAGGTGCCGCAGTTCTCGCGAAAAAACAGGGATTTGAAGTATTTCTTTCCGACAGCGGAAAAATCAACGGGGAGTATGCACAGATGCTCCGCAAATGGGACATTCCGTTTGAGGAAGGGGGACATAGCGAAGAGCTCATACTCAATGCCGACGAGGTGATAAAAAGCCCGGGCATACCCAATACTGCCCCGCTGATACGGAAACTCAGCGCTCAGGGGACTCATATCATATCGGAGATTGAATTTGCAGGCAGGTACGACCGGGCCAGACGCATCTGCATAACCGGCAGCAACGGCAAGACCACTACCACCAGCCTGATTTACCATCTGCTCAAACAGGCAGGCTTGAACGCAGGTCTGTGCGGAAACATAGGCAAGAGTTACGCTTACCAGGTCGCCACTGAGGACCACGATATCTACGTGCTGGAAATCAGCAGCTTCCAATTGGACAATATGTACGATTTCAAGGCGGACATAGCCATAATCACGAACATCACCCCGGACCATCTGGACCGCTACAACCACGATATGGAAGAGTATGTGAAGGCGAAGTTCCGCATCACCCGCAATATGGATTCCGAGGACTGCTTCATATTCTGCTCCGACGATGAAATCACCATCAATCACCTCAACAAAATAGTGGTGAAGGCCAAGCAGCTGCCATTCACCCAGAAGACGGAAGTGAAAGAGGGAGCCTTCGTAAAGGAGGACAAAATAGTCATCCGCTACCAGGACAGCGAGTGCGATATGTACATACGCGACCTTGCACTCGGCGGCAGGCACAATGTCTATAATTCGATGGCTGCGGCAATTGCGGCCAAGGTTATGGAAATCGACAACAGCACCATCAGGGAGGCCCTTTCATCCTTCCAGCCTGTGGAACACCGTCTGGAAAAGGTGGCCAGCGTGGGTGGAGTGATGTACATCAATGACTCAAAGGCGACTAACGTGGATGCTGCCTGGTACGCCCTCGAGTGTCAGACACAGCCGGTGGTGTGGATAGTCGGAGGCACTGACAAGGGCAATGACTATTCGAGCCTGGTTCCGCTTGCAAAGGAGAAAGTGAAGGCAATGGTATGTATGGGGCTTGACAACCACAAATTCCACGAAAGTTTCGACGGGATAGTGCCGGAGATTGTTGAGGCAGGCTCGGCCCACGAAGCTGTGCAGATGGCAAGCCGTCTGGCAAAGAAGGGTGACGTGGTGCTTCTGTCCCCTTGCTGTGCAAGTTTCGACCTGTTCAAGAACTACGAGGACAGGGGCGAGCAGTTCAAGGCAGAAGTGAGAAAATTGTAAGTAATCCTCTAAGAAAATGGAGAACAAAGGATTCCTGAATATGGTTAAGGGCGACAAAGTGATATGGATTGTCGTCCTGATGCTGATTATGATATCAATGATTACCATATCCGGATCCACGTCTCTGCTTGCAATCCAGAACAAATGTACGAGACTGGACATCATATGGAAACAGGGCCTCATAACTCTTGCCGGTCTCGGGCTTATCTTCCTGTGCTATGTGATTCCCAATTCCAAAACGTTTGAATGGCTTTCCCGTGGCGGTTTCATTTTCTCGCTGATACTGCTCATAGCCCTCGATTCGCATTTCACAATAAGCAGGGATTTCAGGGCTGTCGAGTTCAACGGGGTGTACAGGGCCATTCTCATCAAAGGGTTCCAGGTCCACGTGTTCGAAATAGTGAAGGTGGCCATGGTGATGTACATAGCCTGGGCGTGCAAAGCAATCAGGCAGGGCAAACTGACCACTCTCAAGTTTTTTGCACACCTCAAGTTCGGGAAGCAGGCCAAAGAGCCTCTGCGGTGTCTGGATACGGAATGGGGAAGAGTCATTTACTATATCTTCATACCCATACTGCTGATCACGGGTCTCATACTGCCCGGAGGCAATTCCAGTACCATCTTCATTCTCGGAATAATGATAATCACTGCATTCGTGGGAGAAATCGACCCCAGGAAGATTGCCGTTCTCGCCGTAACCGGGATAGCGTTGCTGGGCATAGCATTCTGCATTTACAAACTCACTGACGGTGCCGTCTTCAAGCGTATCGGCACTATGATAGAGAGGGTGTCGGAAAAGCCCAAGATCGAGGAAATAATACAGATGAAGGAGAATGGGCTCGAAGGCACGACCGCCTACAAAAAGAAAATGATAAAGGTTCAGCAGCCCTATTCTGCCAAAATAGCCATCCACGAGGGAGGTCTGTTCCGGAAGGGAGTCGGCGGCAGCACCCAGAAATACGTGGTTCCGGTGATGTACGGGGATTTCATTTATTGCTATATACTTGAAGAGACCGGACTTTTAGGGGGAATCCTGATTATCCTGCTCTATCTCAGCCTGATTGCAAGGGGTGTGAAAGTGGTGAAGAACTGTCACGACCTGTTTGCCCAGACGAGCGTGGCTGGACTCATCATTCTCATTACCAGTCAGGCATTTATGCACATTGCCATCAACCTGGATATGGGTCCCCTTACAGGACAGACATTGCCGCTTGTCAGTCAGGGAAGCAGTGCCTTCCTGTGTTTCTGCGTGGCCTTCGGGATTGTGCTTTCCATGAGCAAGATGTCCTGGGAGGAAATTTCGGAAGAGGAACGCCAGGCAGATATGGCAAGAGGCAGGATGAGCGTGGAACAAGTTGAGGAGGCGGCTGAAGGGGCAGAGGACGAAAAGAATGCATAAAAATTGAGACTATGAATAAGAAACTCAGAGTACTGATAAGCGGAGGAGGCACGGGAGGACACATATTTCCGGCCCTGTCCATTGCGCAGGCATTGCAGAGGGCGAATCCCGAAACCGAAATACTGTTCGTGGGAGCTCAGGGACGGATGGAGATGGAGAAGGTTCCTGCTGCCGGGTACAGGATACTGGCCCTGCCGATTTCCGGACTCAAGCGCAGTCTTTCCCCGGAAAATTTGGCTCTGCCTTTCAAGGTGCTCAAGAGCGTGAGGATGGCAAAGCGGATCATCAGGGAATTCAGGCCGGACATCGCCGTTGGAGTGGGAGGCTATGCCAGCGCTCCCCTGCTCTGGGCTGCAGAAAGATGCGGGGTGCCGACTCTGATTCAGGAGCAGAACAGTTTCGCCGGGCTTACCAACAGGATACTGGGCAGGAAAGCCGACCGGATTTGCGTAGCTTACAGCGGGATGGAGAAATTCTTCCCGGCAGAACGCATCGTGATGACCGGCAATCCCATCAGGGAGTGTATGAGGCCTGCAAGCGGACAGATGAAGGCGGAAGGAGTGGAATATTACGGCCTCGACCCCCAGCGCAGACATTTGCTGATTATGGGCGGAAGCCTGGGAAGCGGCACATTGAACAATTCCGTGATGAAATGGATTGAGGCAGGCTGCCCGGGAGGCGATGGATTTGATGTACTGTGGCAGTGCGGACGTTACTATAAGACTATGGTGGACGAATTTATGGCAGGCAAGCAGGCGGCTGCTTTTGTGCACCATACGGACTTCATAGGCAGGATGGACCTCGCCTATGCGGCGGCGGACCTGCTGGTGTCCCGTTCCGGAGCAAGTTCCGTGTCTGAGATCTGCGCCTTCGGGAAGGCGGCCATATTCGTACCCTCGCCCAATGTGACTGCAGACCATCAGACGCACAATGCAATGGCCTTGGTCAGCAGGGGGGCCGGTGAAATCGTGAAGGATGCCGATGCTCCCGCTGAACTGATGGCAAAGGCTGCGGCCTGCATAAAGGATACGGCAAGAATCAGGGAAATGGAAAAGAACAGTCTGGCTATGGCTCTGCCCGATGCTTCGGATGCCATAGTCAGGGAGATATATAAGGTAATACAATGAGGTACAGTAACATATATTTCATAGGCATAGGTGGCATAGGTATGTCTGCCATAGCCAGGTATTTCAAATTCAAGGGCTTCGGCGTGGGAGGATATGACAAGACCCCGTCGGAACTGACTCTCGCCCTGGAGAAGGAAGGCATAGCAGTTCACTACGAAGACAGGCCGGACCTCATACCCACCGATACGGAAAATACTCTGGTGGTATATACTCCGGCTATTCCTCAGGATTTGAAGGAAATGGTGCACGTGAGGGAGAACGGATATACACTTATGAAGAGGGCTCAGGTGCTGGGGGAACTCACACGTATGGGTCTCCAGCGCTGTCTGGCTGTCTCGGGAACTCACGGCAAGACTACCACAAGCACCCTGCTTGCACACATTTTCACCTCATCAGGAGAAGGCTGCTCGGCTTTTCTGGGAGGCATATCCAAAAATTACGACAGCAACCTGCTGATGAGCCACTCCCCTGCGGTGGTGGTGGAGGCTGACGAATTCGACCGTTCCTTCCACCAGCTGACCCCGGAAATTTCAGTGATTACTGCGATGGATGCGGACCACTTGGACATTTACGGAGACCTGGAGCACGTAGAGGAATCCTTCCGCAAGTTCGCATCCCTCACCACAGGAACGGTAATCGCCAAAATCGGACTGCCAATCAGCGCCAAGGACACTTCGGCAAGGCTGATGAGCTATTCTTACGATGATGCCGGGGCGGATTTCCACGCTTCTGACATCAGGGTTGACGAATGCGGCTATTTCACCTTCAACCTTTGCCATCCTTCGGGAGTGATTGCAGACTGCCGTCTCGGAGTACCGGGCTGGGTGAATGTGGAAAATGCCGTTGCCGCCTCTGCAATAGCCCTTTGCTACGGTCTCGCACCTACGAAAATCAAGGCTGCACTGGCGACTTTCAAAGGTGTAAAGAGGCGTTTCGACATTCACGTGAACCGTCCGGGGCTCGCCTACATAGACGACTATGCCCATCATCCGAATGAGCTGAGTTCCGCCATCAGTTCAATCAGGGAGATTTTCCCGGGAAGAAAGCTCACGGCAGTGTTCCAGCCCCATCTCTATACCCGCACAAGGGATTTTGCGGATGAATTCGCACAGGCCTTGAGCAAGGTGGACAAGCTCATCCTGCTGGACATTTATCCGGCCAGGGAAGAGCCCATTCCGGGAGTGACTTCCGAAACAATCTTCGGCAAGGTGACAGCTCCACAAAAGGTACTGCTTAAGAAAGAGGAACTTATGGACTACTTGAGCCACGAGGACATAGACATACTCATCACCTTCGGTGCCGGAAATATAGACAGATTCATACCTGAAATCACCCGAATGCTCGAATCCCGATGAAACAACTCATTTACAAGATTTTGCTGAGTCTGGCGGCAGTGCTTGCGCTGTCAGCCTCGGTGGTGTTTCTTGTCTTGGGAAAGGAACGCCACGACAAAATCGAGTGCACGGGTGTCAGGGTGACTGTAAAAGACAGTGCCCTGAACAGTTTCGTAACCCGGAAGGACGTGGAGAATTACATAGAAAAGGGGGTTGGAAAGGTCAAGGGAAAGACGGTTGCCGATATGGACCTCGCACAAATGGAAAGTATAGTGACGGACAAGAGTGCGGTCCTCACCTGCGAGGCTTTTGTCACCCCTGACGGAAAACTGAACCTGGATGTCACCCAGCGCACTCCGAAGGTCAGGTTCCAGACTGCCGACAACGGATGGTACGCAGATGCGGACGGGTTCATATTTCCGCTTCAGAAAAACTACTCATCCCTCATCCCCGTAGTGGACGGAGCTTTCCCGGTTTGCCCTCCGAGGGGCTTCAAGGGTATGATTGAAGAAGACAGGGGCCGGGATTGGACAAAAAATATGGTGGCCCTGGTTTCATATATGGAAAAGACGGGCTGGGACAAGCGCATCACCCAGATACACGTGGATAAGAACGGCGAGATTGTCCTTGTTCCCGTGGTGGGCAATGAGAAATTCCTGTTCGGACAGCCGGTTGCTCTGGATGAGAAATTCGGGAAGCTGGAAAAATACTACAGGATGATATATCCGCTGGGAAAGGGCTACCTGAAGGTGGACCTGAGATTCGAGTCACAGATAGTTTGCAGCGAAAAAAGTAAAGCCTAAAGATATGGACGAGAAATACATAGTTGCCATTGACCTTGGCACATTCAAAATTTCCCTGGCAGTGGCACTGCAGGACGGGACAGACACGAGACTTGTATATTACAAGGAGACTCCCGCAAACGGAATGAAGAGCAGCCGCATTCTCACGGAACTGAGGGTGGTCAAACAGCTCAAGCAGGCGATACAGGATGCGGAAGAGATTTTAGGCATCAAGATTACCTGTGCGGTGGTGGGAATGCCGCGTTTCTACATCAAGACCGAGGAAAACGAAGCCCGCATAGATGACAGGGATGCGGACAGTTACATCACGGCTGCTGAAATCAACGAACTGAAATCATTCGCCCAGGACAGTTATCCTATAGCCCCTGAAAATCAGAACACGGATGCCGTCTATGGAGCTATTGCCCAGTCATTCTCCACCGAAGAGGAGTTCCAGCTGGTGGAAGAAGACATTGTGGGAATGTCCTCGAAAGTGCTGGAGGGCAGTTTCAAAATTTTCATCGGGGCAAAGGCTGCCCTCAATAGGATAGACAAGGTTATGCGTTCGGTGGAACTGGTGCCGGTGAAGAAATATTTCCAGCCCAAATACACAGCTGACACAGTGCTCTATCCTTCAGAAATGAACAACGGAGTGGCACTGATTGACCTGGGAGGAGGATGCACCTCAGTCTCGGTGTTCTACAAAAACGTGCTGCGCCATTACGCATCCATACCTTTCGGCGGTATGAACGTGACCAGGGACATACAGACGGAGAGCAACATCAGCCTCAATCTGGCCGAAAACCTGAAACTTGCTTTCGGCGCCTGCCTTCCGGACAAGTTGCAGAATATGAGCGAGAAACAGTTGCTCATCAAAGGCGGGAACGGGGATATGGACCGCCGGCTTGCGGTAAAATACCTTTCTGAAATCATCACCGCACGCGAGGAGGAAATCATCAGGGCTATGCTCTATGAAATAGGCAGAAGCGGATTTGCGGACAAGTTGCAGAGCGGAGTGGTGATAACCGGAGGCGGGGCTATGATGACCAATCTCGGGAATTTCATCACTGAACTTTCGGGCTACAAGGTGAGGATTGGCCGCCCTCGTATGACGGGAATCATCAATGCCTGCACGGGCGCGACGAGTCCTTCTGCAAGTGCTGTCGTAGGTATGATTATGGCTGCAGTAAACGAGGATGTGATGACTTGCGCCTGCGTGAAGGAGGATTATGTGAAAGCTGAGGACGTTGCTGAGGATGTTGCTGAGGATGTGGAAGTTGTGGCTACAGCTCAGCAGGAAACAGTCGATGGAGAGGGGGACGGACAGGAGCATACGCCGACGGATATGGAGCACAAGACCGGCACTCTCCCAGGCATTATGACAGAAGAGGAAATCAGCAGGCAGGGCGGAAAAAGCAAGAAGAAGAAAGACAGCGGCAGTTCAAGCCGTTTCATAGTCTGGACAAACAAATTGAAGAAAAAGTTCAATGCCGGCTGTGACACTATGCTGGATTTATTGGAAGAAGACAAAGACGAAAAGGAGGAATGAATATGGAAAAAGTGACCACCGCATTTGATGTAGTTCCGACCAATTGGAGTGCCCGCACTTCCACAATCAAGGTCATCGGCGTAGGAGGAGGCGGATGCAATGCCGTGAACTATATGTACGAGCAGGAAATCGACGGCTGCATTTTTATAGTCTGCAACACCGATTCGCAGTCCTTGGGCAGCTGTTCAGTGCCTTTGAAGATCCAACTGGGAGAAGGTCTTGGAGCCGGTTGCGATCCGGTCGCAGGACGCAATGCAGCAATTGAGTCAGAGGCGGAAATAGAGAAGAGTGTTTTCGGAAGCCAGACAGATATGCTTTTCATCACTGCCGGAATGGGTGGAGGAACCGGTACGGGAGCCGCCCCTGTGATAGCGGCAATGGCAAAGAAAAAGGGCATTCTGACAGTGGGAGTTGTGACTATCCCGACCCGAAGTGACGGGAACGAGGCTATGACCAAGGCGCTGGACGGGATTATGGAGATGGAGAAGAACGTGGACAGCCTGCTGGTCATCGACAATGAGAAACTTTACAACCACTATGGCAAGGTGCTGGTTCAGGAGGCATATCCTATGTCCAACGAGGTGCTTTGTACTGCAGTGAAGGGCATCATCGAGATTATCAAGAAAAAAGGCTATATCAATGTGGATTTCCGGGATGTGAAGAAAATGATGACCAACAGCGGAATGGCTTTGATGGGTTGCGGCACAGGCACCGGGGAGAACAGAATCAGGGATGCCGTCAGGGGAGCATTCGAATCCCCGCTCCTGAACGATCACGACCTCAAGACAGCCAAGAATGTGCTTCTGAACATCACTGTGGGCTATAATGAGAATGGAGTGACGATGGATGAGCTGAACAATATCGATGTGCTGATTACGGAATACATCGGCAATGCGAACCGTTTCAAGAAGGGCATAGTCTGGGACAGGTCCGAGGACTTCGGGGACCGCATCAATATCACTGCCATAGCGACAGGCTTCAAGATGGACTGGGACGGGCTGGCCGATGACAACGGGAATCTCATAGTCATCAATCCGGACTATGAGTACATTCCGGTGCAGGATGAGATTATTGATACTCAGCAGGACCAGAGAAGCGTGAAAATCGGCTTCAACAACACAGAGGCCAAGTGTTCTGCAGATTTCTGCAAAGGTCCGAAACCGGTGCTTCTGGTGGATGACAAGGCTTCGATTGCTGAACTGGAGGACACGCCTTCACTCAAACGCAAATGAGAATAGTATGAACAGAGCCAAATTATTGATTACAAGCGCATTGCTACCCCTGTTTGCGGTGCAGGTCTCAGCCCAGAGTGTGACGGACAGCCTGCCGCAAAGGACGGTCTATGCGGAGGCGCAAAACAAGGAAAACTGTGTTTTCGTGGTTTCCAAGGTACATCCCGAACATCTTAACGTATATGAGGTGATGGATGCAGACACTCTACTGAGGGCGAGTTATCCGGTTTGCATTGCCATCAACAGAGGCCAGAAAGAGAGGAGTGGCGACTGCAAGACACCTGAGTCGTATCCGGGCAAGCCTTTCCGCATAACCCAGATTCAGGATGCCTCGGCTTGGGAGCACGATTTCGGTGACGGGAGAGGTTCAATACCTGCATACGGCCACTGGTTCATGAGACTGGAGACTCCCGGTTTCTCAGGCATAGGCATACACGGAAGCACCAACAACCGCGAGTCGCTCCGGGTGGGAAGAGGCAGTGAAGGCTGCATACGCCTGCTGGACGAAGACATAATCCACCTTAAGGAGCATTATGCCACAGTGGGCATCCCGGTTATAATCCTACCTGAAGACTTCCCTCCCCTGCCTTTCGAACTGAGGGCTGCTGAACGGATCAGTGATTTTTAACTTTTGCCTGCTTCTCCAGCATCCTGTCGAACAGACTTGAGGGGTTTATAAAATCAGGGGGATGGCCGTTGGTCATCCCCCTTAAAAAATCTATGTAAGGCTATTACGGAACAAAATAGAAGATTGACCTGTTCTTTGAACCGTCAGCATTCATTAGATTCATAGTGCAGCAGTAACCCTTTGAATCAGCAGTAGTGCAGATAGCGAACTCGATCTGCCCAGTTGCGGTATTGTTCTTCTTTATGTAGATCTGGCCCGCATCTGCATAGATGTAAGAATCATAGCCTGATGCCGGTCTGTCATTGCTCGGAACAAATGCAATGGCAATAATGTCATTGATCACATCATCCGTGATTTCCACAGATTCACCATTCTTCTTTATTTCTTTAAATCTGAAATAAACTCCCCCGTCATCAAAACTTGTCGGGAAACCTATTACACCTCCATCTGCGTGTGCCGCCCAAGCAATCGTGTATGTATAAACATCACCGCTTGGTTCCTCGCTTCCTTCTTCCTGACTGATTTCAGCAGAAGCAGCAACTGTACCGTCGTTCTTCTTTAGAGATACAGTGTAGGTCACACCACCATTTTTGTACTGATTCTTTGGAATCACAACAGTCACATTGCCCGATGCATCGACACTTGCGCTTGCCCCCTTGTCTGCGCTGAGGATCAGACCATAGGTCCGAATCGCAGCGGCTACATCAGTTTGATTCTCACCGTTGATTATCAGACTCAGTTTACCTGTGACAGTGCCTCCGGCTGCCGCAACTGCCCCTGTCGGGAATCCGCTGAATTCAGCAACGACAGTGGTATTGGCTTTCTGGGTTATCTTCAATGCACGAGGCTCCGGGAATTGATATCCGTCATCCTCAGGGAAGACACAAACCACATAAGCTGTTCTTGGTACACCTGTAGTGTTTTCGGTTGCGCTGACAAACCATACGCAGTCAGTAATTGCCGTGCCATTGTTTGCATAATGGCAGCTGAGCCAATCCACATCCGTAGTGTAATTCTTTGCAGCATAATGGTCTTCACTGATGTATGCAAAGTGAGAACGAGCGTAAACACTGTTTGCATCAGCCCAGTCTCTCTTTTCAGCAC
>JALFCH010000151.1 GCA_022771245.1 Rikenellaceae bacterium | reverse complement strand
TTATCATATCCGGATGCTTGCGGGTGGAAGCATAGAGTCCGGCGAGACAGCCGAACTGGAACTTGCCCATCACGCTGTATTTCAGCACATAAGCACAGATTCCCTGTTCCTGGAGCCAACGGGCCACCTGCACACCCTCGTTGTCATAGTCCAGCCAGCAATAACTACCTCCTGGACAGACGATTACGGAGACTCCATAGCGATTCTCCGCCGGCGGAAAGGCTTCGAGAGTCACCGCGTGGCGATGATGGGCGGTACCATCCCAGATATGGATAAGTCCATTTTTGTCAGGCATACGGAACTGCTCCGACTCGGGCGGGTCAGAGGCAAGGGCGCTTATTGCCGGACACAAGATGCACAAAACTGCAAATATGATTGTCCACCTCTTCATCATTCAATGCCGTTAATCTTGTTCACCACATAATTGTGACCCAGAATGACATCACAGGTGTTGATAGCAGTGAGAGGCACTCCGCAGAACCCGTGCAAAGTCACGTTCTGCCCGGTAAGCAGCAGGTTGTGAATTTTGGTCACCACCGTCACCTGGGACAGCAGCAGATTGTGGCAATCTTTGGAAAATCCGCACATTGCCCCTTCCTTCACACCATAGAAGTCCCTGACTGTCAGCGGAGAAGCAGTATTGTAATCCTCCACGCAGCCCCTGAATCCCGGGAACATCATCTCCATCCTGTCCAGCAGAATCTGAGCACATTCCTCCTTCCATCGGAGGTATTCTGCAGGACGGTGCCCGACTGTGGAATCCGCCCACCGGCTCACTTCGTTCCAGAGCATAGGCGCGGTCAGGATAATCTTCTCGGCAAATTCTCCCTGTCCTTCCTCTGGAGGTGTCATCATCAGATAGCCCAAAGGCCACTTCTTGGATGTGTCTCCGAAACTCCACACCTCGTCATACCGGTCTATGAAATACATACTGTGGTCCAGATAGCGGAAACTGTCTTTCTTGAGCTTGATACTCAAGGTGAAAGCGGAATAGGAGTTGGGGATTTCCTGCATACGGTTGCGGAAAGGCTTGGGCAGGGCCTTGGGGTCATCCAGCAGGCTGATGAGGCTGCAAGGGTGGATGTCGCTGATATACCAGTCGGCACTCCACTTCCGCCCGTCTGGGGTTTCCACGGATGTGATGCTGCGGTCTATAGTATTGATTTTCACCACCGGACTGCCCGTGAGCACCTGCCCTCCGTGCTGCTCGATGAACTCCTGCAGAATTTTCGCGAAATGCAGGCTGCCTCCTATGAAACGGCTGGGTCCCTGGATGTAGAGCACAGATATGATTGCGTGGATATAAGCCGGAGTCTCGTCAGCCCTGCCGGAATAGAGCGGGTTCATATATGCCACCACTCCCCGAAGACGCGGGTCGCTTATGTATTTGGCTATGAATGCGTCTGCCGCCATAAGAGCCTCGTCGGTATGGATCTGCACAAAACCTTGGCTCGGACGCAGATGGAAAAGATCCAGCTTGTCGGTTATGGCATACATGGCCGAGACATAATTCTCAAGATTCTGCCTCTGGTCCGGAAAATATTTCGCAAGTGAGTCCACGAAACCATCCCGGCCCTTGCCTATGTCGTAGAACTTACCGTCTTCACCGAAAAAGAGCGTGTCGATTATGTCCGGGCCTATGTGATGCAGGCGGATTTTGTCATATATGCCCAACCACTCGCACAGTCTCCTTATGCTCTGCCCCTCTTCCATACCTGCAAGCACGTGCATACCGGTGTCGAAACTCAGCCCCATACGCCTGAACGACTGGAGTCCTCCGCCTATGATATGGTTTTTCTCAAGAATGGTCACTCCCACTCCTTCCTTCGCGAGTATGGCCCCGGCAAAAAGTCCTCCGAGACCACCGCCAATTATCAGCGCTGTTGTTTTCATATTCTGGATATCTGTTCATAAATGCGGCCCGGAGGCAGAAGGGCACTGCAGGTGACTATGGTGCCGACTATTACCCCGAGTATGCCGTGGGAATTGACATTCTGGCCAGCCAGCAGCAGGTTCGGGACCTTGGTGCGGTAGGGCACCCTTCCCGCCGCCCCGAGGCTGATATCCTTTGCAACTCCGTACATTCCCCCGTCCTCGGCTCCGGTGTAGTCCAGATAGGTCAAAGGGGTGGAGGTGTACCAGTTTTCAACCGCTGCGGAAAAGCCCGGATGATGTTTCTCCATTGCCTCCATCAGCCTCAGCGCTCGTTCCTGCTTGAAGTCCTCATAATCCTGTCCCCTCCTCCCCAACGGAGTTCCCTTCCATTTGAGCAACTCCGACATATTCATATAGGAAAGCACCACTCCGCTCTTCGCCCATCTTGCACCGTCTTCGTGGCACATATGCATATAGAGAAAACCCTTGGGCCAGTCCGAATCCGTGTAATCTTCGCAATTCCAGGGAGTTTGAGCATTGTAGCAGAAGGAGTTGGAGTTCATATATGGCATAGCCCCGTCCTTGAAGCTGACATAGAGGGCGAAGACTGCGCTGCTCTGAGGTATGGACATTATGCGGCTGCGGAAAGCCGGACGTATGAGGCGGGTGTCCAGAAGTTCCAAAAGACGCTTCGGATGTATGGCTCCGATCACCCAGTCAGCACCATAGATTTCCCCGTCTTGAGTTTCCACTGCCGTTGCCTTCACATCGTTGCAATGGATTTTCACTGCCTTCTTGCGTATGAGCACCCTGCCGCCGGCATCTTCTATCTGCCTTTGAAGGGCAAGGGCTATAGAATCGCTGCCTCCGACCACGCGATAGGCACTGTTGTTATAGAAATCCATTATGAAGGCGTGCTGCGAGAACGGGGTTTTCCCGGCCCGGGCGGCATACAGGGGCAGGTCTCCGGCAAGTACCGATGCAGCAAGCGGGTCGGTGAAAAGCGAAGACAGCACCTCGTCCATAGCCCTGGTCTGATATTCGGCATCAATGGCCATATCCCTGCTGTCCGAGGCGAAACTGTTCAGGTTGGATGCCGTGCTGATTTTGTCCACAAGGGCGACATAGTTCACAATGGCATCCTTCTGATGCGGAAAATAGCCTCCCATCCTTTCTATGAAAGCCTCCCGGCCCACAGGAAAGCGGAATTTGTCCCCGTCCAGGTCCACGATATTATAGGCTTCATTATCCAAGCTGCTGAGTTTCACCTCATCGCTCAGTCCGAAGTAGCGGAAAAGGCGGTCCATAGTCTGCCCCGGGGCGGCGGAACCTATGAAGTGCATACCGGTCTCGAACTTCGCCCCTTTGCGGGTGAAACATTGCAGGCAGCCGCCGATCTGCACGCCCATATCCAGGACGGTCACATCATAGCCGTTGCGCTGAAGAATGAGACCGGTGGTCAGGCCTCCCAGTCCCCCTCCTATTATGACAACTTTCTCAGACATTCTGTTCTATTCTGTCAGCCAATAAGTTATACTCTTCGATATAGCGCCGGCGCATTGCCTTTGCCTGTTCCATAGTGCCCTCGCCCAGAGCCGCCACATCCTGAGGAGTCATCCTGTTCCCGATTTTCAGATGCATGGGCCAGCGCTTGAGTTTGCGTCCGTGCTTGCGAAGAGCCTTGCCTGCCCCATAGAGATAAAGCGGAAGCAGGTCCACCCCAAGTTGCTCCACGATATAAAATGCTCCCTGATGGAAACGGCCTATGGAACAGTCCAGAGACCTCGTGCCTTCGGGGTAAAGGGCTATGCTGTAGCCTCTTTCCACAAGATTGCGGAGTTTGGGCATTATCGCGTCCATCCCGGCAGATGCGGGGAGAAATTCGGCCTGATGTATGGCGTAACTGTAGAAAGGATTCTTCCAGACCCAGTCGGCGGTGAGGACTATGAGTTTTGGGGTGCGGGCGAGCAGAGGCACGAGGTCCAGGTGGGAGGAATGGTTGCAGATGATTACAGCAGGCCTACTGAAGTCCTCTCCCGACGGGTTTTCCTCAGTGAATTTCACTCCCGGAATCTTGTGGGTGTAGAGCAGGAAGCGCGCCATAAAGTTCAGTCCCCTGTGCAGATTGAGTTTCTTCTTCTCCCCGTCCTTTGCAAATGTCATATAGAAAAATGCAATCGGGGTCATAAGGCAGAGGGTGTTGATGCTGAAAAAGAGCAGGGCGTAGAGAGTCCGCAGAAAGGTCATCAGAGCCCTGAAAAGCATAGCCGGATAACCCCAGACCACCGCCAGAAAGCACAGAACCGAGTTCAGCATTGTAATCCGCAAAAAATCCGGCCCCGGCCTGAAATGCGTAATCCTCTCACCTGCAGGCGGATAATACACGTTCACAGGGACGCTCACCAGCTTCACTCCCGTCCAGGAGGCAAAGACCATAAATTCCAGTTCGGCCTCGTAGCGGGAGGTCGTAAGGGATAGAGCACGGAGTTTCTTGAGCGGATAGAGGCGGTAACCGGTCTGAGTGTCAGGCAGATAATGTCCTGTCTGAACGGCGAACCAGAAATTGCTGAATTTGTTGGCGAATTTGCTTCCTCCGCTTCTTTCCGCATTCTCCAGATTCTTGCGGGCTCCCACTATGAGGGCTCCCGGATGCTTGATATTGGCTTCCACCAGCACGGGTATATCTTCCGGGAAATGCTGTCCGTCGCCGTCGAGGGTGATGGCATAGGCAAACCCGGCCTGAAGGGCATATCTGAACCCTTCCCTCAACGCTATGCCCTTGCCACGGTTGTGTCCCAGGTCCAGAATTACTGGCGGAACGGCCATTGCCTCAAGCAGTTGCACGGTGTTGTCGGTGCATCCGTCACAGACCACGATCACATCGTCGCACTGAGCCTGGCAACGGCTCACCACGTCCACTATGGTGCCGGCATTATTGTAGGTGGGGACTATCACACATATTCCCCTTGATTTCATCCTATGCTTCTGGTCCACAATCATATAGCCTTGCAGATAAGGGACAGTTTGGCATAAGTTTCTCCCCCGCCGCTTACGCTCACCTGGGCCTTCACCTTTGAGTCTTCGGCCTCCACCTTGCTGACAGAAAAGCACACCCCGGGGGTCTCAACAGGAGATATGATTTTGAGGAACTTGATATTTTTGACTGTATCTATGGCAAGGGGCTTTCCGCAATGCAGAGACAGGAGTTCAACGGCAATCTGCATTATGCAGACTCCCGGGGTGATGGGCTCTCCGGGAAAATGTGCCTTGTAGATGAAATGTTCCGCATCCAGGACTATGTTGTAATCGCGCCCCGATTCGGTGACAGACTCGGAAACTATTCTATAAAGACTGTTTAGAAGTTTCATTATTTTCTTGATTTCTTGATTCGGTTCACCAAAGAGGTCAGCACGGTGCCCGGACCACATTCCACAAACTCATCCATTCCAGCATCCAGCATATTGTTCACCGAAGCTGTCCATTTCACAGCAGAGGTAAGTTGGAGGAGAAGATTGGCCTTGAGCTGCTCCGGGTCGGTGTGCGGCTGCGCATCAACATTCTGATACACAGGACATACGGGCACATTGAACTGCACTGCCGAGATGGCCTTGGCGAGTTTCTCTCCCGCAGGAGCCATAAGCGGGGAATGGAAGGCTCCACCCACCTGCAGTGGAAGACAATGCTTTGCCCCGGCTTCCTTCATCTTGGGAACAGCAGCTTCGATGGCCTCCTTTGCTCCTGAAATAGCCACGTTGCCGGGGCTGTTGTAATTGGCCGCAACCAGCACTTTCCCGGTCTCCGCAGCCACTTCTGCACAGACACGCTCAATCTCCGCGTCCGGCAAGCCTATGACCGCTGCCATAGTACCAGGCTGTCTCTCGCAGCACTCCTGCATTGCCAAAGCCCTGGCATAGACCAGCTTGAGCCCGTCCTCGAAAGACAGGGCACCGGATGCGGCAAGGGCTGAGAATTCGCCCAGGGAGTGTCCTGCCACCATATCCGGCCGGAAATCATCGCCAAGACAGAGGGCTGCCACCACTGAATGGACGAAGACTGCGGGCTGTGTGACTCTGGTCTGGAGCAGGTCTTCTGCACTGCCGTTGAACATTATGTCCGTGAGGCTGAAGCCGAGTATGGCATCGGCCTTGTCAAAAAGTTCTTTTGCGAGGGCGTTGCTCTCATAGAGGTCTTTGCCCATACCGGGAAATTGCGAACCCTGTCCCGGGAATCCATAAAGTTTCATAATTCTGCTTTGAAAAACTTGTCGTCAATGCTGCAATTGACTTTCATATTTTTAAGTTCCACCACAGTGGCGTCACCTGATTTTTCATTCATTTCCACTTTCACCACCGCATTGAGGCTGGGCACGAAATGCAGGACTATGCTGTCCCACATCTGCTTCACGTCATTTTTCTGGGGCAGGAGTTTCACAGCCCAGTGGTCCGGGCTCTCGCTGATTTCGATGCGGAAGGATTTGCCGTCGTTGACGACCTTGCCCTCCAGACAGCCGATGAGCAAACGACCCAGACCCTTGAACATTTTGTTGGCACTCACATCGGTGACCTTGCCGCTGCTTACAGTCCATGCCTTGGCATTGTCCAGAATGAAGGCTGACGGAACGGGGCTGGTGTACTCCCAACGGAGTCTGGACGGCTGGGAATAGTACATACGGCCCTTGGATATCATCGGTTCGGCCATCAGCTGCATTGTCTTGGTCTGCACGAAATCGCATTCCATAGTCTGCATTGCGGCTCCGGAACGCTGTATGGCCGCCACAATATCCTCCTGGGGAGTCTGCGCCTGAACCGTGCCTGAGAAAAGGCAGAGGCAAAGCGATATTCCGATTATTTTCAACAGGTTTTTCATCATAATCTTTAACTCCGCGCAATGAAAAAGCAACCGAGCATAATCAGCACCACCCCTATCCATTTCATCAGATTCACATCCTCGTGGAAGAAAACAATGGCTGCAATCATCCCGAAAACATAACTGAGCGAAACCATAGGATAGGCCATACTGAAGGGAAAATGCTTCAGAATATAGAACCAGAGCAAACTTCCCGCTCCATAGCAAAGCCCGCAGGCCGCAAACTGCCAGTTCACGAACACCGACTTCCAGAAGGCGAGAGTCATAGAAAAAGGCAGCATCCTCCCAAGCGCAAATTTGAGCAGCACCTGACCTCCGGCCAGACATATACTCTGGAGCACAGCCAGAGGTAAAAGTGAAAATATTCCTTTCATACTAAATAAGTTACATTCTTTCCAGCACTATGCTTTCCGCTCGGACCTCAGGAGGCAAAGTCTCCCCGGCCCTGCGTGCAAAGGACTCGAAATAAGGGGTGGATTCGTCGAAGGAAACCACCAGAACATTGCCCGCCTTGCCCGTGGAGATGAGCCTGCGGGCATCCCGCAAAGCCCATTCCAGCGACTGGTCTCCCTGGGAATAGGTTATGTTGTAGCCGTGGCAATGACGGCGTATGGCTATGGACGAACTCACGGTGTTGTGGGTACTCTGCATAAAAAGGGTGGGCTTGAGCAATTCTTCATCATTGCTGACTATGTCGTCCAGGAATTGCTGGCTGATTTCCAGCATACCCCTTGAAGTGGCAGTTATTATGGCATCGGGACAGTCTATGCCCGCCTGCTTCAGTGCTCTGAATGCAGACAGATGGGCAGCTTTCATCAGTTTTCCCATACGCCTGGACTCCATAGGAGATACAAATTCCTTCAAGGCAGGCAGTTCCTCCACTGAATCCACCACGGCTCTCGCCTTTTCCTTCACCCCGAAGTTACCTGAAGGTCCTGCAAAACTATGAGGCTTCTCCGCACAAAGCACGAGCGAAGAGTCATTGCCTCCGAAGCCGAAGGAATTGCAGACCACATTATTCAACTGCACGCCTTCGCTGCCCAGGGTCGGAGTGATGCCTCCCTCAATACGGTGCTTCCAGCCCAGATTGCCGGGTATGAAGCCGTGTTGCATAGCCAGAAGGCAGATGACGGTCTCAATGGATCCGGATGCGGAAGTTGTGTGTCCGGTAAAGGATTTGGTGCTGGATATTGCCGGCATTGTTTCTCCGAATACTCTCTGCAGGGCGCGGCTTTCGGTTATGTCGTTGTTCGGAGTGCCTGTGCCGTGAGCATTGACATATTGAATGTCAGAGGCTTGCAGTCCCGCCATATTCAGAGCGTCAGTCATCGCAAGGAAGGCACCCTCCCCGTTTTCGGAAGTGGCAGTCTGGTGGAAGGCATCGCAGCGGTTGCCGTAACCGCCTATATATGCGAGGACATTTCCGTCCGATAGAGCTTCCGCAACGCCGTTTTTCCCTTCCGCAGCTCCGATGTCACTGTCCCTGCGCAGCACCACAAACGCAGCACCCTCTCCTAAATTGAGTCCCGCCCGGGTGTCGTCGAAAGGACGGCAGCGCTCCCGGTCCAGAATCATCAGGGTGTTGAAACCGTTGAGATGAAACTTGCTCATTGCTTCGGAACCTCCGGAGATTACCACATCCGCCTCGCCCCTCCGTAGCATTTCGCAGCCCAGCATTATGGAATTCAGGGCTGAGGAACAGGCTGTCGAAATGGTACAACATTCCGCCTGCAAGCCGGACATTTGAGCAATCTCCACGGTGCTTTTTCCACATTCGTTGCTCTGGGGAAGATAGAGCAGGGAATCGTCGGTTTTCATCCTCTCGAAATACTGCTCGGTGATATCCATACCTCCCACCGTGGTCCCGGAAATCAGCACCACCTTCTTGCCCTCAAGTCCCTTCCAATGAGTTCCGTCCGGGCTGAACCCAGCCTGAGCCAAAGCCTGTCTGACGGCAATGGCACCCATAAGAGAGGTCCTGCTGTGGGGATAGTCCGCATCCAGAGAGAGCATAGCCGCCATTTCGGCATTGGAGAGTTTCACCTCCCCCACCGGCAACTCCAAGTGTTTGGAGCTGAGATATTTCATAGTGCCTATTCCGGACTCTCCCTTGCGCAGAGACTCCAGCACCTGCTGTTTGTCATTTCCAATGGCACAGATTATTCCTGCACCTGTGATTGCAATTTCCATCTTTTGCAGTCTGAACTATTTCATTCTGTTCTTGGACACGTAGTCCGCAATGGCCGCCACGCTGGAGAAAATGGCCTTACCGTCTGCAGGATTTGCGATCTTGATTCCGTAATGCTTATCAAGTATCACGATAAGTTCCAGTGCATCAATGGAATCCAATCCCAGACCGTCACCGAAGAGAGGGGCATTGTCGTCAATGTCTTCAGGGGTGATTTCCTCGAGGTTAAGGGCATCGATAATCTGCTCCTTGAGTTTGTAGATGAGTTCTTCCATATTTCTAAGCTATTTGATTTTTATATATAATTTCAAGTCAACACCGAATGAATCGTCGTCCCGGTAATCTATCCACCCTGCAAGTATGCGGGAAGCATCAGTGGATGCCATCGAGGCTTCGAGTATTTCGTCGCATACACCTCCATCCTCGGCAATGAAGAGCGAGGTCTCGCCAGTGAAACCGTTGCGTATGGCTATTTCCCCGGTCAGAATGTTCGGCAGGGTGTAGAGGAATACTGACGGGCTGGGATAATAATTGCCGGGGTCACTGATGGTGGCTATATGTTCCCTGTCCGAGGCTATGGATGAATTCCTGTTGAAAATCAGGACATCCGTGGTGTTCAGTTCGGATGCCTCAGCCCGTTCTGCTTTTCCGGTTTCAGCCGTCAGGAAGTCTTGCAGCAGGAGTTCCGATGCCACAAAGGCAAGGCGGCAGAGTCCGTCCATCTTGTAGAACTTGGGATAATCGCCTATATGCTGTTTGTAGAGGGCGGTAAGGGCAGGTTTGCCCGGGGTGTCAAAACTTTGGCTGATGCCGTCCAGCTCAAATCCGGCCGGGGTTATGCGGACCTTGTGCGCTATAGTCCAAGAGCTTGTCCCGGACTCATTTCCCCCTACGGCACTATGGGCATCCGCTTGTGCAATCAACTCATAATCAGCCGGTTCACGGGAATAGAGCAAGGCTCCATTGCAGCCTCCGAAGCCTGAAATCATTTTCAGGAAAGCCTTGCGGTCAGTTTGCAGTTCTTCCGGGACTATGTTTACCTTTCCTCCCACTCCCATTTCTTCAAATCCCCGGTTTGCAGGTATCACTCCGTCTTCAAGGCAGCGCATAAGCAGTACTGTTTCAAGCACTCCGGCAGCTCCGAGGGTGTGCCCATAATAGCCTTTGAGGGCGGAAAGCGGCACCCCGGAAAGCCCGGCACGCTCTATGGCCTTGCTTTCCATCTGGTCGTTGAACATCGTGGCTGTGCCGTGGACTCCTATTGCAGCCAGTTTTTCCGCAGGGAAGCCTGAGAGAGCGGAGACTATGGCACGGTAGCAACCTTCTCCGGACGGGGACGGAGCGCTCAGATGGTAGGCATCATTGGTGAGGGCTCCGCTGAGGAGATACCAGCGGTCTTTTTCATCTGCCGTCATTCCCCGCCCCGACCGGGAATCCCCTACCGCCGTGCAGGAACGGCCGAGTATGATGGTTGCGGCAGCTTCTCCGAGGTTGAGTCCCATTCTCTCGATGTCAAAAGGGCGGCAGGGCTGCGGTGACAGGGCTTTGAACGAGCTGAAACCGGCCACCACAAAAGGACTTATGGCGTCGGCCCCGCAGACTATAGCCGTGTCGTATTTGCCTGTTTCAATCAGCCGGGCTGCCAGAATCTGAGCCGCAACCCCTGAGATGCAGGCATTGCTCACAACCACGGGTTCATTTACCATACCCAAGTGCCGGGCCACCTTCCTTGCCGCTGCAGCCGGAGCGAGGTACTGGCTGTCTCCCTGTTCCAAACTTTCCACATCGGCCTTGGTGGTGCTCAGGATGAAAATACATTTAGGGGATTCGGGATCCACTCCGGAAGAAGAAAGGGCATCTGAAACGGAAGAAATGACCATAGACTCGAAACGGCTGAATCCTTCAAGGACAAATCCGTCCTCCAAAAGCGAGGCCACAGGGAGGTCGGGAATTCCCCTCCATCCGCTGTCGTCCCCACGAAGGCGCAGAGCCGATTCCCCAGCCCTCACAGCCCGGTAATTCTGCTCCAGATCCGCCCCCAGAGGCGAAAAAATATTCCTTCCGAGTACCTCTATCATCTTTATTCAGTCAGCCCCATTTGCCGTTTCCATTGAGTGTAAAAGTCCGGACTGAACCACATCAGTTTATAGTCCCTGTCCATAAACACCTGCACCGTCCTTGCAGTCAGAAACACATCCCCGCTCTCCTTGTCGTACAGTTTGTAGTCAAAGATGACTTTCGCGGCATCCGTGGGCACATACTCAATACGTATGACCGGCCTCATCCCGAAGCGCACCGGCCTCTTGTAATCCACGTCCATCTTCACTATGGGCACAAATACATTCTCCTTGATATAGAGCGAATAAGACAGCCCGAACTCCGCCCCGAATGCCTCCCTGGCATCCTCCAGATAAAGCGGATAGTTCCCGTGCCAGACCACTCCCATCATATCCACCTCGCTGAAGCGGATTTCCAATTCCTTTTCGACCACCAGTTCCCTTGACATAAGCCTATTCCTCCACCTGTCTTACAGCCAGCTTGATCTCCGCCTCGGCAATCACCTCGCCCCTGCAAGTCACTTGAGCATTGGCAAGAGTCATCCCGAACACATCCTGAAGTATGTCCACCCGGGTAGTGACCATCTCCCCCACCGGAGCAAGCGAATGTACCACATAATTGCGCACCGCCCCTATGAAACCCACCTGCACATCCTTGTGGAGCACATATTTGTTATAGAATCCCACCCTGGCCGCACAAGTCTGGGCAATATTCTCCATCATCCCCGATGCAGAAAAATGCCCGTCGTCCACGAAGATATTGTCCTCACGGATAAGAGTTTCCGTAACGGACGAGTCTGCATCAAAGGCTATGAGACTGCCCACCATCACAAAAGGTTCCTGCTGAGGCAGCACCGTGTGCAAGTCTATGGACCTCAAATATTCTTCACTGAACTGCTGTTCCATAATCAATTCCAAAATTCATAAAAATTGAACCACTGATGCGGGTATGCCCTGAGCATCTTCTCCAATTCGGACACATAAGCCCCGGACAACTGTCTGATTTGTTCTTTGCGGCTGGCCTGCTTGTCGTATTCAAGCGGGGTGACAAAAATTTTATAACTCACCCATCCGGTCTTCATCACATTGATTGCCAGCACATCCAGCCCCCGCATTGTGGCCACGCTGAACGGCCCCTGAGGAAATTCCGCCTTGCGTCCGAAAAAATCGAGAGCAATATGTCTCGCTCCTCCCATAAACCTGTCGGCTGCAAAACTCACCACCTCTCCCCTGTTCAGAGCCTCGTCGATTTCGAACAGGTAGGCCATATCCGGCAGCATCCTTATCATCTTAATATTGGTCCGTCCGAACATATTGCCTCGGTTCTCCATAACCTGAACTCCCTCGCCTCCGTAAAGCACGGGGTTGATGCATTTGTCCTTGCACACGAGTGTATAGCCCGCAATCTCGTAATTGCCTATGTGTGAGCTCAATTGTATGAACCCTTCAGGCCTTGCGGCATATTCCTGATACTTCTCGTCGCCCACGACTTCGACCTTGAATTTCCGGCCAGCGAACATCGCGAACTTGTCGATTATGACCTCGGCAAAGAGACAATGGTTGGCATAGACTCCCCAGAGGGATTTCCACCAGCCGAAGCCCAGCACCTTGCGGTAAAAGAACCACGAAGTCTTGCGGCTGTGATTGACCGCAATGCACACCGGCACCACGAAAATATAGGCAAAGACATACAGAAAGCGTACGTCCATAAAACGCAAAGAATGGATGAGCCACCGCAGCAGCCATCCATCGCCGAAAGTCTTGCCAGCCCACTGCTGAGCCATAGGACTCAGTTGACCTTGGTTTCGATGTAGTCGCAGAATTTGGAGTAGGTGTCCACACCCTTCATCTCCTCAGGCTTGATTTTGAACCCGAAGTTTCTCTCAACAATTACGACTATATCCACAAAATCCAGGCTGTCAATGCCCAAATCCTCCTTCAAAAGCGCATCAGGAGTAATTTTTTCCTCATCAATTTCCAAATCTTCAACGAGGAAATTCCTCACTTTTTCTTCAATTTCGTTGCGATTCATATTTATTCAAATTTTCTGATTACAAGCGCGCTGTTGGTACCTCCGAAACCGAAGGAATTGCTCAACACAAGTTTCACCTCAGTGTCCACAGTCTGACGGACGAGATTCAGTTTTCCGCTCACCTCGTCGCAATTTTCAAGATTGATGTTGGGAGCCACAAAATTGTGCTGCATCATTATGAGCGAATACACAATCTCACTTGCCCCGGCCATCCAGCACTCGTGTCCTGTCATACTCTTGGTGCTGCTTATCAAGGCTTTGGTTCCGTGGAAGAGTTTGTCTATGGCTGTGGCCTCCACCATATCGCCCTGACGGGTGCTGGTGGCGTGGGCGTTGATATAGTCTATCTCAGAAGGCTCCACTCCGGCGTCGTCCATTGCCCTGCGCATAGCCCTGACGCAACCGTCATCGCTGGGCTGACTTATGCCCTGGGTGCCGTTGGAAGAGAATCCGTAGCCCAACACCTCAGCAATGATATGCGCTCCTCGTGCCACGGCGTGGTCGTAATCCTCAAGCACAAGGGCAGCACCTCCGCCGCTGGGAACCAGTCCATCCCTGTCCCTGTCGAAAGGCCGGCTGGCTTTTGCAGGCTCCGCCATATTTTTGGAGAACGCCCCGAGCGCATCGAAGGAAGCCATACAGTAGAAATTGGTCTCCTGTCCGCCTCCGCAAAGCACCATATCCTGAAGCCCCTGTTTGATGAGCATATAGCCCAGGCCTATGGAATGGCTGCCGCTGGCACAAGCCGCACTCACGCTGAAGTTCACTCCCTTGAGGTGGAAGATGGTGCTGAGATTCATATTGATGGTGGAGTTCATAGACTGGAAGATATAGGACTGTCCGAGCAGCTCGGTGTCGTGTTTCTCCTCCATAAGTTTGGCAGTTTCAATGACCGGCTTTGCGGATGAGTCGTTGCCGAAAATGCATCCCACTTCGTTGTTCAGAAGATATTCTTCGTCCACTCCGGCCATCTCGAAAGCCTGGCGCCCTGCCATATAGGCATATTCCGCCTCCTCCGACATACCCCTGCGCAGGTGCCTGTCTATCAAGCCCTTGAGCTGAGGTTTTGGGACGATGCCCGTGAGACCGGACTGATAGCCGTAGCGCAGTCTCTCCTCTTCTATGCCTATTCCGGATTTTCCGTTGTAGAGGGATTCCTTGACCTCCTCAATACTGGTGCCTATGCAGGACCATATTCCCATTCCTGTTATTACGACTCTACGCATATTCCTTTGCTTAAAGACCAACTTTGTCAATACAGCCCTCCGTTGATGCTGATTACCTCTCCCGTGATATAGGAGGCATTGTCCGAACACAGGAAACCCACCAGTTCAGCCACTTCTTCCGGCTTGCCGAAACGCTTCATCGGCACCATTTCCTTGAGCTGGTCCTGGGGAAGATCCTTTGTCATATCCGTTTCTATGAAACCGGGAGCCACGGCATTGACAGTCACATTTCTCGGTGCAACTTCCTGAGCCAGAGCCTTGGTGGCCCCGATAAGCCCGGCCTTTGCAGCACTGTAATTTGTCTGTCCCGCCATTCCCTTGAGTCCGGAGAGCGAAGACATATTGACTATCCTTCCGCCGTGCCTGCGCATCATCATTTTCGGAAGAAGCCTGCGGGTAACATAGAAGAAGCCGTTGAGAGTGGTGTCCAGTACAGTATGCCAGTCCGCATCGGGAGTCATAAACATAAGACCGTCACGGCGGATTCCGGCATTGTTGACCAGATAGGCTATGTAATCGTCGGGATGTGCCTGCTCCCAGGCGTCAATGGCAGCCACAACCTGTTCCTGACAGGCCACGTCGAAAGGCATAAGTTCAGCCTCCCCGCCCGCTGCGGCAATTTCATCAAGGACCTGCTGTGCAGCCTCCCTGTTGGACTGATAATTTATCAATACAGGAATCTGCATCTTCGCAAGTTTCAGACACACAGCCCTTCCGAGCCCCCTGGAACCTCCTGTCACCAAAGCATATTTCATAAAACACAAATTTGGCGCGAAGATACAAAAAAGCTTTGATTTAGTAATCCTCAAAAAATAAACTGCATCATCTTTGACAATCTTTTCGGTCCATATTTCCTCCCTCATCAGTCACATAGCTACGGCTATGCTCCTTCTTCGGGTGAAAATCTGACCTCGAAAATCCAATTCAAATCTGACGCAATTTATTATTTTCGCATTACTTAGTAATATGAAAAAAAAGATTAACTTTGTTCCAAATGTAAAATTGTATTCAGAAGCCCGAGGAATATGCTGTACCCTATTGGAATTCAAAGTTTCGAAATAATCCGAAAGGAAGGATATGCCTACATTGACAAAACAGAGCATATCTGGAGACTTGCCACAACCGGCAAATACTATTTCCTCAGCCGTCCGCGCCGCTTCGGCAAAAGCCTTCTGATTTCTACCCTTGAAGCATATTTCAAAGGCAAAAAAGAATTGTTCAAAGGGCTGAAAATTTACGGAAAGGAAAAGGATTGGTGCGATTATCCTGTTCTCAGACTTGACTTCAGCGGTGCGAGTTATACCACCCCGGAGGTTCTCGAAGCCAAAATCAGGGCTTTTCTTACAAACTATGAAAAACTTTATTCAGTCGAAAGCACTGAGAAGATATCCAGTGTAAGATTTGATTCCCTGATAGGAAAAATCAACCAGAAGACAGGGCTTCCGGTGGTGATTCTCATAGACGAATACGACAAACCGGTTTTGGACAACCTTTCGGATGACAAATCTGCAGAAACTATGAGAAACATTCTGCAAGGGTTTTATGGAGTCATCAAATCCAGAAACGATTGTATCAAGTTTGCTTTCCTGACCGGTGTTTCAAAACTCGGAAAAATGAGCGTCTTCAGTGCTCTCAACAGTCCTGAAGACATTTCTATGAGCATTGACAATGCAGACATCTGCGGAATTACTGAAAGGGAATTGAAGGAAGTTTTTTCCGACAGTGTGGAAATTATGGCGCAAGCCAATGGAATAAGCACAGAGGATTGCTTCCGCAAACTTGCCGGAATGTATGACGGATACCGATTCCACCCACAAGCAAGCGGTGTTTACAATCCTTTCAGTCTTCTGCGTTCCCTCAAGAGTAGGGAGTTTGGGGAATATTGGTTTGAGACAGGTACTCCGAGTTTCCTTATAAGATTCATTCAGCAAGGCGACTATCTGATGGAAGATATAACGTCCAACGGAGTTCCTCTATCCAAACTGTCCGGAGCCAACTACGAAAAACCTGATGCAATCACCCTGATGTACCAAACAGGCTACCTGACAATCAAAGGATACGATGACAGGTTCAAACTATATTTTCTCGGATATCCGAATGAGGAAGTGGAACACGGTTTCCTTCAGTCTTTGAGCCAATACTATCTCCCGGTTATGGAAACCCGTGGCGAACTTTCAGTCTATCGTTTTGTAAACGATATAGAAGCCGGAAACGTGGAAGGCCTGATGAAACGACTTACAGCACTCTTTGCTTCATCTGACTATCAGATAAAAGGAGATATTGAAGCGATCTTCGAAAATTCATTAGCAACTCTTTTCCGCCTGATGGGACAACAAGTGACGACCGAGCTGCATACCAGCAACGGCAGGATAGACGTTATGATGGAAACTTCACGATTCGTTTACATCATTGAACTGAAAAGAGATCAGGACGCGGAAACTGCCCTGCAGCAGATTGAGACTATGGGCTATGACCGTCCGTTCCTTGCCAAAGGAAAGACAATTTTCAAGATCGGCGTGAACTTCTCCTCCAAAACCAGATGCATCGACGGCTGGAAACTTGCTTAGGTTCACAGGCAGCCTAAAGTCTGAATAATCTTGGGAATAAGCCGGTCGAGGATGAACTCCTCTTCCATAAAATGAGTGCCGGGATAAGTGGAGAAGGTGTTTCCGAAATGCCTTCTCCAGCTTTTTATGCTCACTATGCCGCTGCGGCGGTAGTGGTCGAAGTCGCCGAAAAAGGCGAAGAAGAAGTCGGGGCTGCCTTGGCGGGGAGAGTTGGCGAGGGCCAGACGGCGGTAACGGCGGTATTTGCGCAGTGTGCGGAAAGTGAAATGCAGGCTCTGACGGTCTCCTTCGCGGGGCTTGTAGATGCGGTCCAGCCAGGACGTGACTCCGGGAATCATCGCAGCCCAAGAGAGATAGCCCAAGTACAGGGGTGCATTCAGGGAAGGCGAAACGAGTATGTGCGGGACTCCCTTCAGGCGGATGGCGTGGCAGGCGCCGAGAGATTCTCCCACCACAAGCGAGGGCTTCAATTCATCCATCCAGGAGTCAATCTGGCTGCGGGCCACATCCGGGTCGAAGGAATAGGTGCGCACCACGACCTTCACCGGGGCGGAGGTGTATTCGCAAAGGTGCTGATTCAAAACGGACGGGATGCGGCTGTCACCTCCGCCTCCCATCCCGTGGATATAGAGTATTATAAGTTCTTTTCCGTCCATCAAAACCGTCGGTCCAACTCCCTGGTTTTCAACATTAGTAATATGAAAATAATAAGTTGCTTCAGATTACTTATCTGATAAGGGCATTGAAATCTTCCACCGGCATATCAGCAACAATAGAGATATAGGTGGCCGAGTCGTCCTCAAGCTCCAGCATTATGAACTGTTTTATCAATTCCCCTTCCTGCCTTACGTACATCCTCACCTTCTCATCCTTCTCGACCACTTCCATAAGCAGTGCCAATTGTCCTTTCTGAAGCAGTGCCTCAACGTCGGAAGTAAGTTCCTTCACCAATGGAGTATCCTCTGCCTCAATGATATACATACCCTCAAAAGTCTTGATGATACGCTCGAAATGCACATCCCTGTCATCGGCGAGTTCCACCTCCGGGAGCTTCTGCATAAGCTTGAACATAGCCGGGGATATATAAACGGAAGAGACTCCCGGCTTGCCGCTGTATTTTTTGTAAAGGCTGTTGTCGCTGCTCTGAGCGAGACTTGTCACGGCTATCACAGCTGCCGCAAGCATTAATATAAATCGTTTCATATCAGTTGTTTCTATTGTGTGATTGTTTGATTCCGCTGTAAACTTCCTGTTGTCTGCCGATGATTTCATCCGCCTTTTCCATTCCCCTCACTGAGTGCTGCATATTGCTTGAAATTGAAGAGAGTACCCTTTCCACTTCCGCATAAGCCAACTGAGGGTCATCAAAAGTGTCCTGTGGAGCTGAGTTCCGGGCCATTCCGTACCCCAACCATCCCACCAGGACTATTGATGCTGCAGCAGTGATGCTTAAGAAACTGCGCTTGATCCTGGCAATCCTCGCCCTGCTATCTGCCTGAGGGCCTTCCTGAGAGGTTTTCCCGTCCGCAAGGATTCTTGAAGCCGCATCCATCCCGTCCAGCATTTTTTCTATGCCGGCTTCCAGGTCGGAAGGAATTTGAATATTCTTGTCCATTTCTGTTTTCATCGGAATATCTTCATAAATATAAGATCATCGTTTAAGTTCTGCCTTGATTTTCTGTCTTGCCCTGGATATGCGCACCCTCACATTCACCGGATTCAGGCCGGTCCTCCTGCAGATTTCGTCATATTCCAACTCCTCGAAAAACCTGAGCTGCACAAGCAGGCGGTCGTCTTCCGGAAGTTTTTCCATTGCTGCATAGAGACCTGATACCGTTTCCCTGTTGATGGTCCCCCTGTCGGTTTCCTCAAGTGAGGGGCAGTTTGCGGCGGAGTCAATATCCTGTCCTCTTCTCACATTTTTCTTGCGGATAAGGTCAAGGCTTATGTTCCTGACTATGGTATTGCCGTAAGAAGCGGGATTAAGGACAGTTTCCAGTTTGTCCTTGGAGTTCCAGAGCCTGACATAGAGTTCCTGCACTGCATCCTTGGCATCGGCCTCATTTCCGAGCACCGCCCAGGCAGTCCTGTAGAAGGTTGCATTCAGCGGCAGCCAGACAGACTTGAACTCCTCGTGTGTCATATCAGTCCTTGTGTTCGTTTACCATCTGCTGAAGGGCGGACATCGGGAACTTGCCCTGCATAATTACAAGGTCGCAGTCGTCGGCCTCATAGATTATGAAGTCCTCAAAGTATTCTCCTTCCATTTTACCCACATAGATGCTCACCGTATCTTCTTCGTCTTTGGCTTCGAGAATCAACTCGCATCCGGCAAGAGCACTCTCCATATCAGCCTTGAAATTCTGTCTGAGCTCCGGCGAGCAGTCGTCCATGGAAAGAATGACCATACTCTTGAGGGCATCCACAGCCTGAGGCGGCAGTTCTCCATCTGCCTTCATCCCCATTTTGGCAAGAGAGAGAAGGAATCCGTCAAATTTGATGTATTCCGCCTTCCTGCTGTCCTTGTACTTCTTGACGACCTTGTTGAGCGTGAGTACCTCTCCGGTTTTCACCTTCTTTTTGTTGCCGTCATTACTGTATTCCACACTTGCCCCGGAGTTTGCATCAGCCTGAGCTGACAGACACAGTGAAGGAGCCGAGAGCAGCATAATCACTGCAATTGTTGCATAAAACTTTTTCATATTTCTGAATTTTTAATGTTCGCAACAGAAAGACGGGAAAGCCGCAAAATTGTTACAAAACTACGGAAAAAATGTAAAACTTCAGTAATCCTCAAAAAGTATCCTCAAGGCGAGGCAATGATATTCGAGAAATTTCGTATTTTTGCCGCCCGGAGCCCTTATGCCGGATTTTGTAACATATCTTTGAAAGACTACCTTAAGGTTTTCATAATAACAGGACTTTTACACATACTGACAGGACTTTTACAAATTTTACAAATCAATATTTGATATGAAGAAACTGATAATCATTGCCACCATTCTGATGCTGGCGCTTCCGCTTTCCGCACAAAACTGGAATAAGAATCTTGAAGTTGAGGCATCGGAGCTCAACCTCGTGGGAAAGGCATTCTACGACACCCCCAACCCTTACCATAGAATCGACACTTGCCGTTTCAAAGGTTTCACCCAGTGGGAGAATATGCAATGCCGCTACGCAGCCGGTCTCGCTGTGCTGTTCACAACCGACGCTGAAGCCATTGGTGTTAAAATGGACTTTGACAATGCCGACTGGGATTCCTATCGTTCCTACAGAGGCTTCGACCTCTATATCAGAAAGGACGGGAAATGGCTCTGGGCAGGAATGACAGATTTTCCAGGCAACCACAAAAACAAGGAAGCCATCCACAGAATTGTCAAAGATATGGCTCCCGGGGAAAAGGAATGTCTTCTCTATCTCCCGATCTGCACTGAAATCAAATCCTGCAAGGTATGTGTTGCCGGAGCCACCCACATCGAACCTATGGAATCCCCTTTCCGCCACAAGATTGTCTTCCACGGCAGCAGTTTCACCCACGGCATAAGCACCACACGTGCGGGAATGAGCTATCCTGTGCAGTTTATGCGCCGCACCGGATTGCAACCCATAACTCTCGGATTCAGCGGCAATTGCAAGATGCAGCCATATTTTGCGGATGTGCTTGAGCAAGTGGAGGCGGATGCCTATGTCTTTGACCCGTTCTCCAATCCGAACATTCCTATGATAAAAGAACGTCTCAGGCCATTCATCGAAAGAATGGTTAAGGCACATCCGGGCAAGCCCATCATAGTCCAGCGCACCATCTACTGGGAGATGGAGAATTTCGACACCAGTGCACAGAAGGAGTTCGAAGGTCGCAGAGCCCTGTCCGACAGCCTTATGAGAGAGATCTGCAAGGAGTACAAGGATGTCTATTACATCAAGCCCGATGCCGCTCTCCACAATGGCGAGTCCTCAACTGCCGACGGAGTGCATCCTAACGACCACGGCTACTCATTGTGGGAAGAATCAATTGAAAAGCCTATTCTGAAGATTCTCAAGAAATACTACAAAGACATATAATCGTAGGAAACTATGTTGAAAATCGGAGACAAGATGCCTGAGTTCGAGGTTGTGGACCAGGACGGGAATGTTGTGAGTTCCAAGGATTTTATCGGGAAGAAGACCATTGTTTATTTCTATCCTAAGGACAATACTCCGGGATGTACAGCGGAAGCCTGCAACCTCAGGGACAATTATGAGGCTCTGAAGGCTCAGGGCTACAATGTGGTGGGAGTGAGCAAGGACAGCGCGGCTTCACACCGCAAATTCATCGACAAATTCGACCTGCCTTTTACTCTTCTTTCCGACAAGAGCACGCAGATGCTTCAGGATTTCGGTGCCTGGGGAGAGAAGAAGATGTGCGGCAAGACTTGCGTGGGCACTCTCAGACGCACCTTCATCTTCAACGGGGAAGGAGTGCTGGAGAGGATTATCGAGAAGGTGGACACAAAGGACCACGCTGCCCAGATTCTCGGCTGATTCAAAGAACCACGCTGCCCAGATTTTGGATGATTCACCCGGAGGTCGGAAGCCTATACGACGTAACGGCGTGAAATATTGAACAATCACATAGGCATATTGCCGTGCTTCTTCGGAGGGTTGCTCACGCTCTTGTTGCGGCAGCAGTCCAGGGCTTGGATTATGGCTCTGCGGGTGTCGGCGGGCTGGATGATGTCATCTATATAGCCCAATTCGGCAGCAAAGTAAGGGTTGGCGAATTTGTCCTCGTATTCCTTGATGCGTGCGGGAATGTTTTCGGGCTCCTCCTTGCGGTAAAGTATGCTCACGGCTCCCTTGGCACCCATCACGGCAATCTCGGCGCTTGGATATGCAAGGTTGATGTCTGCACCTATCTGCTTGGAATTCATCACGATATATGCTCCGCCATAAGCCTTGCGGGTGATGAGAGTGATTTTCGGGACGGTGGCCTCTGCAAAAGCATAGACGATTTTGGCACCGTGACGTATGATTCCGGCGTGTTCCTGCTGTATGCCCGGCAGGAAGCCCGGAACGTCCTCGATCGCCACAATGGGAATGTTGAAAGAGTCGCAGAACTGGATGAATCGTGCCGCCTTGTCGCTGGCATCAATGTCTATGGCACCGGCAAGATAGTTCGGCTGATTTGCCACGAAACCCACTGAACGCCCGGCCATCCTTCCGAATCCCACCACTATGTTTTTGGCGAAATCAGGCTGGATTTCAAAGAAATACTGCTGGTCGCAAATAGGCTCGATGATGTCCTTGATATTATATGGGATGTTCGGATTGGCAGGCACCACATTGTCCAGTTCGTGGCAAACGCGGTCCACATCATCAGTGGCCGGATGCACAGGTGCGTCTTCCATATTGTTGGAAGGTATGAAGCCCAGGAGTTCACGTATGGTCATCAGGCATTCCTCGTCGTCCCTGCACACAAGACTGCATACTCCGGAGGTCATCGCGTGCACCTTGGCCCCGCCGAGAGTTTCCTTGTCGCACTCTTCGTTGGTGGTCTGCCTGATGACATTGGGCCCAGTGATGAACATCTGACTCTCCCCTTCCACCATAAGTATGAAATCGGTCAAGGCGGGAGAATAGCAGGACCCGCCGGCACAAGGCCCCATAATGGCACTGATTTGCGGAATGACTCCGGAAGACATCACATTGCGGCGGAAAATCTCAGCAAACCCGGTGAGACTCTCCACACCTTCCTGAATGCGTGCTCCACCTGAGTCATTCAGACCGATTATCGGAGCACCGCACTTGAGGGCCATATCCTGCATCTTGGCTATTTTCCTGGAATTGGCCGCACTCAGGGAACCTCCCAGCACGCTGAAATCGAAGGCATAGACATAGACAGTCCTGCCGTCGATCTTTCCGTAGCCGCAGACCACCCCGTCCCCGGCCACTCTCTTTTTCTCCATCCCGAAATCAGTGCAACGGTGCTTCACATATTTGTCCACTTCGGTGAAACTGCCCTTGTCGAGCAGGGTCTCTATTCTCTCATATACAGTAAGTTTCTTTCCCATATTATTCCTCAAATTCAAGAAGCATAAGTTCCTGGTTGGCCATCACGCTGTCATTGTCCGCACAACTGACCTTCATCACCCTGCAATCCTTTGGTGCCTTGACCATCGATTGCATCTTCATAGCCTCAAGCACCATAAGCACCTCGTCCTTCTTAACGCTCTGACCCTCTTTCACCAGCACTTTGATGACCTTCGATGGCATAGGAGCCGTCACCCTGTTGTCCGCATTCTCCAGACCGCTGCGCTTTCTCATCCTCATATATTTGGCCTGGGAATCGAGCATATCTATCTCATAGCGGGAATAGTTCAGGCTCACAGCATAGTGCTTACTGCCTTCATCGTGCACTATGAAAGGGTTGTAGGACAGTCCGTTATGCAAAATGGAACACTGGCCGTTGGAGAATATGCAGATGTCCACGTTGAAAATCCTGCCGTCCACGTCCACGCTCACCTTGTTGCCGTCCTTGGACAGGAGAGTCACCTCCGCCAGTCTGTCACCTATCTTTATTTCCATAATTCCGTCAAATTCTGAGCACACCCTTCTGCAACCCGAATGAACGCCAGCGGCTGAGGGCCGAATCGTCCCGGGTGTCAGAGGTATTCTCTTCGTAATTCATAAGATAATCCAGATATGCTGCAATCAGCGCCATATCCTCGGCATCATTGTGATAGCCCTTGCGTGCTGCAAGCCTGTCTGCATTGGCCTCCACGAAAGATGTATCATAACATCCGTTCTTGAACTGCGGCACGTCGATTATGCGCCGGAGGTAGCCCATATTGGTTGTCAGCCCTGTTATCTTGTACTCATAAAGGGCCCTCCTCATTCTCTCTATGGCATAGTCGCGTCTGGAGGCGTGGACTATGAGTTTGCCTACCATAGGGTCGTAGTGTACGGGAATTTCATAGCCCTCGTAAATATAGGAGTCTATCCTTACACCATTTCCCTGAGGCTCAATAAGTTGCTTAATCAGTCCCGGAGAAGGTCTGAAACCGTTGTCCGCATCCTCTGCACAGATACGGCACTCGATTGCGTGTCCCCTCTGGCGTATGTCCTCCTGGCGGAAGGAAAGGGCCTCCCCCGAGGCTATGCGGATTTGCTGTTTCACCAGGTCCATACCGCAGACTTCCTCTGTGACAGGATGTTCCACCTGGAGGCGGGTGTTCATTTCGAGGAAATAGAAATTCTGCCTTCCGTCCACGAGGAATTCTATGGTCCCGGCTCCCACATAGCCCACGTGCCTTGCCGCTGCCACTGCCGCCTCTCCCATAGCCTTGCGGGTGGAATCGTCTATGAAAGGACTCGGACTCTCCTCCACGATTTTCTGATGCCTGCGCTGTACCGAACACTCCCTGTCGAAAAGGTGTACCACATTGCCGTGTTTATCGCCAAGTATCTGTATCTCAATATGATGCGGAGACTCAACGAATTTCTCGATATACACGGTACCGTCCCCGAAAGAAGAAATGGCCTCGGAACGGGCAGCCTCATACATAAGAGGCACTTCATCCGCAGTCCTCGCCACACGCATACCTTTGCCTCCACCTCCCATAGAAGCCTTAATCATCACGGGATAGCCGATTTCGGAGCATACCCGCACAGCCTCTTCAGCCGAAGGGAGCATCTCGCAGGTCCCAGGAACCACCGGAACCCCAGCCTCAATCATAGTGCGGCGCGCCTGAATCTTGTCTCCCATCCTCTCCATTGTTTCAGGCGAAGGGCCTATGAATATGATGCCCTCCTTTGCGCAGCGTCTTGCAAAAGCGGGATTCTCAGAAAGGAAGCCATAGCCCGGATGTATGGCGTCAGCCTTGTGCTTCTTTGCGGCCGCTATGATATTGTCTATGCAAAGGTAACTGTCTGAAGATGAAGCAGGACCAATGCACTCGGCCTCGTCGGCATACATCACGTGCCGGCTGCTCCGGTCCGCCTCGCTGAACACTGCAACGGTGCGGATTCCCATCTCATAGCAGGAACGCATCACCCTCACGGCGATTTCTCCGCGATTGGCTATCAATACTTTCTTTATCATAGCACTTCGGGCGTGCAGACCATACTTGAGAATCCTCCGTCGTGATACAGATTCTGCATTGTCACCTTCCTCGTATAGTCACTGAAAAGGGTGGTTATATAATCGGCACAATCCTGTGCATCGGCATTGCCCAGGGGCGACATCCTGTCCGCGTAGTCGAACATCTTGTCCATTCCGGCGATTCCCTGACCTGCCGATGTCTTGGTCGGAGACTGGGATACGGTATTGACCCTCACCCCGTTATGCCTTGCATAGATATTCCCGAAAGTCCTCGTGATGGACTGCAGCAGAGCCTTCGCATCCGACATATCGGAATAGCCTGCCACTGCACGGTCACCTGCGATATAGGTCAGGGCCACCACGGAACCGCCCGGATTGAGGGCATCTTTGGAATACAGCACCTTCAGCAGTTTGTGGAAGGATATTGCCGAGATGTCCAGAGTCTTGCCGAGAAAATCGTAGTTGAGCTCTTCATATGGGATGTTCTTCCGGATGTTCGGGGACATTCCCACCGAATGGAGAACGAAGTCGAACTTGCCTCCGAAATGCTCCATAGCCCCGTCCACGAGTTTCTCCAGGTCGGCGACACTGGTTGCGTCGGCCACGATTACAGGGGCGTTGCACTCCCGAGCCAAATCATTGATGGTACCCAGACGGAGTGCCAGGGCAGTGTTTGTGAGCACTATTTCCGCGCCTTCACGCACGGCAGCCTGAGCGGTTTTCCAGGCTATGGACATATCATTCAGTGCTCCGAAAATGATACCTTTTTTTCCTTGCAGTATTCCCATATCATTCTGTCTTTGTCGGTGGATCCACCAATGCCACATTCAGGTGGGCGGAACAGCAAAGTTGTCCGTTCACGGTGGCCTTGGATTCAATAAAAATCAAATTTCCCCTGATTTGCAGGATTTTGGCACGGGACTGAACCACGTCTCCCGGATGTACCGGATGCTTGAAACGCACATTTTCCATCCCGATGAACATAGGAACAATCTTTCCGTCCAATCTCTCGCGCAAGAGCAAGGATGAACCCTGTCCCATCATTTCGCAAAGTATGACCCCGGGCACCACCGGCATTCCGGGGAAATGTCCCTGAAGGAAATACTCGTCTCCCCTCACCTTGTACTCGGATACGCAACACTCCCCATCCATCTCCATCCTGTCAACCAACAACATAGGTTCCCTGTGGGGCAGCAGTGTTTTTATTTCTTCCTTTTCCATTTATATTTTACTTTTCTAACGATATGCTTACTTAACTTTTCTGAAAACAATGGCTGCGTTGTGTCCGCCGAAGCCCAGAGAATTGCTCAAGGCTATATCTATGTTCATCTGACGAGCCTGCAGAGGCACATAGTCCAAGTCACACTCCGGGTCCCTCTGTTCGAGTCCTATGGTCGGAGGAACAAGACTTTCGTTTATGGCAAGCACGCAGGCAATGGCTTCGACTGCCCCGGCTGCCCCGAGCAGATGTCCGGTCATTGACTTGGTCGAACTTATGGCCGCCTTTCGGGCCAGGTCCTCTCCGAGTGCAAGCTTGATTGCCAAGGTTTCACAGGTATCGTTGAGATGGGTTCCGGTGCCGTGGGCATTGATGTAGAGAGACTCTCCAGAGCTGAATTCCGCCTGTTTGAGCGCCTTTGCGATAGCCCTGGATGCAGGTTTTCCGTCCGGAGAGGGAGCAGTTACGTGATATGCATCGCAGGTGTTGCCGTAGCCGCAGATTTCAGCCAGTATCTTTGCACCCCTGAGCCTTGCGTGTTCATATTCCTCAAGCACCAGTGCACCGGCCCCCTCGCCCATCACGAATCCCTTTCTGCGGGCATCGAAAGGCAGGCAGGCCTTGAGCGGGTCTTCCTCCAGTGAAAGTGCACGGGCATTCTGAAATCCTCCTAAGGCTATGGGATTGATTGCGGATTCGCTGCCCCCGGCTATGATGGCCTCGGCATCTCCCCTCTGAATGGCATAAAAGGCCTCTCCTATGGCATTGGTACCTGTAGCACAAGCGCTCACGTGGGTAAGACAAGGTCCTTGGGCACCCACCTTTATGGCTATATTGGCCCCAGCTATATTGCCTATCATCATAGGTATGAACATCGGAGACACCCTTCCGCCACCGTTCTCAGTCATATTCTTGGTCTGGCGTACAAATGTGTCGAGACCTCCGATACCGGACCCCATATATACGCCCAACATATCCCCGCTGACGTTCTCTCCCGGCACAAGTCCGCTGTCCTTGAGAGCCTGGAGCGCAGCTGCAAGTGCAAAATGGCTGAATTTGTCCGTCTTTCGTATTTCCTGAGGAGTGAGCCCGAAATCTGCCGGATTAAAGTCCCTGACCTGACCGGCCACCTTCACATTGATGCCGTCAGCATCCCTTTCATCTCCGAAATCAAGGGGCGAAATGCCGCACTTCCCGGCAAAAAGAGCCGCCTTGAAATCTTCAATATTGTTACCTATCGGGGAGATAACCCCCATTCCTGTCACTACGACACGTCTATCTTTGTTCATCTGTTGTATTTTTATGGTTCGCAAGTTTTTTGTACCTTGCGCCGATTTTGACTAAATGTCACTGAATATGGAAATGCACAAATACTTGTTTTCGAAACGTTTTCTGACACTTTCCGTGCTCACGATATTCCTGTTTTCCATTCCCCTGCTTCTGATCTACGGGTATTATTCAGACACTATCTGGCTGGGATTCAAATCTTGGCGCAATTTCGGTTTCACGCTTGTTTTCTACGCCATCGCAATCTCCATAATGACATTGAGCAAGGTGATAATCTACAAATATCAGTCCTTACACCGTCTCACCCTGGTCAAATTCATACTCTGGGTTGCCGTCGAATATATGGCCCTTGCCCTTGACTATCTGCTGCTTACGCCGGCCGCCACAGATTACGAAGTACCGATCAGCCTATCCCTTTTTCTGAAGGCTTCTCTGTGCGTAACTCTCATAATTGCACTGCCTTATGCCTTTCTCTGCCTCGGAGCTTCATATATGGCCCTGAAGGAAGAGTTCGATGCCTTCAAAGCCGGAATCGCAGCCAATGAGAACAAGGACAGGGTCACTCTCTATGATTATAAAGGTGAACCTGCCCTGACCCTGCGCGCCGATGCAATCCTCTATATGGAATCCCAGGACAACTACGTGATGATTCATTATCTTTCTGAAGGCATTGAACACAAATATATGCTCCGTTGCCCCACCCAGAAACTGGATGCGATGCTGGAAGGGACCTCACTTATGCGATGCCACCGTTCCTACATCGTGAATCTCAATCACATATACGAATTTGTCCGTGGTCACAAGCGCGCCGACATAGTCATCGACAACAAGGACAGAAAGGAAATATCCGTTTCAAAGAGCTATTATAAGGCCTTTATCACAAGGCTCAGGAATACATGAAACGCTTGATGCTGCCTTTCGGGGTCTTGGCGAAGGCCTCGTAACGCAATTCAAAGGCATTCACTGCAGAATAGGCCGGTATGAGGGTGTTGAGCCTGGCAATGTTGGACTCCATAACGGCGGATATGGTCTGGGCATCGTAGCCCATCCTGTCGATTTCAGCCGCATCCGGGACTATGATTGCGTGGAGTCTGCCGTCCCTCATCACCACCAGCGATTCAGCCACAAGCGGAAGAGTGTTCAGCACCACCTCTATTTCCTCAGGGAAGATGTTCTGCCCGTTGGTGGAGAGCAGCATATTCTTGCACCTGCCCATCAGGAAGAGTACATTGTCTTCGTCCATCACTCCTATGTCTCCCGTTCTGAGCCAGCCGTCTTCCATAAGCACCTGAGCTGTGGCCTGAGGATTCTTGTAATATCCGAGAAAAACTATATCTCCCTTGACCATCACCTCACCGGGAATGTTGCGTGGGTCTGCGGAATTGATTTTCACATCCACATAATCCTTATAAACCATACCGCAGGACTTAGCCTTGTAGGCCCCGACGGGTCCGAGGGAAATCACGGGAGCCGTTTCCGTCATTCCGTAACCGGTGATAAAAGGTGTCTTGAGTTTGAATGCAAGCAGGGATTCTATTGCAGGCGGAATGGCTGCACCTCCAGTGGCAAAAACCTGCAGCTGGCCGCCCATAGCGTCCATAACCCTCTGGCGCAACTGTTCACAGAACTCAGGATGATTTTGATAGTCATTGAGTTCCGCTGCGTAGATATCGTCTCCGAGAACCGATTCCACGAATTTGCCCAGAATCATAGGCACTGCAAAGAACACCTTCGGGTGGAGTTCCGCAAAGGCTTCCTTGAGTATGCGTGGAATGGGCATTGCGCCGAGTATGCAAAGATGCATTCCTATGCTGAGTGAGGTGATTGCATCCACGGTGAGACCGAAAATATGGGCATAAGGCAGCACGCTGAGATGGTTTTCCCCGCGCCTCATAGGCAAAGTGCGGGCGAGGAAATTCACATTGGCACTGAAATTCCTCACGCTCAGCATCACCCCTTTGGGATTGCCCGTGGAACCTGAGGTGTACATTATTGCACACATATCGTCGAGCGAAGGTATGCTCATCCTTGACAGACGTTCAAGAAAGTCTGACTTGGAGTAGCCGTCAGGATATTTGGCATCAAAAGCCGCATAACGGTTGTTGTATATGACATCGAAACCGTTTCTGTAAGCGAGGAGTTCTCCGGACTCCGTGTCCACCGCTCCGAGAAGCTGCGGCATAGCCTCGAAATCCATAGAGGAAAAATTGGCCTTCTCCGTGTAGAGTATGCGGCTGTCCGAATGGCATACGAGGCTGGCCGTATCGGAAGGCAGAAAGCCGTTGAAAAGCTGGACGCTCACATAGCCACCGCTGACCGATGCCATAAATACCGTTATCCAATTAACACCGCTTTTGGCATTGATGGAAATCTTGTCTCCCCTTTCAAGGCCGGCCTCCTGCCACATATCCTGCAGCACTGCCATCTCCCTGGCCAGTTCTGAATACTTCAATTCCTTCACGCGGAATTGCGAAAGGCCCTTGCAGTCCCAGCACTCCGCCACAGAGGAATTGAAAAGATTGATGAATGAGTTCATTTGCTTTGTCGCGTTAAAAATTTGTTCACGGCAAAGTTAAGCCAGGAATATGCCTTCGAAGGCCTTCCAGGATGTTTTTGTGCCGAATGGCCCACGGTTTTGTGGCTATCGAACCCCTGATTGTGGCGAAATGGTTGGTCGGGAGAGTCAAATTATCCCCTATTTGGAACTGTATGACGGGGTGTCTGAATCTGAAAGATATGTCACCGGCTGATGAACTCCGGTTGAGGAAAACATGGTCTTGACTATCTCCAATCTCAAACCCAATGCATTAATCATCCTGAAAAAAGTACCTACCCCAGGCTCGATTTGGCCTTTTTCGACTCTGGAAATGTAAGATTTGCTGACGCCCAGCTTGTCTGCAAGTTCAGTCTGGGTAAACCCTTCCTGCTTTCTGGCATCCATAATCAACTGGCCTATGCAATAGTTGTATGCCTCTTTACGAAATTCGGAACGCGATTCTGTACCGACCGCACCGAATTTGTCGTTCAACATAGAATCAATATCAACGATATTACTTTCTCTTTTCATTGTAGTATTCATTTCGCAATCGTTTTGCCAGAATTATTTCTTTTCTGGGCGTCTTCTGTGTTTTCTTATGAAAGCCATTAAAAAGCATCACTATATTGCCTTCATCAAAAATAAACATTACACGAAAGATATTACCCGCACATTCTGCACGCAATTCATAAATTCCATCCTCCAAATACTTTACAAATTTTTCGCTCAATCGTTCTTGACACTTAAGCATTTCTATGACATAGAATACCTTTCTTGATTCAGCGTCATTTAAGGAATTAATAAAATCCACAAAATAGTTTTTATATGCGAGCACCCTTCTCTCCATTTTGCAAATGTAAATAATGTTTTAATATATTACAACTATATGTGGGTATTATTTCCTATATTGTAATTATAGCCCATCTTTCGGCAGCTCCGATTCATCAGGCGGCTCAACGCATTGAGCGTGACATCCGAACCGTCCGGCAGAATTACCTTCATCTTGTCTCCCGACGGCACCTCGACTTCCGTGTATTGGACTGTGGAGAAAAGGCCAGTCCTGTCTGATACGAACCACAGGCCGCACAATGGCAGCAGAATCGAAGTGCTTACATCATTCTGCCGTAACGGTTGAAAAGTTCAACGAAAGCATCCTCGTATCCTTTCCGTAAACCGTTGAGCAGATGTCTGTCAGTGTCAATTGTCATCGCTATCAACTATATGGTCACAACAAATATAACACTTTTCTACCCGACAAGTACTATCGAGCCTCTATCAAAATTCAAATCTGACGGAGGGTATTTTTTAGATTACTTACTAATACTTTTGCCGGTCTGAATTGTTATTTTCAGGGAATATTTCCTACGACCACCCCGTAAGGGGTAGGAACAACACATAAGACCAATGAAAAAGTTTATCCAGACCACAATCCTCGCACTGCTTGCCATAGCGGCAGGTGCAAGAGTGAAACTTCCACCCGTATTGGGGAGCAATATGGTATTGCAGCAAGATTCTGATGTAAGAATATGGGGCCGGGCCAATCCCGGTGCAAGAATCCAGATCACCACTTCCTGGGACGGCAAACGCCACAAGACCGAGGCCTCAGATTCCGGAGAATGGGCAGTTACGGTCCACACGCCCCCTGCCGGAGGTCCGTGGTCCATCGTCTGCAGCGACGGTGAGGAGGTGGTGCTTGACAATGTCCTCACTGGCGAAGTATGGTTCTGCAGCGGACAGTCCAATATGGAAATGCCTATGCAGGGATTCCCGGGTTCTCCTGTGGAGGGATTCAGCGAAGCAATGGCAAGTGCCACGTCAGATGTGCCTGTGAGAATGTTCCTTGCGGATGTCAAGGACGGAAAACTGACTAAGATCGTGAGCCGCACTCCCTTGGACGAATGTGAGGGGGAATGGCACCTGAACAATCCCGGAGATGTGGCAGTAACGAGTGCAGTCGCCTATTACTTCGCCAGCATATTGCAAAGCAAAATGAATGTGCCCGTGGGGATTATAGTGGCCTCGCACGGAGGCACCAGAATCGAGACCTGGATGGACAGGCAGGCACTGGAAGGTTTCGCCCACGTGGACCAAACTGCCTTTGAAGCACAGGGACCCGTCACAGATCCCTACACCACGCCTGCCGTACTCTACAATTCCAAACTCCACCCCTTCTTTCCCTATGTGATAAAGGGGATGATATGGTATCAGGGAGAAAACAACTGCGCCAATCCGGAGGATTACAGCAAACTGCTGCCCGCCTTCGTGAAGATGCTCAGGGAAGAATGGCAGGCAAAACTTCCTTTCTATTATGTGCAGGTGACCCCTTTCCACAGTTATTGGGGCACAGCGAATTCCGGAGCGAGGCTCAGGGAGCATCAATGGCTTGGAGGCAAAGATATACAAGACTGCTCTATGGTCTGCACGGCCGACCTCGGCGACTACCATTATATACACTTCCCCAAGAAAAGACAGGTGGCGGAAAGACTCGTCAATCTTGCACTGGCCAAGACCTACGGCAGAGAGGGCCTATGGTGCGAAAGTCCATCTTTCAAAGATATGGAAATCCGTGAAGGCAAGGCCTATATAGGCGTTGACAATGCTCCATTGGGACTTTGCCCCATGTTCATCCCTCTTGTGGACTTTGAGATTGCCGGAGAGGACAGAGTCTTCCATCCGGCCGATGCAATGATTTACGAAAGCGACCCCGGACACATAGTGGTTTCCAGTCCAGAAGTTCCCGCCCCGGTGGCTGTACGCTATGGCTACAGCGACTATCTCAGCGGCCAAGTCAAGAACAACGCCGGACTGCCCCTCATCCCTTTCCGCACCGACAATTGGGACTGATTGTTTCGGGATATTGTCCCGGTATTCTGTAATGTGATGCAGGTTATTTTTTGAGGATTACTAAGTAATATGAAAATAATAAGTTGCCTCAGATTTGAATTAGATTTTCGAGGCCAGATTTTCACCCGAAGAAGGAGCATAGCCGTAGCTATGTGACTGATGAGGGAGGAAATATGGACCGAAAAGATTTTCAAAGATGATGCAGGTTATTTTTGAGGATTACTAAATTCCATTCTATTTTCGTACATTTGCGGATGTGCCTGTTTGAAAGGCAAGCTGATGTACTATGGAACAGATTAAGCAAATACCTTATGGGGTTTCCGATTTCAGGTCGGTGATTGAGCGTGGCTTGTACTACGTGGACAAGTCAATGTATATTGAGGAACTTGAAAGACAGCCCCGCACTCTGATATTCATCCGCCCGCGAAGGTTCGGCAAGAGTCTGTTCATCAATATGATGCAGCTCTATTACGACAAAGCTGCAGCGGGGGATTTCGAGCGGATCTTCGGAGGCCTGTACATCGGGCAGCATCCCACTCCTTTGCGAAACCGGTATCAGGTTTTGTATATGGATTTTTCACAGATTGGTGGAGGCATCAGCCGTCTGGAAGATAATTTTTCGGAATACTGCAGCCTGTGTCTGGATGATTTTATGAGGACCTACAAATCCGATTATCCTGATGATGTCGTTTCCGCTTTTTTTTCTATCAATACCTATTCAGGCAAGTTGAAGTTGATAGTGGACAATGCAAAAAAACTGCAAATTCCTCTATACCTGATAATCGACGAATACGACAACTTCACCAACGTGGTTCTGAACGAACAGGGCGAAGAAGTCTATCACGCCATCACCCACGCCGACGGGTTCTACCGGGACCTTTTCAAGAAGTTCAAAGGCAATTTCGAGCGCATCTTCCTCACCGGAGTAAGCCCCGTCACACTCGACGACCTCACCAGCGGATTCAACATCGGTTGGAATGCTTCCACCCAGCCGGAACTGGACAAGATGCTCGGGTTCTCCACTGCGGATGTGCGGGATATGTTCCAGTATTACAAGAGAGTGGGGATGCTCCCTGCTAACTGCGACATAGAGGATATGATTGAGGATATGAGGCCTTGGTACGACAACTATTGCTTCGCCAAAGATTGTCTCGGAGACGGCAACACAGTTTTCAACTGCGATATGGTGCTTTACTACCTGAAGCATTATGTGAATTCCGGGCACGCTCCGGAGGAAATGCTGGACAACAACACCCGTACCGACTACAGCAAGCTCAAGAAGCTCATACAGTTGGACAAGCTGGACGGCAACCGCAAGGGAGTGCTGATGAAGGTAATCGAAGAGGGACAGATTGTCGCCGACCTGAGAACTTCCTTCTCGGCTATGGATATGACTGACCCGGAGGTATTCCCTAGCCTGCTGTTCTACTATGGTATGCTGACAATCACTGGCACACGGGGCAGCCGTCTGATACTCGGCATCCCGAACAACAATGTCCGCAAGCAGTACTACGGCTATCTCCTTGAGAATTATAACCATTGCAATGTGAACATCAGCAATCTGCGTGATGCATTCGATGCAATGGCCTTCGACGGGCAGTGGAGGGACGGTCTCCAGTATATGGCCGACTGCCACCAGAGGCTTTCGTCAGTGCGTGACAGCATCGAGGGCGAGCGCAACATCCAGGGTTTCTTCCTCGCCTACCTCAATCTCAACGACTACTATCTCACCGCTCCCGAAGTCGAAGTCCAGCACGGCTACTGCGACTTCTTCCTCCTGCCGAACTTGACCCACTACAAGTCGGAGCACAGCTACATCCTTGAAGTAAAATACCTCCCGAAGAAGGACTTCGATGCCAAAGCGGAATCACAGTGGCAGCAGGCCGTCGAGCAAATCAATGGCTATGCCTCAGCACCTCGCGTCGAAGTTCTCCGTCAGGGCACCCGACTCCACAAAATCATTATGCAGTTCTGCGGCTGGGAACTCGTCCGTATGGAGGAAATCATTTAAGTAATCCTCAAAAAATAACCTGCATCATCTTTGAAAATCTTTTCGGTCCATATTTCCTCCCTCATCAGTCACATACCTTCGGCTATGCTCCTTCTTCGGGTGAAAATCTGACCTCGAAAATCTAATTCAAATCTGAGGCAAATTATTATTTTCATATTACTAAGAGATCGATATCCTGAAGCACAATTTTTGAGGGACGAAACTGTTACCGATGCTCAAAAAAAACAATAAGACTATGAAAGAAATCAATATTGCACTTGTCGCTCACGACGGACGAAAGAAAGAACTTATCGACTGGGTGAAGTTCAATTGGAAAATGCTTGCAAAATACAATATCTGGGCAACAGGCACTACAGGAAGACTCATCTCCGAACTCGTTATCGAGGAGGAAGGGAAACTGATACGCCCATTTGAAAAGAAGGTCACAAGGCTTTTCTCCGGTCCGTTGGGAGGAGACCAGCAGATAGGCGCTATGATTGCCGAGCAAAAAATAAATATGCTGATATTCTTCTGCGACAATCTTATTGTGCAAGGGCATCAGAATGACGTATCCGCACTAACCAGACTTGCCGCCCTCTACAACATTGCCTTTGCAACAAACAGGACCACAGCGGATATGTTGCTCACCTCCCCACTGGTCGATGATCCTGAATATTCAATCGAGCTCCCGGACTGCATAGCCTCTTATGCCAACAGAAGCCTGAAATAAGCATTTTTGTCCAGCCTTGCCGCTGACTGTTTTCCGGTGCGGATTACTGACTTGCGAAACTCGAGTTCAATAATAATCCGGACAAAGTCAACAAATATCAATAAACCCTACTTACTGACAATAATATGAAAAGATTTTACAGACTGCTGATTGGCACGGCTTTGCTCTCGTGGGGGCTGGCAATGCAGGCCAACGAAAGAATGAACTTGTGGCCCAAGGGAAAGATGCCGGATGCACAGGGGCATCAGATTGCGGCTATGATTGACGCGACGCGTCAGGCTGATTTCAATGCAGACAAACATCGTGCTCCCTATCTCGAATGGTTTGAGGCTCCGTCTGCCGACAAGCGCAACGGAGGATGTATGGTGCTGATTTCCGGGGGGTCTTATGAGTGTCTGTATGATGTGGACCACATAAAGAACTGGTCTGAAAAGCTGACTGAGCTGGGCTTCCAATGCGTCAATCTGGTGTACAGGACTCCTCGTCCGCAGGGGATTCCTATTTATCAGACTGCCTGGGAAGACGGGCAGAGGGCCATCAGGCTGGTGCGCAGGGAGGCGGCCAAAAGAGGATATGACCCTGAGAAAATCGGCACGATTTCTATGTCTGCCGGTTCCCACCTTGCTCTGCTGCTCGGCACCAGTTCCAGCGTCAGGGCATATCAGCCGGTGGACAAGATTGACTCTCTCCCCTGCCACATCAACATCGCAATTGTCAATGCTCCTGCCTACGGCACCACCGACGGGGAGACAGGCACTCCTGCCTTGCGCGAAGGCTACGGCACTGATGTTCAATTGAGCAATATTTTCAAATTCGACGGGAAGACCTGCCCGATGAGTTTCCATCACGGTGGGCTTGACCCTTACACTCCGACAACTTCCACATTGGTTTACAGGCAGTTGCGTCGGATGCACATACCTGCCGAACTCCATTTGTATGCCGACAAGGGACACGAAGTGCTGGGCTTTGACCGTGCCGTGGAGTTTCTCCGCCAGATGGGCTGGTTGGGCAAAATAGAAGCCGAAGTGCCGTTTATGAATGTCTATAACAGCGACGAAGCACGTGCTGAAGTTATAAGGGAAGACGTTTGGCCGGAAGGAAAGATGCCTGATGCCCAGGACCACCAGTGCAAACCCTATATCGAATGGCACATCCCGAAGAACCTCAAAACCAAGGCCATACAGATTATTTACTCCGGAGGATCCTACACCAATAACGACCCGGACGGCTTTGAAGTGGTTCCGGCAAGACGCTATCTGAATGAGAAGGGTATGACAGTGGTGACTCTCAAATACCGCACACCTCGCCCTGAAGGACTTGCCAAGCACACCACTGCCTGGGAAGACTTGCAGAGGACCATACGCATAGTCCGGAGCGAAGCAGCTTCACGCGGACTGGACCCGGACAGAATAGGCATTATGGGCAGTTCGGCAGGCGGCCACCTCACACTTATGGGAGTAACCTCATCTCTGCACAGGTCCTATTGGCCTATAGATGACCTCGATTGGAAAGTGCCTTGCAACGTGCAGTGGGGAGTGGGCATATATCCGGCCTACGCCTTGACGGACGGAATTGACAATCACAACACTCACGGAGGCAACGAGGATTCTGACATACTCGTACCTGAATTCTCCTTCGACCTCAAGACGGCCCCTATGATTTTCATTCACGGCGATGCTGACGGATGGGCTGCGATGAATTCAGTCAAATGCTGGGAAAAGATGAGGGCTATGGGCATACAGTGCGACCTGCACACCCTCGCCACCCGCAATCACTGCTTCCAGCACAAATGCTCTCCGGGGACAGGCAGCTACACCCATCTGGACCGCATCTGGGACTTCCTCAAACGCAAGGGCTTTGTGGATTGATTTTTGCGGCAAACGCTGAAGGGTTTGGACTGAGGCCTTTTGCTGTGCATCAGGTCAGTCTGAGCGTTAAAATTCAGAAATTATGAGAGGAAATTCATTTTTTGCTCTGCTCGCCGGAGCGGCGATAGGAGTAGCGGCAGGAATACTGCTGGCACCGGACAAAGGTTCCGAAACACGTAAAAAGCTCAAGGAAATGGCTGCAGAAGGCGGTGAGAAGGCCAGGGAGGAAGCTGACAAATTGCGTGAGGAAATGGCCACGCTCAAGGATATGCTCTCAAAGGAAGGCTCCCAGCTCAAGGAAGAGGGCAAGGCCGCCATACTTGCCCAGCTCCGCAAACTGGAAAAGGCCCTGAGCGGCTACGAAGATGACATTGAAGAACAAGTAGCGGAAGAAGCCTGATGGACAGCAGATTAACACAACCCGTAGAGGAATTCGGGAAAAGCGCCGGCGAATATATCGACCTCAGAATTGACGAGCTCAAGCTGAAAACTGCGAAGGGCCTGTCAGTTACTCTCCACCGCATATTGCTTGCAGTGCTTTTCCTATCTCTCGGAGGAATTGTACTCACGACTGCTGCCTTCGGATGTATTTTGCTTATCGGGCAGTTGATGCACAATTACGCCTTGGGAGCTTTCCTGGTGTCGGCATTTTTCCTTGTGCTGCTGATTGTTCTGGTGCTTCTGAGGAAGAAACTTTTCATCAATGGTCTGGTCAAGATGTTCATTGGTCTTTTCTTCGAGGAAAAGGATGAAGAGGAGGAGGATTGAGTATGGACTATTTGAAAATCAAAGACTTGAAGACACTTGAGGCGGCTCAGAAAAAGCTTTCCAAACAGATTGTCAGAAAGGGAAAGGAAGTCAGGAAGAAATACAAAAAAGTAAAATTCGCCTATTCCCCTGCTTCACTGACAGCCAGCGCCATACACAGTTTCTCGGGAACAATTCCTTTTGACCGGATTGTACTCAATATCTTGCGCAAGACGATAGAGAAACTCAGCAAGTAGAGAGGAAGTCCGAAGCCTGATTCAGCGATCCCACTTTGCCCACATCCAATAGGCGCAGGTTGGGGTCGTTGATTCCGTATATGGGGTAGTGCGAAGCGGCCCACAGATAGAAGTCCCTTATGGAGAATTTCGGAGCAGAGCCGGATGAAGTTTCAAGGGCTGTGGAGGACAGGGATGGGCATAGTCCGGAAATATAATCTTCCATAATGGGGAACACGGCATCGCTTATGATATGGATGCCTGAAAATGACAATGCAACGCAATCGGACACGGGTACGTCAATGGCCATAAGCCTCTCCCCGGTTTTGACATTCTCCCAGCCTGCAAGTCGCATATCACTTCTCCTGAAAAGAAAATGCCGGGAAGACTCTCTTGGACTGACCAGCAATGTGGCGAGAGCATCGTTCCTGTGCTGCCCTGAAAGCCAGCTCAAATCTGCATTGGAGAGTATGTCCACATTGTGCACCAGAAATGCCCCGCTGCCCTGGAGCAACTCCCTGGCGTGCAGAATACCGCCTCCTGTTTCAAGCAGACAGGCCCTCTCATCGCTCACACGGATATCCATAATATCCTGAACATCAACCCATTCGCAAATCATATCCGCAAAATGGTGCACATTCACCACTGCCTCCCTGAAACCGCTGTCCCTGAGTTTGCGGGCTATGATTTCAATAAGGGGTTTGCCGTCCACAGTCACCAGCGCCTTGGGCATAGTATCGGTCAGAGGCTTGAGACGCGTTCCCAGACCGGCAGCAAATATCATAGCCTTCATAGCACTTCCTCCCCGTCTTGATAAATCCTGACTATTCCCCGCTCCCTATGGTTCAGCACCACCCGCACCTCCGGATATTTCCCTGCTATGTGTTCTGCAAGCGCCTGAGCACAATAGACCGACCTGTGCTGTCCTCCGGTACATCCGAAGGCCACGGAAAGAGAAGTGAATCCACGCCCGAGCCAGGTATGCACGTGGGCATCCACAAGTACCTCAACCTGAGTGAGATACTGGAGTATTCCCCCATCATTTTCAAGAAATTCCCTGACCGGGGCATCCAAACCCGTAAGGCTCTTGTACTCCTCATAACGTCCGGGATTATGTATGGCGCGGCAATCGAAGACATATCCCCCGCCATTACCGCTATAGTCCTCAGGTATGCCCTTTTTATATGAAAAACTGTAAATCCTGACTTCAAGTCTGTCCCCCGGATTCTTGCGGAACCTGTCCATAGAGGAGAGTTGAGAAAGTAGGGATTTCAGGTAAGGATATTCAGGAAATCCCTCCTCAAGCAGTTCCTTAAGGGAGTCAAGGGCATCCTGAATGCATACCACGAACGGGGCCTTATGTTCGGTCAAACCCCTGAAACCATAAGCCCCCAGCACCTGCAGCATGCGGAAAAGGCGGAAAAGCCTCAGGCGGGTGTTGAACTGCGCCCTGTCCTGATGTCCCGCAATGTTCTCAAGTTCACCGAAATAGGCATCCAGCAACTCCTCCCGAAGCGATTTGGGATAGGCAGCCCTCACCTGATAGACAAAAGAAACGATGTCGTAATACACCGGGCCTTTTCTGCCGCCCTGAAAATCTATGAACCAAGGTTTACCATCCTTCACCATCACATTCCTCGACTGGAAATCCCGATAGAGAAAAGCAGGGTCCATATCGTCGCAGGCAAGCAGGTCGTCGCAAAGCCTCTCGAAGTCGTCCTGAAGGGCATTCTCGTCAAATTCCAGCCCCGCAGGCTTGAGGAAGCAATACTTGAAATAGTTCAGATCGTAGAAAATACGCCTTGAGTCGAAGCAGACCTCCGGATGCACTCCTTCTGCAAACTGGAAATGAGGCAGCGCACGCACGACATCCTCCAGCAGCGGTTTCAACGGGGCATAATCTCCGGATTTTCGAACTCGTGAGACCATATCCGAAAGCAGCACATCCCCGAGGTCTTCCTGAATATAGGCAGCATAATCCTGTGCAACCGCATAGACCTCAGGTACGTTCAGACCCGCTCTCCGGAAATCCCGCGCAAGGCTGACGAAAGCCCGGTTCTCCTCCCTGTCCATTCCCAAGACCCCGATGGCAGTGCATTCCCCGCCGCGAATACGAAAATAGCGCCGGTTGCTCCCGGACCCGCAGAGAGCCACGGCAGACTCTGGAGCGAATCCGAAATGACTGCCGAAAAGCTCAACCAATATGCCCGGAATGTTGCTCAAATGGGTTTAGAAAGAGAATTTGAACATAGCCTGCACTCTGTGGTTCCAAATCCAATGCAGATTGTCGGTGGCAAGGCCGCGGCTGTTGTAGAAATTGCCGGTCTTGGTTTCTCCCCCGATAGTATAGTTGCCCTTGACCGGGTCTCCGTATTGTGCTCCGGTCAGTTCATAGTCCAGCCCTATTGTGAAGAACTTGCCTATATTGTAGGTTATTGAAGGGCAGACACGCACCATCTGGTTCAGGTTTTTGAAGCTGTTCTTTGCGAAGTAGAAGTCGGATTCAAGCACTTTGCCGTCCCCGTTGATGCTGTAGAGGTCGGTGTAGGTTCCGAGATTCTTGTAATAGCCCACGAAAATCATAGGCACCCATTTGGTCCCGTAAGCGAGTGTTACCCAGGTGGATGAAGCATTAGTAGGGGCATATTCCCAATGACCGTCTTCGCCTTGGGCAGTGAATTTTTCGGTGATTCCATAGCCTCCCTGGAGATTGAGATGCTCTCCGGCCTGGGAAAGAACTGTCTTTGCCTTCAGGGCGAATCCCTTGTTCACATATTGCAGATAGACAAAAGGCGAAAAGGTGGTGATGCGGTCCGACACCTTCACTGTACCGCTCTTGAAAAGGCCCGCATCATCAGTTCCGAAAGCCTCCAGATAAGCGCTGCCGGTGGTGCGGGGCTTGATGCTCAGAATGTCCACTCCCACGCGGCCGAGAAAACCTCCTGCCTTTGCCGTGACACCCAGATATATTTCCGGAGTGCAGGAATACTTGATGTAGTTTGCAGAAGCCCCGTCAGGTCCTGTGGAGGTGTATTGCATCTGCCACAGAGCCGAAGCCGTGAGCATAAAGTACTTACCGAGGCTGGCATCCATAGTCAGCTGGGGAGTGCGGCTGAATGGTCCGAACGGCACGCCTGACTCAAGTGTGAAGACAGGGCATATATCGGCAGCAAGCGGATGCCAGGCCTGACCTATCTTCAGGTTCACTGCCGCCTTGTCATCCCCGCCCATAGGAAGGTCATTCCATCCTATGGTCATATATGCCTGGCGCAGACGCAGGGTAGCGGTGCCGGTCACTCCGCTGAGTCCCGCATAGAAATCGGCTTCAATCTTGCCACCGAATTCTGTGTTTCCCGCCTTGTAACCGCTAACGTTCACTCCTAAACGGGAAGTTATGGCAAGGAAACGGAACTGGTTCTTCTGATTCAGGTCCTCCCCTGCCTGATTGAGGTTACGGTCCTTGGGCAGATAGTAATAGAGGTCACCGGTACCGGCAAGAGACTCGCGGTTGTCGTAGGACATATAGTTGCGCACGAAGCCGTAGAGTTTGTAGTGGCCGAGTATGTGTTCCTTCACTTTGGACGGCTGACGCTCGGTCCTGTCACTATCCTTTTCTGCCGCTGACAGCCCCGGCAGGGACAACAGCGGCAGAAGTGCAAATGCAATTATTTGAAATTTAGTCATCTCAGTAACCTGAAAAATCGACAATCTTTTAGTAATATGAAAATAATATTTTGAGGATTACTTAGAAGCCCACAATCATAAGCAGGGCATATCCCAGCACGAGTCCTACGACGCCCATAACGACACCGACCTTGAGCATATCCTTGGTCTCGACCAGACCGGTGGAGCTGGCAATGGCATTAGGAGGGGTGGAGATAGGAAGGAGCATAGCCACAGAGGTGGAGATCGCAAGACCTATGAGCAGGGCGCGCACGCCTCCGAAAGGCTCCAGTTCAACCGACAATGCGCTTCCGATAACCGCGATAATCGGGCAAAGCAGATTGGCTGCGGAAGAATGTGAAAGGAAGTTGGAAATGAGGTATCCGATAACGCCTGCAGCCACCATTACGAGGAAAGGAGACATACTTGAGAATGGAATTGCGTTCACAAGAGTGCTTGCAAGGCCGGTCTTCATAAGGCCGACTCCGAGAGCAAGACCTCCGGCAACCATCCAGAGCACAGACCACTCTATTTCGGAAAGGTCCTTCTTGTCAATGACACCGGTCGCAGAAAAAACTGCAAACGGGATGAGAGCCACGATGTTGGAGTTGATGCCGGTCCACTGTTCGGTAATCCAAAGCAGAATGGTCAGGGCAAAAGTGACATAAACCACTATTGTGTGGTGCCCCGGCTTTGCTCCGCCTTCAATCTTGAGTTCGATTTTCTTGGCCTTGAACGGGAAAAGAACCAGAAGGAGCCCCCACGCGATGAGAATCATCACAATCACAAAAGGTACCATACGAAGCATCCAATCCATAAAAGTCACACCCATTCCCATATCGTTCAGATAACCAAGGGCGATGGCGTTTGGAGGGGTTCCGATAGGGGTTCCTATTCCTCCGATGTTTGCTGCCACAGGAATCGCAAGTGCAAGCCCGATACGGCCCTTGCCGTCTGCAGGCAGGGATTTCAGTACAGGGGTGAGGAAGGCAAGCATCATTGCAGCTGTGGCCGTGTTGCTCATAAACATGGAGAACATTGCCACCACGCAGAGGATGCCGAGCATCACAGTCTTCGGATTGGTACCGAAAGGCTTGAGGAGAATCTTCGCGAGTTGCACATCCAGGCCCACCTTTGTCGCAGCTATCGCAAGGACGAAGCCTCCGAGGAAGAGCATTATTATAGGATTGGCAAAAGCAGCCATAACTGCCGTATAGTCAATGAAAACGCTTCCGTCATTCACATTGTTTAAGAATAATCCGAAACCCTTGTTGGAAATCGTCAGAAGCATCAGAACTATAATCACCACTGACGTTGTCCAGGCAGGTATAATCTCAAACATCCACATAAGTGCGGCGAAAGCAAAAATGGCTATCATCCTCTGTTGTACCACGTTAAGCCCTTCAACACCGAAGAAGTCTATGGGAACCAACCACAGGAAAAGTGTCACCGCAATCACAAGCGGCAGAAGCACAAAGTACTTGACTGAAAATTTCTTGTCTGACATATATTTTATTTTTGATTATCAGGATTCTGCCTGCACAGACGCAAAGCGGCGCAAATTTACAAAATAATCCGATAACGGCAATCGGAATCAGCGATATAACTCGTTATCGGACTAAGTAATCCTCAAATAATAAGGCTAAATGACGCCCTGGTCGAGCATAGCCCTGGCAACTTTCATAAACCCGGCTATATTCGCTCCCTTGACATAATTTACATAACCGGAAGCTTCGGTGCCGTGTTTCACGCAGGTTTCGTGTATGCTCTTCATTATCCAATGCAGTTTTGCATCCACCTCCTCGGCACTCCAGGACAGGTGCATTGCGTTCTGGGTCATCTCCAGTCCGGAAGTTGCCACTCCGCCGGCATTCACAGCCTTGCCCGGAGCGAAGTTGATGCCAGCTTTCTGGAAGGCAGCTATGGCCTCAGGTGTGCATCCCATATTGGAAACCTCCGCCACCAGCTGCACTCCGTTGGCTATCAGCTCCTTCGCATCAGCTTCTTCGAGTTCGTTCTGGAATGCGCAAGGCATAGCGATGTCGCACTTGATGCTCCACGCCTTCTTGCCCGGGGTGAAGGTCGCCGACGGGAATCTGTCAGCAAAAGGAGCCACCACATTGTTGTTGGAAGCCCTGAGTTCAAGCATATAGGCGATTTTCTCGTCGTTCATTCCCTCGGGGTCGTAGATGACTCCGTCAGGTCCTGAGATGGCAATGACCTGTGCGCCCAGTTCAGTTGCCTTCTTTGCAGTTCCCCAGGCCACGTTGCCGAAGCCGGAAATGGCCACTTTCTTGCCCTTGATGTCGTCCCCTGCGTGATGGAGCATATGCTGCACGAAATAGACAGCTCCGAAACCCGTGGCTTCCGGACGGATGAGCGAACCGCCCCAGTCCATACCCTTGCCTGTGAGCACTCCTGTGTGTTCGCGTGCGAGTTTCTTGTACATTCCGAAGAGGTAGCCGATTTCTCTTCCGCCCACTCCAACGTCACCCGCAGGCACATCCGTATCAGGACCGATATTGCGCCAGAGTTCCAGCATAAATGCCTGACAGAAACGCATTATCTCGGCATCAGACTTGCCCTTAGGATTGAAGTCGGAACCGCCCTTGCCGCCGCCCATAGGCAGGGTTGTGAGGGCATTCTTGAAAGTCTGCTCAAAGCCGAGGAACTTGAGCATCGAGACGTTCACAGCAGGATGGAAGCGGAGTCCGCCCTTGTATGGGCCTATGGCACAGTTGAACTGCACCCTGTAGCCCGTATTCACCTGGATTTCGCCCCTGTCATCCACCCAGGTCACCTTGAAGGTGAAGATGCGGTCCGGCTCCACGAGCCTTTCCACGATTTTGGCATCCTCGAATTCAGGATGCTGATTGTAAGTGTCTTCAATCGTTTCAAGCACTTCGCGCACAGCCTGGAGATACTCCTTCTGTTCGCCGTACTTTGCCTCCAATGAGGCCATTATCTTACTGGTTTTCATAGCATTGGTATTAGTCTTCCGGCTTTGTGCCGGTGTGGTTGTCAATCAACTGTCCAAGTGTTGCCGCTGTTGAGCAAATCATCCATACAGCGGATTTGGGACTGGGCCCTCACCTGCTCAATCTGGTCCCTTACCCCGTCGTCATAGGTCAGCTCAGCGACATTGCGTATGACTCCGAGCGCCACGGGATAGTCCGGATATTTCATATCCGCAAGCATCATATGTATTCCGGCATTGACGGTAGTGGCATCGTGGGTGAGAATATCGTCCAAAGTGATTCCGTCCTCACCTACGGTCACGACCTTAAGCCCCATTCCGTCGAGCATCAGTCCCTTGTCCCTATTCTTGCCGAAAAGCATTTTCTCTCCGTGACGCAGAACTATGGTACGGTCCGCCATAGTTTCCCTATCGGTCAGGGCAGAATGGGCTCCATTATTGAAAATCACGCAGTTGGTGAGCATCTCCATCACTGAGCATCCGTCGTGCTTGGCCGCCTCGGTCATAATCTCCTGACTCAGCGCCACATTCACATCTATACTGCGGGCAAAGAAGGTTCCTTTGGCTCCGAGTACGAGTGAGCCCGGATTGAAGGGATGCTCCACGGTGCCGTAGGGCGAGGTCTTGGTGATTGCGCCAAACTTGGAGGTCGGCGAATACTGCCCCTTGGTGAGTCCGTATATCTGGTTGTTGAAAAGTATGATATTGATGTCTATGTTCCTGCGTATTGCGTGGATGAAATGGTTTCCGCCTATTGCAAGGGCATCTCCATCACCACAGGCCTGCCACACGGTGAGGTTGGGATTGGCCACTTTGATGCCTGTGGATATGGCTGTGGCGCGACCGTGGATGGAGTGGAAGCCATAGGTGTTCATATAATAGGGCAATCTGGAAGAGCAGCCTATGCCCGATACCACCACATAGCGTTCCTTGCCGTAGCCCAGGATTTCGGTCACATCCGGAAGGGCTCTCTGCAGGGCCGTAAGCACCGCGTGGTCACCGCAACCGGGGCACCAGCGCACCTGCTGGTCTGATTTGAATTCCTTGAAAGTATATCTTGGCATAGCTATTCCTCCTTTGACAAAATATTCCTGACTGCATCGGTGATTTCGTGCACAAGGAAAGGCTGTCCCTGCACCTTGTTGCACTGGAGATAGTTGAATTGAGGCAACATCGTCCTCAACCATCCGGCAAACTGGCCCGAATTGAGTTCACAGACCAGAATGTGGGAATGCTTTGCGAAAACTTCGGCCGTGTTGGACGGAAGAGGGTTGATGTAGTCGAAATGGGCCAGGGCCACTTTCCCGGGCAACTCCTTTTCCAAGCCGTCCAATGCAGAACGGAGATGTCCATAAGTACCTCCCCAGCCCACAATGAGCAGTTCCGCGTCCTGTGCCCCTTCCACATTCAGTGGAGGGATGACATCTGCCACCCGGCGCACCTTCTCGGCCCTCTCCCAGACCATTTTCTCGTGGTTTGCAGGGTCGGAACTCAACACGCCTGCGGTATTTTTCTCCAGTCCGCCCACCCGGTGTTCAAATCCGGCCATTCCAGGCACTGCCCACCTGCGCACAAAGGTCTGCGGATCGCGGGCAAAAGGTTCGAAAGGCTGGTCTGTCGGACGGGCAAAAGGAGGCACAATTTGAGGAAGGTCATTCATCCTTGGGATGTGCCATGGTTCGGAACCGTTGGCCAGATAGCCCTCGCTCATAAGCACCACAGGGGTCATATGCTCAACTGCAATTTTGGCGGCATTAAAAGCGGCATAGAAACAGTCGGAAGGAGTGCGTGCAGCCATCACCACCAGAGGACATTCCCCGTTGCGTCCGTAGAGCACCTGATTCAGGTCGGTCTGTTCTGTCTTGGTCGGAATTCCCGTGGAGGGACCTGCCCTCTGCACATCCACCACGACCAGAGGCAGTTCGGTCATCACAGCAAGTCCCAGGGCCTCCGATTTGAGGGAGAGTCCGGGTCCGGAAGTGGTGGTCACGGCCAGAGAACCGGCAAAGGCAGCTCCTATTGCAGTACATATACCTGCAATTTCATCCTCAGCCTGCATAGTCTTGACTCCCAAGCTCTTCCAAAGGGCCAATTCCTCGAGTATGGCCGTGGCTGGAGTAATCGGATAGGAACCGCAGAAAAGCTGGAGTCCGGATTTCTCGGCTGCTGCCATCAAGCCCCAGGCAGTGGCCTGATTGCCGGTGATGTTGCGCCATTTGCCGGATTCCAATTTGGCAGGCTTTATTCTGTAGGTATTGGGGATTGCGTGGATATTGGAGGCATAATTGTAGCCGTCGAAAAGCACCTTGCGGTTGGGAGCTATAAGCTCCGGATGCTTCTTTGCAAATTTACTGTCCAGATAGGAGTAGATATAGTCCAAAGGGCGGCTGTAGATAAAACAGGCCATACCCAGAGTGAACATATTCTTGCACTTGTTTATGGTCTTGAAATCCAGGCCACTGTCCTTGAGGCTTTCTTGAGTGAGCTTTGAAATCGGGGCGGCGATTATGGTCCTGTCGTCCAGATACATCTCGGAGATGGGATCGTCTGATTTGAAACCGGCCTTGACTATGTCATCGTGCTGGAAGGAGTCTATGTCCAGAATAATCATTGCGGTGCGCTTGCACCATTTGGCGTTGGCCATCAGAGCCGCCGGATTCATCGCCACAAGGAGATCGCAGTAGTCGCCCGGGGTATTGACTTTGGTATTGCCTATGTGGACCTGAAATCCGGACACGCCCGCAACAATTCCGTGAGGGGCCCTGATTTCTGCCGGATAGTCGGGAAAGGTCGAGAGACCGTTGCCTATGCTGGCGGAGGTGTTAGCAAAAAGAGACCCGGTGAGCTGCATACCGTCACCTGAGTCTCCTGCAAATCTAATCACAACATCGTCAGTATCAATTACTTTGTGTTGCATTATGTATGTAGTGTTATATAGTGTGTTATTGTGGCGTGGGTGGAAGTGGTAATTTCCACTTGTTACAATAATTTGATAAAAGGAGGGATTTCAAGGCTTGCAACGCAGGCAAATACCGGAGCAACCTTTCGGTTGTGAGGATTTTGACAAGGAGCGTAACGCAGAAATCACCCTTTTTGCAAATTATTGCTATTGCTGCTGGGCAGCAGCTTTAGCCTGAAGTTCCTCCTGCAAAGACTGAAGGGTGCGACCTTCAGGAATGCCGAGTATTGTCCTGAGTTCAGGAGTGAGGTCGATGCTCTGGGCAGGATCGATGTAAAGCACGGTAGCGGAAGCGATATCGAATACCATAGCCAGTCCCTTTGCCTTTGCAAGTTTCTGAATCTCTTCGTTCACCTTCTGGTAGATAGGAGCCTGAAGAACCTGCTGCATCTGCTGGAGATCCTGGTTGGCAGACTGCTCGAATTCCTGGATTCTGTTGCCTATCTCATTGAGTTCCTTCTGCTTGCTTTCCTTGATGGCAGGAGTCCAGGATGCCTGTTTCTGCTGGAAAGTGGTAGCCTTGGTCTGATACTCCTCAATCATAGCCTGATAGGTCTCGTAGGTTTCCTTCTGAGCGCTCTCAAGTTGAGTACGGACAGTGTCCATAGCCGGCTGGAGCTGAATGAGTTCGGTGGTGTTCACATAGCCAGTTTTGGTCTGGGCAAATGCGGAAGCCGCAACGAAGAGGGCGGCACAAATCGTTAGAATCTTTTTCATATCTGTTAATTTAATTTTCCTTGAAAATGAAAACCGGGGTGCTCCATAACAATTATTGAACCAATCTATCAGAACTGCTGTCCTATTACGAAGTGGAACTGGCTCTTTCCGTTCACAGGATCGTCAAATCCCCATCCCCAGTCCACACCGAGGAGTCCGATCATAGGCAGGAATACCCTCACGCCCACACCGGCAGACCTCTTGACCTGGAAAGGATTGAAATTTCTGATGTCAGCCCAGCAGTTACCGGCCTCCAGGAAGCCCAGCACATAGATGGTCGATTGCGGCTGGAGCACCACAGGATAACGCAACTCGACAGTGAATTTGTCGTAAACGTTACCGGAGTAATAGTTGCCTGAGGTGTTGTACTGCGAGGTGCTGGTCGGAGTGAGGGAGTAGTTCTCATATCCTCGGAGGGAAATGATGTCGGAACCGTAGGTATCGTAACCGGACATACCGTCACCACCCACGCGGAAGCCCTCGAATGGAGAATAGCCCCAGTTTCTGTTATAGTAGCCGAGGTAACCGAACTGCACCCTTGCCATCAGGACGAGGTCGCCCACGAGCTTGGTGTAGATGGAACCCTTGAACTGCCATTTGTGGTACTCAATCCACTTGTATCTGTCCTCGGATGAATAGAGGTTATAGTTGATTTCCTTCCAGTTGGATGCCATCACAGGGTTGCCTTCGTCGTCATAGCCCTTCAGACCGGTCTTGCGGAAGAGGGAGTATGGCGGAGTGAGCTGCAGGGAGAAGGAGAAATCCGAACCCTGACGAGGATAAATCTGCTGGTCGGTGGAATTTCTCGAAAGGCTTATGAGCCAGTTGAAGTTGTGCGATATACCTGTGTTGAACAGGAAGTTGTACTGCCAGTCCTGAAGTTTGTAGGTCTGCCAGCTGAGCTGGTTGTACAGGACGAAATAGTTGTCCGGCCATTTCAGACGGGTACCCAGACCTGCCGCGAAACCGTAAACCTCCATAAACTGGTCGTTGTTCAGGATGTTGAAGGCGAGGTAGGAGTTGGTCTGACGTGTGTAGTAGAGGCTCAGATTAAGCGAAGTCGGTTTCTTTCCGAAGAGCCACGGCTCGGAGAAGCTGGCCGAAAGCGAGGTGTAGTAGGTACCGTTGGTCTGGAACCTGAAAGCGAGGTTCTGGGCATCTCCGAGGGGCACAGGCCTCCACGCGGTCTTGTCGAAGAAACGGCGGGTGGAGAAGTTGTTGAAGCTCACTCCAACCGTGGCCACGAATGTGTTTCCTCCCCATCCTCCGGAGAGTTCCAGCTGGCTGGATGGTTTCTCCGTGACATTATAGACTATGTCCACGGTGTTGTTCATCTGGTTGGGGATGATGGAATAGCCCTTGTTCGGGTCGGTGATGGACTCAGGGTCGAACTGTCCCATTGAGGCTATTTCCCTGATGGATCTCTCGAAATCCGACTGGGAGAAGAGATAGCCCGGACGGGTGAATACCTGACGGCGGACCACCCTTTCGTTGGTGAGGTCGTTTCCGTTGATGATGATATTGTTCAATATGGCCTGCTTGCCCTCAACCACTCTCATTTCCACATCCACGGAGTCGCCAGCCACGGCAAGTTCCACGGGCTGGATGTTGAAGAAGAGGTAACCGTTGTCTCTATATAACTTGGACACATCGTATTCATTCTGCTTTCCACCTCCGAACAGACGCTTCTGCATAGTAATCACGTCATAGACATCGCCCTTCTTGATCTGAAGTATCTCGTTCAGGGTTTCGGCGGTATAGACGGAATTTCCGGTCCAGGTGATATTTCTGAAATAGTATCTCTTTCCCTGGTCCACCTTGAGTTCTACCTTCAGTTTGCCGGGCTCGATGAAATAGACAGTATCGCTGAGCAGACGGGCATCCCTGTAACCGGCCTCGTTGAAGGCCTCGATGAGCCCGCGCTTGTCGTTCTGATATTCTTTTTCATTGAATTTCTTGGACTTGAAGAAATTCTGGAGTCGCCAGTCCCTGGTCTTGTCCATACTCTTGACGAGCTTGTATTCCTTGATGTTCTCGTACGGTCCTCCGAAATCCACCTTCTTGATTCTCACCCTTTCCTTGCGGTCAATGTGGAAGTTCACCCTTATGGCTCCTGCCACGGCGGTGTCCTTCTTGGTCATCACGACAACCTCCGCGTTGTTGTAACCTTTTTCATCGTAGAAACGCTTAATGATGTCTATGGATGTTTTTTCCACATATTCGGAAAAAACTCCTCCCTGCTTGAGGTTGAGCCTTTCCTTAAGGTCCTTCTGGTCACCGCTCTTTATGCCTGAAAAGGTCCACGCGGAGACTCTCGGACGTTCCTGAACACGGATTTTGAAAAATGCAGTATCTCTTGTGGGACAGAGTGAATCAATCGAGACTGAAACATCCTCAAAATAGCGTCTGCTCCAGATCTTGTCAATCATCTGCGAAAAGAACTCGCCTGGCACAGTCACTTCCATACCCTTGCGGAGTCCGCTGACCTGGATTATCTGGTCCTTGTGTATGTAGTTGTTGTTTTCGACGGTGACACCTCCCACCACATAGGTTCGCGGGTTGTTGTAATCCACCATCACATCGGACTGTGCAACTGCCTTAATGGTTGACAGAACCAGCAGCAACACCAAACAGGAGAAAACTCTCAATCTTATAGTCATCTGTCGTTCAATATTCTGAATTCCTAACACGCCTTCCGCCAGTCCAAGCCGCCGCAAAGGCAAAGCAACCTGCAAATATAGACAAATTATTTCACTTTACCATAGCGTCGGTCACGGGAAGCATAAGCTTTGAGCGCCTGACGGAACTCAGGTTTGCGGAAATCGGGCCACAGAGTGTCCACAAAGAGGAATTCTGAATAGGCTGCCTGCCACAAAAGGTAATTGCTCAGACGGGTTTCACCGGAAGTGCGGATGATCAGGTCAGGGTCCGGGATACCCGCTGTCACGAGATATTCATCGAAGACAGACAGACCGGAATTCAGGATTTTTTCAGCAGCTTCGGGGGATGCGAGGGCATCTGCAACCATCCTCTTCGCGGCCTGGTGTATGTCCCATTTGCCGGAATAGCTCAGGAAAAGGATGAGTGTGAGACGGTCATTTGCCGAGGTAAGCTCCATACAACGGTTTATTTCGGCGTGGAGTTCGGCATCCAGACGGTCCAGATTGCCCAGCACCACGAATTTCACCCCGTTTTTCATAAAGGTCGGGAGTTCATTTGCCATACATTTGGCCATCAATGACATAAGTCCCACCACTTCGTCCTCCGGGCGGTTCCAGTTCTCTTCCGAAAAGGCATACAGCGAAAGATATTTGACTCCTTCCTCCACGCTGGCTTCAGTGCAGGCCCTGACGGATTCGACTCCTTCGAAATGTCCGTAGATGCGTTCCTTGCCACGGGCCTTCGCCCATCTTCCGTTGCCGTCCATTATTATGGACACGTGTACCGGTGTTCTGTTTTCCTGGTTCATAAAAATTCAATGACTGTTTCTGATATCCTCGCCCCAATGGAGCTTGCTTGTGAGAGCATTCACGAAATTGGATTTGCAGAGGCGGACCCGCTTTAGCGAAAATCCTGCCAAAGAGACTGAAACTTCCGCATCGGCCTCCATATTGAAGTTCACGTTATCCGCCGAAAACACCACCTGACTGTCCCTGGAGTGGAATTTCATACGGACTGAATTGTTCAGGGGAATGATGAGCGGGCGCACGTTCAGGTTGTGCGGGGCAATAGGAGTGAGCATAAGCACCCCAGACCCGGGAAAGGCTATCGGACCGCCTGCGCTGAGCGAATAGGCCGTAGAGCCCAGGGATGTTGCAACTATCAGTCCGTCAGCCCAATAGGTCGGAAGAGCATTCTCCCCCACTTTCACCTCAACTCCCAGCATTGCAGCTCCCTGACGGTGCACGGTGATTTCATTCAAGGCGACAAAAGTCTTTTCCTTGCCGTTCTGCCGCACCGTGGCCGTGAGCATAGGACATTCCTCCACTTCCAGATTCCCCTCCTCAAGAGCCTGCACCACGTCCTCAGGACGGTTCTCCGACAGGAAGCCTACCCTGCCCATATTCACGCCGAGCACCGGGATTCCCCTCACGGAAGCATATCTGGCTGCCGAAAGGAAGGTTCCGTCCCCACCTGCGCTGAGAATGAGTTTCACTCCCTCGAGCTCAACCCCGCCTTCAGCCGCGAGCTTGTCCAGAGGCAGAACTTTGAGTTCCATTCCCCTGTCCCTCAGGCTGCTTTCAAAACGCACAAAGGCTTCTGATTGCACCAGTTCCCTGTTTCTATATAAAATGGCTGTCATAATCTCTCATATATTGCGTCCATATATCCCGACACCTGACGGGCCCCATCGACACAATCGCACAAAATTAGGAAATTTTGACAAGTTTCTGACAATTATGCATATTTTTGCAGCTTGAAAGGAGAAAGCATTATGACAAGATTAAGTGTCAACATCAACAAATTCGCAACTCTGCGCAATTCCCGAGGGGGAAACAGACCGGATGTGCTGAAGGCTGCCCTGGATTGCGAAGCCTTTGGAGCAGAAGGCATTACGGTACATCCCAGACCTGACGAAAGACATATAAGATACGCCGATGTGAGGGCTATAAAGCCTTTGATAAAGACAGAACTGAACATCGAGGGCAATCCCATCCCGAGTTTTATCTCGCTGGTGGAGGAAGTGCGGCCTGCACAGGTAACACTCGTGCCGGACGCCCCGGATGCCCTGACCTCCAATGCTGGATGGAACACATTGGACCACAGGTCTTTCCTCACGGAAATCTGCACCGAGTTCAAGCGACTGGGCATAAGGACTTCCATTTTCGTGGACCCTAAGCCCAAGATGGTCGAAGGCGCGGCACTTTGCGGTTGCGACAGGGTGGAACTCTACACGGCAGGATATGCAGAAGACTATGTTCTTTCACCGGAAAAAGCCATTAAGCCCTACTACGAAGCAGCCGTTGCAGCACGCGAATGCAAACTCGGCCTCAACGCCGGTCACGACCTCGACTCCGAAAACCTGCGCTGGTTCGTTCAGCAAATCCCTTGGACCGATGAAGTCTCAATAGGCCACGCCATCATCTGCGATGCCCTCTATTGGGGTCTGGAAAAGACCATACGCACCTATCTGGACTGCCTCAGATAAGACTTTTCCCGCATTAACTTTATTAAGTTGCATAATGCGCTCATATTTATAGATAAAAAATACCTATATTTGCAGAATTATGGCCATATCGGTTGCTGCGGAATTGTTCCATAGGTAATCCAAGGCTTATTTTGGGTTTGAACAATAACAATTAACAATAATTACAAATGAAAAAAATCGACATTATAACTCTGATTATCAGTGTTATTGCCCTTGCTGCTGCCGTTTCATTCGGCATCATTTCAATCAAGAACGGAAAAGCTGCCGAAAGACCACAGGCCGCTGCCGAGGAAAGAGAGGCCCACGCCGGAGAAATCGTCTATGTGGAATTGGACAGGATTCTTCAGGAATATGATATGGCCAACGACAAGAGGTCTGTAGTTGAGACCAAGGTCCAGAACATTCAGGCCGAAATCAACCGCAGGGGCAAGAAACTGGAAAAGGACATTGCCGACTATCAGGACAAGATGAACAAGGGTCTTATGACCAGATCAGTTGCGGAGGTAAACGGACAGAAGCTCCAGAAGGCTCAGGAAGACTTCAATGCTTATGCCCAGCAGAAACAGGCAGAGATTCAGGAAGAGCAGATTGTGATGATGAACCAGCTTGCTGACGCAATCAAGACCTGGCTCGACAAATACAACGAGGATATGGGCTATGCAATGATTCTCACCAACCAGGGAGGCGCTCCGGTCATCACCGCCGACACCACCCTCGACATCACAGATGCAGTCATCGCAGGACTCAACGAGGAGTACATCGCAACCAAAAGCCAGAAATAATTTTGAAGATAGCCATTCTGTCCTGCTTCTATCCCTTCAGGGGAGGAATTTCCCAGTTCAATGCTTGTCTTTACAAGGAACTGGTGAAGCAGCACGAGGTGAAGGCATTCAATTTTTCAAGACAGTATCCTGAACTGCTCTTCCCGGGCAAGACACAGTATGTCACGGAGGAAGACACTGCGGAGAAGATTCCGAGTGAGGCAGTTCTGGACACGGCAAATCCGATAACATACGTCCGTGCCGCCGAAAAAATACGTGAATGGGGGCCGGACGTATTGCTTGTACGCTACTGGATGTCCTGGTTCGGGCCTTCCCTGGGCTATGTCTGCCGGAGACTGAGGAAAAACTGCAAGGTGGTGGGCATTTTGGACAACGTTGTCCCCCACGAGCAACGCTTTTTCGACACTCCGCTCACCAGATACTTTCTGTCCGGTCTGGACGGAGCCGTTACCCTCTGCGGTGCGGTTGCTCAAGATCTGCTCAAATTAGGCTGGAGCAGGCCTCACAGCATCATACAGCACCCTCTCTACTCTCATTTCGGACAAAAGATAGACAGAGACGAAGCCTGTCACCGTCTCGGCATTCCTACCGACAAGCGCAACATCCTGTTTTTCGGACTGATACGCGAATACAAAGGACTGGATATCCTGCTTGAGGCATTCAAACTTCTGGGGCCGGAATACCATCTTACCATCGCCGGGGAGCCATATGGAAGTTTTGACAGATACCGTCAACTGATTGACGAAATTCCGGATTCGGGCTTGCGGATACTCAAGAAACTGGACTATATACCCGATGAGGAAGTGCCGCTCTGGTTCTCAGCAGCCGATGTGACCGTTCTGCCATACCGTTCAGCAACCCAAAGCGGAATCAGCGCAGTCTCGTACCACTTCGAAGTGCCTATGATAGTGACAGATGTGGGAGGATTAAAGGAGACAATCGGCGAGAGAGGCACGGGAATCGTGTCAGAACAGTGCAGTCCACAGGCCATTGCAGCGGCCATAGGGCACTATTTTTCCCATCCTTCGGTGAAGGAGGACTGCATAGCAGCCATAAGAAAAGAAAAAGAAAGACTTTCGTGGAACAACTTCGCAAAGCAACTGGTCTCTTTCATTAAATCACTTTAACAAGAACTAAGAATGCAGATACGCAAAATCATATATGGTTTGGCTTTGAGCCTGTGTCTGGCCGGGACGTCTTCGTATGCTCAATCTTACACTCCCACACCAGTGACGGTTTCGAGGGAGAAGGTCAAGGTGAACGGAAAAATCTACTATTCCCACGTGGTGCTGGAGAAACAGACACTCTATTCCATAAGCAAGGTATATGGCGTGAGCATTGCCGACATTCAGGCAGCCAATCCGGGGCTGACGGAATCCGGTCTGAGGAAAAATGCAATCATACTGATACCGGTTCCGGACAATAAAGGCAATGCAGAGAGAAAGTCCCAAGAAAGTGAGACTTATGTGGTGCGCTGGTTCGACACCCTTGAAAGCATTGCGGAAAAATTCAAGGTGAGCGTTGAAGACCTTGTTCAGGCAAACGGCATAAAGGACGGCAAAATCAAGTCGCGGGACGTATTGATAATACCTGCAAGGACTTCTTCCGTTCCCAAGCATCACGCACAGGTGTCAGTTCCTCAGCAACTGCAGGACACGGTCTCCACAGAAAGCGGTCAGAGGCCGGAGCTCACTCCGGATGAAAACGACAGGATTCCCGAAGAAGATTCACACCTGACCTTCAAGAAAAAGCAGCTCAATCTCGCGCTGGTGCTGCCTTTCAAGGCAAGGAGCGCCAATCCGAGCATTTCCTCATTCGACTTCTACAGCGGGGTGTTGATGGCTGTTAAGAAAATCAGTTCTGAAGGTATGGATGTACAACTCAAGGTCTTCGATTCCTCCGATCAGCTCAAGGCCACGGAATTGAGAAACTTTGACTATATCATAGGACCTGTTTCTCCGGATGACCTTGCACGCACCTGCGAAATTGCAGGGACGACTCCGGTCATTTCGCCCCTCGACCCTCGTGCAGCCCAGCTGACTTCCCGCTACGGAAATCTCATTCAGGCACCCACCCCTCACGCAGTACAGTACGCCGACCTGATTCAGTGGCTAATTCAAGAGACGGCTGAAGGAGACAGGATAGTGCTGGTGAAGGAGAAGAGTGCAAGGAAGGAATCCGGTATGGAAGAACTTGTGAACATTCTCAACCTCACTGAAACAAAATATGGCACGATAAGTTACAATATACTGGAGGGCCGCGACATAATTGAAAAGTTCAGGAAAGAGGTTTGTCCCGAGGGGAAGATTACACGTTTCCTCATAGCATCCGAAAACGAAGCATTTGTAAACGATGTGATCAGAAACGTCAACCTGCTCTCACACGAAAACAATAAGGTGGAGATCTACTGCACATCCAAAGTGAGAAGTTTTGACCTGGAAGTCGCCAATCTGCACGACAACAATCTCCACGTAAGTCTTGCATACTGGATTGATTACGACAATCCGAATACCATAGAATTTGTGAAAGCCTATCGGGCGCTGATGGGCACAGAACCCACCCAGTTCAGTTTCCAGGGATATGACATCACCTGCTGGTGTGCAGGTCTCAAGCCTGAAGAACTGCTTCAGATGTCCTTCGATTTCAA